>CAMJZA010000035.1 GCA_946410085.1 uncultured Treponema sp. | reverse complement strand
TACGGCAGGATCGGCGGCAACCTCAATCAGATTGCCCGGTATCTGAACGAATACTTTCATTATAGATTTTACTTAAAATTGAAAAGCTGGAATTGACTTCATATTCTTTTCCGTTAATAGAAATGACTGCACTGGCTGTTTTACTTCTTATATATTTTACAATTATATCTTTCATAAAAAACTCCTATGATTATTAAAGATAAAGCTTAAAATCAGATTGTATTTTTTGAGCAAATTCCTCATTTCTCTTTGCTGGTTTTACATATTTACGATAACTATTCAACGCAGATGGAACATATAAGAATGTCGAAAATATTAACGGTTACCTTTTGGATGCATCGAATACTTTTGTCGAGAGTGTAAAGGTTCCGCTTTGTGATGTGCCTGAAGTGGGAATCGGGAATAAGCCTATTGACGGTGGAAACTATATTTTCACTCAGGAAGAGAAAGACAAATTCCTGAAAAAGGAGCCCCAGGCAGAAAAGTATTTCCATCAGTATATGGGTTCGGAGGAATTCATTAATGGCAAAATCCGTTATATCTTGTGGCTTGGAGATTGCCTGCCATCGGAGCTATTCAAGTTACCGGAATGTATGAAGCGGGTTGATGCGGTGCGCAATTACAGGCTTGCAAGTACAAGTGCACCTACTGTAAAGCTCGCTGAAAAACCGACACGGTTTCATGTCGAAAATTTCCCGAAAGGAAGCTATATTGTCATTCCGCAAGTTTCATCGGAACGAAGAAAATATATTCCGATAGGATATCTTGATGAAAGCATAATTTGTAGTGATAAAGTGAGAATTCTGCCTAATGGTACGCTTTACCATTTTGGAGTCTTAACTTCAAATGTCCATAATGCTTGGATGCGGGCTATATGTTGCCGTCTAAAAAGTGATTACAGTTATACAGTGAATAATGTTTATAACACATTTCCATGGCCATCAGGGACAGATGAGCAGAAATATTCGATTGAGCAGACTGCACAATCAATTTTGAATGCTCGGGCAAAATACGCCGACTGCACGCTTGCCCAGCTCTATGGTGACAAAGCGTATATGTTCCCTGAACTTGTAGAGGCTCACCGCGAGAACGACAAGGCGGTGATGGCAGCCTACGGGTTCGGCATGAAGATGACCGAGAGCGAGTGCGTGGCAGAATTGTTTAAACTCTACGAGAAACTGACAAAACAGTAGGACTTTAGATCGGGAATGCCGTTCTTACTTAGCCAAGAACGCCATTCTTACTCAGCTAGGAACGTCGTTCTTACTCAGCCAGGAACGCCATTCTTGCTTAGCTAAGAAAGACAGTCTTACTTAGCTAGGGACGTCTTTCTTACTCAGCTAAGTAAGACAGTATTAGCTGAATTTTTGACAATTTACACTTGACAATGACAAGTTTTGCCGATATAGTGAGCATGGAGGGTAAAACCAAGGGGGAAAGAATGGCTGAAGGAGCATTCAGAGAGCGGTTTGCCGCCCTCTTGAAAGAGCGGGGCCTGAGCCAGAAGGAGCTGGCGCAGAAGACGAACCTGACTGAAGGAGCTGTTTCGCACTACCTGAAAGGCGACCGTGAGCCGAAAGGGGCGATACTCCTGAACATTGCAAACGCTCTGGGGACTTCGACCGACTACCTGAGCGGGAGGACGGAGGAGGTAAAGCCGGCGGGAGCGGACAGCGAGATTGAACAGGTCTTTCAGCTTGTCGCCCGCAACGCCCCTAACATGAGCGCGGAGGATAAGGAACGGCTGGCACGGATTCTTTTTGGAGGAAAACAAGTATAATGAAAAAGATTTTAAAAAGTTGCGATTATGACAGGATTGAAGAAGAGGCGAATAATCTCATTGAGGACCTGGGAATAAAACAGTTTCCCATGAACTGCTTTACGGTTGCACTCCTGCTTGCCGTAGAGATTCACGGCTGCTCGGAATTCGCCGGGAACGACAGGGAATTCATCGTGTCAAGGTTTCAGGACGGCTTTACCATCTTCAAGGCGGGGAAGTATACCATTTACTATAATGACAGTCTGGACAGAAACCGCATTAAGTTTACCATCTGGCATGAAATTGCCCATATCCAGCTGGGGCATCTGGAAGCAGGCTGCATGATTCCGTACGGGCAGATGGAGGAAGAAGCGAACCATTTTGCGGCCTATGTAATGGCTCCGCTCGTGTTCGTACACCGGCTTCAGCTGAACAGTCCGCAGGAAATTTCCGATACATGCGAGATCGGTTTCGAGTGTGCCAGCAATGTATACGTACATTACATTAGGGCTTTCCGGTCTACGCGGATACGGAACACGATACTGAACGGCAGGATTGCGCGGCTTTTAACATGCGTCCGGAAGGATGGCGTGGCATAAAAAAACAGCCCTGAAGCAGACTGTGACGAATCTCCATCAGGGCTTAAAGAACCGACACCCGTAAAGGCATCTTTCTTAAGTAGCATTTTGATTATACTTTTATGCGGTGTCCTCGTCAACCTGGCTGGTACTGCCTTTCTGGCAGTACCTGTAATTTCAGTTTTTCCCAAAGGGAAGGAAGAGGACAAAAACATGAGCAATACAACTGTTATTGACTACATTGATTCGGACGGAACGGGTACGGTTACGCTCGTTGCAAATCCGTTTGACAGGGGCGGCAAATACTATGCCAAATTTGACCGCATGACCGTAAACATTGACCACCTGATTGCACGGATTCAAAAGAAAGAAGTGGGCACGAACGCAATCATGGCGAAGCACATGGCGTCGCTTTTCAAGGCGGAAATCCTTGAGGCACTGAGCCGCGGCGAGGCAGTGAACCTGTTTGACCTGGGAACGTTCTACATTACCACGAGCGGAAGGGTCAGGGGCGACACGCCGGAGACGGCAAGCATACCGGGTTTTCAGGTGAAGTTTACCTCATCGAAAGTCACGAACAAGGCCGTTTCCGCACTCGGAATCAAGAAGATCGTCATGTCTGATTCAACTCCGATTATCGGCACAATGACTGACCTGTACACGGGCGAGGAGACGACCGAGTTTACGGCAGGAAAGTCAATTCGGATTGAAGGCTCCCGGCTCAAAATTGCGGGCGAAGAAGGCGGTGTTTTCTTTGCTCCTGCAACGGAAAAAGGCGAGCCGGATGCCGACGAGACCAAATGGATTAAGGTTGACAGGCTTATCAGGAATGTGTCAAAAACGCTGGAATTCTTTTTACCTGTAACGCTTGTTGCCGGCACACCCTACTGCATCGTCCTGAAGACGAACAGCTCGAAGGGGAATACGCTGAAGAAATCGTATTTGACGGCAGCAAGCGGCATTGTTACGGTGAAAGGAGACTCGCTGCCGTAGGAGGTCCGCCGTTCAGCATGGTGCCGGACGGCGGAACGGTTTTTAGTCTACGCCGTCTGCCTGCGAGTCATGGCGGCGTACTCGCCGTCTTTTGCCATGAGCTCGTCGTGCGTTCCGCTTTCCGCAAGCCGTCCGTTCCGTATGACGAGAATCCTGTCGGCATTGCGGATGGTGTTCAGGCGGTGGGCTATGACGATGAGCGTCTTGCCCCGGCACAGCTCGGAAATCGCTTCCTGTATGAAGTGCTCATTGTCCGCGTCCACGCTCGCGGTCGCTTCATCCAGTATGACGATGGGAGCGTCCTTGAGCATGCAGCGGGCTATCGAAATCCGCTGCTGCTCGCCCCCGGAAAGGCTTGCGCCGCCTTCGCCGATCACCGTGTCAAAGCCCTGCGGCAGCTGCATGATGAAGTCGTAGCAGCGGGCTTTCTTTGCGACTTCGATTACTTCTTCGCGGGTTGCATTTGTCTTTCCCATTGCGATGTTGTTGAAAATCGTATCCTGGAAGAGGTAAACCCGCTGGAAGACCATGCTGATGTTGTCCATCAGGTCAGAAAGCGGGACGTCCCGGATGTCCTGTCCCCGTATCCGTATGCTTCCGGCGTTCACGTCCCAGAAGCGGGCGAGCAGGCTGGCAATCGTGGACTTGCCGCCGCCGCTCTGCCCCACGAGGGCGAACATCTGCCCCTGCTGCACGTCAAAGCTGATGCCGTGCAGGGCCTCTTTGTCGCCGTAGGAAAAGCTGACGTTCCGGTAGGAGATTTCCGGCAGGGCCTTTCCGTCTGCCCCGTCAACCGTGCTGCCCGCTGCAGGAAGCCGGGCCGTTCCCTCATTGCTGATTTCAGCCTCGTCAAAGACGCTCTCTATCCGGTCAAGGCATGCGTCCGTCACGGTCAGGCGGGCGACGTTTCCGTAATATGCCTTCATTCCGGCAAAAGTGTCGAACAGGAACAGAATCATTCCCATCATGTATTCCATGCTGATGATTCCCCGCGCCGTCAAAAGATACGCGACGAACAGGACTACGGACGTTCCGAGTCCGTACGACACCATGAAGCCTGCCCACCACGGCGCATACGCCGTTTCAAACCCGATTGCTTTGTCGCAGCTTTCCTCAAAGTTCCGGTTCATCTCCTTTGACTTTTCGCCCAGCATATTGTAGGTCTTGATGATTCCGATTCCTTCCGCGAACTCAAGGACCGCGCTCGTGAGTTCCTGGCTCGCTTCCTGTTTTTCCATGGAATGAGAAACGGAAATCCGCGTCATCAGGTTTCCCATCAGCATGATCAGGGCAAGGCATGCCACGGCGACAAGTCCGAGCCGCCAGTCAAGGTAGAACATGAAGCATATCATAAGGCCCTGCGAAATCATGAAGCCGACTAAATCTTCCAGGACCATCATGCAGTTTTCTTCGATGAAGTTCATGTCCGTCGCAAGGACGCTGCTTACCCTGCCGATGTTTCCCTCCGAAAAGTATCCCATCGAAAGCTTGCGGAAGTGGTCGCCGAGCTGCATGCGCTTGTCGGCAAACACCTTGAATCCCGCCGCACTCTGAAGCCTGTCCGAGATATTCTGCAGGACTGCCTGCGCAGCCATGCAGCCCAAAAGCACGAGGCCGGAAACAAGGCAGAGCTTCTTCGTGACCGTCCCCGCCATGAATCCGCTTATGATGAAAAACGAGGCCATGAGCGGGGCCTTCATGAACACGCCCTTGAAAAAGCCCGGCACATACGCCGCCCGGATCTGCGCCTTGTAATTTCCGCACGAGCTGACAAGCCGGTGCATCATCTGAATCATCGATTTGTTCCTGTTCTGTTTTTTCATGTTACGAAATCCTCCATTCTGCGGCCTGCGTTGATGCCTTCCATAGTTTCTGGTATTCTGCGCAATCCTGTATCAGCGTGTCATGCGTTCCTTCCGCAATGACGCTGCCTGCCTTGAGTACGCAGATTTTGTCCGCATTCTTTATGGACGAAAGGCGGTGGGCAATCACGATGACCGTCTTGTCTTTTATGATTTCATTGATGGCGGCATTCATCTTCTCCTCGTTTTCCGGATCCATGAACGCAGTCGCCTCGTCAAGCACGATGACCGGGGCGTTCTTGAGGATTGCACGGGCAAGCGATATGCGCTGCCGCTCTCCGCCGGAAAGCTGCTTGCCGCTGTCGCCCGCCATCGTGTCAATCCCCTTGGGGAAGCGGGACAGGAACTCGTCGCACTGGGCACGGCGGGCAGCATCAAGGACTTCCGCCCGGGTTGCGTCGGGGCGGCCGATCAGGATGTTCTCATAGAGCGATGTGTTGAAAAGGAACTGCTCCTGCGCGACATACGAAATCTGATTGTTCAGGGCTTCAAGCGTCATATCGGTGATGTCCTGTCCTCCGATCGAAATGGAACCGCCCGTCACGTCATAGAAATGCACGAGCAGCCTGGCGAGCGTTGACTTGCCGCTGCCCGACTCGCCGATGAGCGCGGTGGTCGTCCCCTGCCTGAGGGTAAGCGTTATGCCGTGCAGGACGGCATCTTTTTTATCATAGGAGAATTTTACGTCCCTGAATGCAACGTCATGGTTTTTGCCTTCAAATGCTTTTGTTCCTGCCTTAACCGGCTCGCCGTTCATCATTTTTTCAAGCTCGGCAATCTTGTAGTTCAGCTGCGTTATCTTGCCGCCAAAACTCAGGGCGCGCAGGATCGAAGGTCCGACCGAAAAGGACATGCACAGGACGAGCACCAGCTGGCTCAGATCGAGCGTACCGTTCAGGACCATCAGCCCGCCGAACGGCAGCATAAAAAGCGCCAGGCAGGGGAGGGTACTGTTGTAAACGGCCATCCAGGGCCAGCATACCCTGTACCATGCAAGCGTAAAATCCCGGTAGCCGCGGACAGCCTCTCCGAAACGGCGGAAGGAATCTCCGTCTTTGTTGAAGACCTTTATCGCCTCCATGCCGTTCACGTATTCGATGATCGTATTGTTCATCTTCTTTGCGGACTCATAATATGCACCCATCAGGGAAGTACCGGCCTTCATCATCATGTACATTCCGAACGCACCAAACGGCAGGACCGCAAGCGTCAGGAGCGTAAGCCTCCAGTCCACGAAAAACATCGCAAGGATCACGACGCAGGGAACCGTAAGGTTTGCGATTCCTTCGGGAATGGCATGGGCGAGCAGAAGTTCAATCTGATCAATGTCATCGGTAAAGACGCGCTTGATCTGTCCGGTTCCGAGTTCCCGGATATTGCCGAGCGGCTGCTTTTCGAGCCGGTCCTTCAGCGAGATGCGGATGTTTTTGAGTGTGTTGTATGCGCTGATGTGTGAAAAGGCAAGCCCCTTGCTATAGGCAAGCGCATAGACTGTCAGGCAGGTAAAAATAGCCGCGACACGCAGGACGACGAACTGAAAGTCCGGCAGCTCGTGCCGGGTGAGCGGAACAATCAGCTGGTACAGGAAGAAGTAGGGGACAACGCTTGCAACGATTCCCACGGTGGTCAGTACTGAAGCAAGTGCCGTGTACTTCTTATATTTCCCCATATACGGGGCTACGGAAGAAATCATAGGACCTCCATTGAATTAGGTTAGATTGTGCTAACACATGACTATACCTTCTTCCGTGGAGCTTTTCTGTCAGAAAGCGGGAAAAAACTAACAGTTTTCAGGCAAAGTAGCGGAGAACTGCATGGCGAACTTTTTGGGGGAAAGCCCGAACTTTTCCCTGAATTCTTTGGAAAACCAACTCATGTTCGTGTAGCCGCTTTTCTGGGCCGCCTCCGAAATGTTCATGCCGCCTTGCGCAAGAAGTGTCGCCGCCCTCTCCAGCCGCTGTTCCTGTACATAGCGGTGAATCGGCATGCCGTACAGGGAGCGGAACAGTCGTGTCAGTTTGCTCTCGCTCATGGAAAGGCCGGCTGCAAGCCCGGAGGCATGATAGTCCTCGGAAGGATTCAGCTGAATTTGCTGGCGCAGGGCTTCCAGCCGCTGCCTGTCCGTCAGGGAGGCGGACAGGGAGGCCGCGCTCTTCCTGGGCAGGCTTTCCGCCGTGTTATAGGAAATTCCGTAGAGGACGAGGGCAATGAGCTCTATCATCTTGGCTTCCACGAATACGCCTGCGAATTCCCTGAACTTTTCCGAGCTGTCAATCTCGGAAAGGACGCGGTACATATCCTGTGTTATGAGGGTTTTGGTAACGTGCGAAAGGAAAAGGGCCTTGCAGCGTTCAATCTGAGTTTCAGGGAAGTAGCGCGACAGCAGCTGCTCAAAGTAGTCCGTGGGCATCTGCATGCTCTTGAACAGGAAACTGACGGATTTATCATAGTTCATCGAGGTTCGGTAGTTGTTGTTGCGGAACACGCAAACCTCGCCGGGCAGCATGGTGACACGCTCCCGTCCCCCGTCAATCTGCCATTCAATCGGCTGACTCAGGTTGAAAATCAGCTGGATCTCATCCTTGCCGAAGTTGTCTTCCCTGCTTGCGAACGTTTCATCCACAAATCGCAGATTCCAGTCGTAGTAGCTTATCTTTCCGCTGCATTCTTTTTTCAGGAGCTTGAGGCTTCCGATTTCTTCGGGAAGGCATGCGGAACTGTCAAATGCTTTGCCGGGAGGAAGGCTGTATATGTCGGGAACCGTAACCTGCTTTGTCACGCTGCGCTTCTTTTCGTATGGACTGCAAGGGCTACGAACATCAGGAGCCAGCCGAGCGACTCGAAGGCGACCGTAAAGTCCTTGAAGAACTGGAGGGGTATTGCCTTGAGTGCGAAGTCCAGCAGCAGGGTTGAAAGGGGACAGCACAGGAGTGCGAGAGGGCTCAGGCGCAGCTGTTTCTTCAGGACGATGTAATACCATGCGGCGGAAACGCCAAGATCGCACACGAGGTACACGATCATGAAGGGGACGATGATGAGGGATGCCGTATTATTTGCAACGGAAGCGGCAAGCTCCAGCGTCCCGCCGGAAGCGAGCACTGTCTTGAAAATCATCGGAAACATGCAGATGATGATGTGCAGGCCGGAACCGAAAACAATCAGCGTCACATGGCAGAAGCGGTAGAGTCCGTTCATGATTCTTCCTGCCGTAGAGCCGTTCTGTGAAGTCTCACGGCTGAGGGCGATTGCCTCCCTGCAGCCCAGGTAGGTAAAATAAATTGCTATGATGGCGATGACTGAGGAAGCCACGAACCGCCACATGGACATCCCGGGCCAGTTCGTGTGAGCAACCAGCCCGAGCTCCGCATCGCCTGCTCCTGCAGCGTCCAGAAGCCAGTCCCCGATCATGAAGGCGAACATCGAGACTGCTCCCATGATGAAGCTGCGGAAAGACTTTGAATCCCTGTTCTTCATTTCATGCCTCCTGATATTCCGCCCGGACACGGCGGTTATGGCTGGCGGCGGACCTGACGCCAGGGACAAGCCCCTCCCCAGGGGATTCCTCTTGTCACGCCAATTTCCGCCGCACGCGCAATTCTATTTTATCGCGGCAGCGGCCCACGCCTTGCACTGTTCGATTTCCGCATCGCCGGGCGTCAGGTGAACCTGAAGAGGCTCTCCTGTGACCGCAGCTCCGACGCTGTCAAGGCGGTCCTTCCAGTCACGGAGCCACTTGCCGTCGCCCCAGTCGTAGGAGCCGAAGATGCCGACTTTCTTTCCGCTCAGGTCTGACTCAAGGCCCGCATAGAATTCTTCCATCGAATCCTCCAGCACTTCATCACCCATCGCAGGGCTTCCCAGCAGAATCACGTCGCAGGCAGCCACGGCGGCCTTGTCGGCGGAATCTGCCGTTCCAAAGACGACCTCTGCTCCGGCGGCTTTTACCGCCTCCGAGACAGCGTTTGCCATGGCCTCCGTGTTTCCGGTAGTGCTTGCATAAATCACAGCAACTTTCATATTGAACCTCTCTTTGCTCTAAGCCGCTTCCACGGCTTTTTTGTATTCTTCGATGATTCTGGAAAGGGGGTACCCTTCATCGAACCATTTCCTGCACATACAGCTGCATTCCCTGAACCTGCACTGGCAGCACTTTGCAGCCTCTACGTCGGAATAGGACTTCCAGCAGCCGCAGTACTTGCAGTTCCGTCCTCCGAGCCGTTCAAATTCCATTACGTCCCGTACGGGATAGCCCAGCACGATTCCAACCTCGTGGGGAAAGTTTCCGGTGTTCCGCATCCGGCCAAGAATGCGGACAACGGTCTTCCGTGCTGTCAGGTAGTCTGCATAGCCCTTGCTGTCCATGTAGTGCCTGATGAGGGAGTCCGCAAGCAGCTTACTGAGCCAGCGCAGGTTGTAGACAAGGACAAGGAAAAACTTCCTGCCGGACCGGACGGCATCGGCAGAAATTCCCCGTTCTGCAAGGGCTTTCTTCCATCGCATGAAGTCCGGGGCAGAAAAGCAGTCTTCCCGCACCGAGAACAGGTTGGCCGGTTTTATGCCGCAGATTGTCGGGGCTGCAAAATGAATGACCGTCTGGTTAAAACTCATATACTGCTCATGTGTTAGTGTTAGATAATGCTAACCTTTGTACAGACGATACTTCATTGCAGAAAGTTTGTCAATACTAACCGAAGCTTTGTTGTAAAAGACGGAATGAGCTGACAGGGGAAGCGCATTTCGGGTGTGATGCGTTTTCATGAAACTTCTTCAACGATATACAGCGGTTCGACACTCCTGTAGTGGCGGTTTGCATAGTCAAAGTCATGAATCTGTACCTGTACGCTGAATGTCCGGCGCATGTTTTCTTCGTTGATGATTTTATTTGTCAGCCCGAAAAGCGGCGGCGCATTTTTATTAAGAATAAGGGCCTTTGTTCCGATTTTCATGGCGTGAGCCGGAAAATGCGTGTTCACGATTGCGCTGATGTTCTTTTCCTGCGAAAGCTTTTGAATCAGGTTCAGTATTATCAGCTGATTCTTAAAATCAAGGTTCGATTCCGGCTCGTCAAGCACAAGCATTTCAGGATGTGTTGCAAGAGAGCGTGCAATAAGTACCATCTGAAGCTCACCGCCGCTCATCTGCGTGCAGAGCTTGTCCTTGAGCCGCAGAATGCCGCAGTCTTCCATTGCCTGGACGGCAACTTCTTCGTCCTTTTTTGTCGGCTGGCGGAACATGCCGAGGTGAGCGCTCCGCCCCATCGTTACCATGTCCAGTGCCGTAAACGAAAATACCGAGTTCTTTGCCTGCGGGACATACGATATGCGCTTCCAAAGTTCCTTTATTGGAATTTCAGATATATCCTTTCCGTTAATCAGTGTTTCACCCGTATGCCATTTCTGCAAGCCCATCATGCACTTTAAGAGCGTGGTCTTGCCCACACCGTTAGAGCCTAAGACACAGAGAATTTCACCGGACCTAACGTCAAAATTGACGTTTTCAAGGATTTTCCTCGAATGGTTGTGATAGGTAAAGCAGCCGTTTTTTACTTCAAATTGCATGTTTTCTTCCTTCAAATATCTTGAATACATTTGTAATGCTGATTACGCAGAAAGCCCCCCGCTTTTGCGCAAAAGACCGATAAAGAAGGGCGCTCCTATTACTGCCGTCAAAATAGAAAGCGGTATTTCTGCACTGCTCGCGCTCCGGGCAAACGTATCGATTATCACCATAAAGCTTGCGCCGAACCCGATGCTCAAGGGCACGACAGTCCTGTTGTTGCTGCCCATAAGCATGCGCGAAATGTGCGGAATCAGAAGTCCTACCCAGCCGACCTGACCGCACATGCTGACGCAGCTTGCCGTAATCAACGAGGACGCGATGATTATGAGCAGGCGCAGAAACTTTATGTTCATGCCCATTGAGCGCGCCTCATCTTCGTTGAGCGAAAGGATGTTGAGCCGCCAGCGCAGGGCATAAATCATCACAAGACCTGCAAGAATGCACGGCACGCCGAACAGAAGGCTCCGGTACGTCACGCTTGAAAGGCTGCCCATAAGCCAATAGGTGATTGACGGCAGCTCGTCTTCCGGGTCTGCCATGTATTTCATAAGCGAAACAAGCGCCTGAAACAGCGATGAAACGACCATACCGCCCAGCACAATCATAATCACGCTGGACTTTCCGCGTATCCTGCTGATTGAATAGGTGATGAAGCATGAAACTAAGCCCCAGACCAGTGCGCAAAGCTGAATGCCTATTAAGTTCCAGTGCAGCATCATGGCGATGACCGCACCGAACGAAGCGCCGCTTGCAACGCCGAGCGTATCGGGCGTGGCGAGCGGGTTTGAGAACAGGCCCTGAAAAGCTGCACCAGAACAAGAAAGTCCTGCCCCGATTGCAATTGCAAGCAGAATGCGCGGAAGACGCACCTTAAAGATGACGGTTTTTGCCATCATGTCACCGGTGTTGCCTGAAATTGCATCGCCGAAAGATTTCAGAATCTGCCACGGCGAAAGCGAATAACGCCCTACACCAAGGCAAATCAGCGCAACAACAGGCACAAGCAGAAATGCAAAGCTGATAATCGTGTTCTGCAACTTTTTATTGTTGATGACCATTTTTCAGCTCTTATTTGCCGCTTGCTTCCCGCACAGGATTGAATATAGCGTTCAAGTCTTCTGCCGTAAGATTCGCACCATAAAATTCTTTGAAATATTCAGTTACTTCTTTGTCCATATCCATGTCTGCAAAAAGTTCCGGATGAAGTGTCTTAGATATCCACTTGAGCGCAAGCGGCGTGTCTGAGCTGGGCGGATACCAGCGGTACATTCCGAGAGGGAATTTGTAAACGCGCTTATTCTTAACGGCATCAATCTGACTCCAGTCGTAACCGTCGATTGAATTATTGTACAAATCTTCAGGAAGATACGGGCTGAAATTCGTTATAAAAATGTATTCCGGGTTCCACTGATAAACTTGTTCCATGCTGATAGCTGGTGAACCTTTCAGTTCGCATGCAACATTTTTGCCACCGCCCGCGTTTATCCAATAATCACCGTAGAAATTCACGCCAGAAGTTTTCATACCCGATGTATCGTAGTTGTAAAGCATAAGCACAGAAGGTTTTTCTTCGTCTTTCAGGTTGGCAAGCCGCGCACTTATAAATTTTTCAACTTCACGGCCATGCTTGATAATTGAATCAGCCCTTCCCGTATCGCCAAAAATTTCGCCGAATTTGCCAATCCAGTTTGCATAAGTTTCAATTGTATTGAAATCTGCAACTGAAGTTGAAAAGGCAAAGCCTTTTATGCCGGCATTCTGAAGACTTTCTTCAAGCGCTTTGTCAGAAGCGAGGTAAAAAACAACATCAGGCTTGAGCTTCAAAAGCTCTTCAACATTAACAGCACCGTTTTTGACAAAGCCTGTAGGCACATTCACTACATCAGGGTAAACATTCTTAAGATAAGAATTTTCAGCAGCTGCCATTGATGTCGGGTGCATTCCGACAAGCTTATCAGTGCCGCCCATATAAAGGCAGTAAATCGAAGGAAGCGGCATCGGCGAAATAATCACGACGCGTTCAATATTTACAGGAAGCTCAACTTCGTTGCCTTTATGGTCAACAACAATATGAGTTTTGTTTTCAGAAACAGCTGTTTCAGCTTTTTTTGCACAGCCTGCAAGCATAAATACGGCAGCAAGTACTGAAACTGCCTTGACAATCTTTTTCATAAGAAAAAACTCCTTCTTTGATTATGCAAGCGCTATTTGCCGCTTGCAGCCCTAGACGGGTTATAAATTGCTTTCAAATTATCGTTTGTAAGCTCTACGCCGTAGAACTTCTTGAAATACGAGATGATTTCCTTGTCCATGTCAATGTCGGCAAAAAGCTCAGGCTGCATCTGCTTGGCGAACCACTGCAATGCAAGCGGTGTGTCCGAGCTAGGCGGTGCCCAGCGGTACATGCCGAGCGGGTTTTTGTAGACCTGCTTTTTCTGAATTGCCGTAATCGAAGACCAGTCGTAGCCGCCGATTGCGTTTGTGTACAAATCTTCCGGCAATGCCGGCGTGAAATTCGTCAAGAAAATCATGTCGGGATTCCAGTTGTAGATTTGCTCCATGTTCAGCGAGTTGCTGCCATTCAGCTCATAAGAAGCATTGCGACCGCCGCACGTTTCGCACCAATACTGGTTGAACATGTTGCCGCCATACGTAGTGATTGAGTTTTCTTCGCAGGCATACAGATACAGGCAGACAGGGCGCTGCTCATCGGTCAGCTTTGACGTACGTTCCTTGACCATCTTTTCAACATTCCTGCCGTATTCGATGATTTCATTTGAGCGGCCTGTGTCGCCGAAGATTTCACCGAGCTGCGTAATCCAGGAAGCATACGTTTCGATCGTGTTGTAACCGGCAATCGTCGTTGAAAAGCCTACGCAGGGAATCCCGGCTGTATCGAACATTTCTTTCTCAGCAGTGTTCGAAGCATTGTAGAGAATCAGGTCAGGCTTCAGCTCAAGAAGCTGTTCGATATTCACCACGTTATTCTTTACAAAGCTTGAATCAATGTCGTTGATTTCGGGATAGAACTTCGCAAGGTACGAATTCTTCCCGGCAGCCTTTGAAGACGGGTGCATTCCGACAAGCTTGTACGGTCCGCCAAGATAAAGGCAGTAAACCGAGGGAAGCGGAAGAAGCGATGAAATTACAACCCGCTGCGGGTCAGCAGGAATCGTAACGGCAGAGCCTGTGTGGTCCACAAGCGTTTTCGTGGTCTGAACGGCAGCGCTCTCACTTTCTGCGCCGTTTTCTTTGTTTGCCTTTTTTGCACAGCTGCTAATACAGACTGCTGCGGCAAGGACTGCCACAATTTTCATTATTTTTTTCATAAAACCTCCGTTATAAACGATTTGAATTCCTCAGATAAAAACAGCTTTGTCTTGTCCCAGCAAATTTTGCTTGAGACAGCCGTATGCGGAAGACCGAAAAACTGAACGCCCCTCTCTTTTGTTTTTGCGGTGAGCAGCTGCTCAACAAGCGGGTCCGCAACAATCCTGTCGCATTCAGCGCTGTTCAAAAACGTGCGCAGCTCAAGCTCATCTTTTATCGCGAGGTCATTCTTCCGCTGCAAAGCCGGAATCGCGTCAAAAAGGGTCCCGACACGGACGGAAACGTTCTTTCCGGTATCGCGGCTCAGTTCTTCCATATAATTGCGTATTGAATTTGATATAACCTGGTCGCCGGCAATAAAAATCCGTTCACCTTCCGTTCCATTCAGCTCCGGCATTTCACTGTCGCTATCACCGTCGAAAAAAGCCTGTATGCGTCGCAAAGCAATGCCGCCGTCACCGACCGGCGTTTCACATACAAAAGGAATGCCGTAGGTCTTCTTCATGTATACAGCCGCTTCATAGCCGCTTCCGGAAACGACCAGATTCAACCCGGCGTCAGCCGCAAGCCGAATGTTTTCAAGCGAATTTTCCATGCCGAAGCTGTTCAGGACTTTTATACCGTTCGACTGAAAAAGCGAAACAAAACGCTTTACGTTGTCGGTATTCCCGAAATCGAGTGGGGTCGTACCGAGCAAGTTTATGGCATGGCTTTCTTTGGCTGCCGCTGTTCCACCCGCAGCTGCCTTTTTCGGGCAGAATTTCTTCAGAAGCGCTATAATTGCCATCGAAACGCCTTTTGTGTAGTATGCAAGACCTTTCGTATCAAAACCGAAGCAGGGGATTCCGGTCCGAGCCTCAAGCTCGGTGGCAATGCCTTCGTAATCCGTACCGATAACCATCGGGACAGGGCTTCCAAGCAGGGCGACAAACTTCGGGTGCGTATCATTCACGGCATTGACAATGCGCTGAATCAGCAAATCGTCGTTACCAAGAATTGCATCCATGTGGCGCAGGCCAGAACAGAAGACAAGGGCCTTTGAGCCAAGCCAGCGGGGTTCATCGTATCCCAGGTAGTTTCCTGTACAGCCGGAAGCATCGTGAATCACGATCATTCCGCCAAGCTCAAACAAAGTCGAGGCAACGCCAGAATAGTCGGGCGCAAAAGGCGGCAAATTGACACACAGTTTACTCATACGACAAGACCTGCATTATTGATTTCGCTGTTTACATCGATTTCATTTTTGAATGCCCAAAGGACCTGCTTCATCAGCATTTTGATTCCATAAAAGCCGTACAAACCTTCATCATCCATCTGAACGACGACGTGCTTTGACTTTGTCATGTAGCCGCAGTCAAAGCCGATGCAGAGACATTTCATGTTCTCGAATTCAAAGCAGGCAGTTTTATGGCTGATTACATCGATTATTTTTATCTCCGGATTCTTCTGCATGACGGCAAGACAGGCTTCTTTCTCAAATTCAGGTACGCCGTTTTCCGTACAAATCATCTGGACGTTAAAACCGTACTGCAAAAGTACTTTCGCAAGCGTAAAGGGCTTTCGTACTGCCTGATAGTCTATTGCTATCGGGTAACTTCCGACAGTTTCCTGCGCAACTTTAATAGACTGAATTGCTTCGGTCTTGTAAGACGAAAAATCAGGCAGCATTATGTTGAGCTGCATTTCAAGCCTGTGATATACAGCTTCAATTTCTTCCGGGTCATACGAAACGTACGATGTGAAAAATGGAATACCGAGCAATTTCTGCATTTTTTCTGCTGCCATCTTTGCGGTAGGCGAAAGCACGAGATTGAAGCAGCTCTCTCCCATCTGCATGAAATCCTCGTAATTCATGCAGGTTCCGATATGCTTCACCGAAATTCCGCAGCTTTTCAAAAGCCCGAAAAGCTCATATTCTGGACGCACAAATGCATTATTACCGATCATGTTTATCTGCCGTGCATTTACCGGGCGTTTTTCCAAGAGCGAGAATATAGAATTCTGCAAGCCGATTGCCGGCGGTGTCTTCGTGTCTCCCTTAAAGGGATTCATGTGACATTCAAGGAAGCGCGTTCCCGGAAACATTTCTTCAAGCTCTGCGTCAAGGCTTTTGTGGTCTGTTCCGAGCAAATCGTCAAGGCAGCTCACAAATATGCTCAGCACCTTCGGCCGCGACGGAAGATACGAAAACAACTCTTCAACAGCACCCGGAATAAGATGTTCGTAATGGCCGCTTACAATATCAGCTTCATCAATAAAAAGATAGCTGACCTTATCCTTGCAGTTGTTTATGATTCCGCCGAGCGCACCGTGCCTCCCACACGCAAACGGAGCGACAAAGAGCATGTAGCTTTCCGGTATGAGCGCGGCAACACGGATTACGCCCCATCCTCCGTGAGCAGGACTGACATAATGCAAAGTCTTTTCGAATTCAGGACAGACGCACATCAAGCTATCTCCTGCCGCTCAGGATGAACCGTGACACCACATTCCGCCATGACTTTTTTGGCAAGATCCATATAGACAGCCGCCATTTCGCTTTCAGGCAGCGCTTCAATAACCGTCTTGCCCTGATTTTCAGCAACCTGAACGGACGGATCGCGTGGCACAAGCTTGATTATTTTCCCGCCGATCTCGCCGAGCGCTTCCTGAACAGTCGCCTCCTCATCCTTGACATTGCGGCTGTTCAAGATGACGCCGGCATATTGCGCATAGCCGCGGCTCCCGAAATTCTTGATTGCGTGGACAATGTTGCTTGCGGCATACAGAGCCATCATCTCACCGCTCGTTATGATGAAAACCTTGTCGGCATAGCCGTTGCGGATTGGCATTGCGAAACCTCCGCAAACAACGTCACCAAGGACATCGTACAAGACGACATCGGGCTTGTATGTCTCAAATGCGTCAAGCTCCTCAAGCTTGTCAAAGGCCGTGATTATCCCACGCCCTGCACAGCCAATGCCCGGTGTAGGACCGCCGGCTTCAACGCAAAGCACGCCGTTATAACCTTTGAAAACAATATCTTCAAGGGCAAGCGTCTTTGCCTTCTCACTGCGGAGCATATCAAGCACGGTCGGAATCTTGTTCCCTCCGCAGAGGTTCTTCACGGAATCCGATTTTGGGTCACAGCCAATCTGCATGACCGTAAGGCCAAGCTTGCTCAAGGCCGCGCTCAAATTTGACGTGGTCGTTGACTTTCCGATTCCGCCTTTGCCGTAAATTGCAATCTTTACCATAAAAGCCTTCAATTATTTTTTTATACCACGCGCCGCATCACGTTTAGGCGTATAGATTTCACGGATGTCGTCATCACTCAGATCAATGCGGTAAAACTCCTTATAATATTTCTTAATCTCAGTATCCATGTCGATGTCGGCGAAGAGTGCAGTGTGATGCTGCTTTGCAAGCCACAGAAGCGTGAGTGCTGAATCTGTATTCGTAACATACCAGCGGTAAATTCCAAGCGGCATCTTATAGACATTGTGCGATTTTACCGCACCGACATTTGACCAGTCGTAACCTTCAAGCGTGTTGTTGTACAAATCATCAGGAACAGCGTCACTGAAATTCGTTATGTAGATGCGGTCGGGATTCCATTTATAGATCTGCTCAACAGTTACCTGCGGCGTTCCCTTGTTCTCATTCGCAACATTGCGTGCGCCGGAAGCCGTGATCCAGTAGTCTCCCCAGGTTGAAGTCCCCGGAATCGCAAGCGTTGTTGCCGAATATTTGTGAATTATCATTGCCGCCGGCTTGTCCTCTTCCTTTACGTCCTTGAGTCTGTCTGCGACAAGAGCCTGCATTTTGTTACCGTATTCGACGAATTTTGACGTATCGTAAGAGACATTCATTACCTCTGCCAGAAGTTCCATCCAGCTGTTGATTGTTTCAACGGCATTGAAGTTTTTCGCACTGAGGCTGAATCCTACTGCCGGAATTCCAGCCTGCGTTGCAACCTCATAGTCTTCCATAACGCCTGAAGCATACAGAACGACATCCGGCTTGAGTTTCAAAAGTTCTTCCGCATTCAGTGAACCGTTCTTGCTGAAATCGCTCGGCAAATTTGAAAGCTCCGGCGCAATCTTTATGAGCATGGAGTTTTCGGCAGCAGAAATAATTGCCGGGTCAAGGCCGACAAGCTTGTCAGTTCCGAACATGAGGCAATACGCGGAGCAAAGCGGCCATACTGACGCAATGACTACACGGTTTATCTCTTTCGGAAGGACAACTGTATTGCCGACCTGGTCAACAATAGTCCGTGTACTTTCGTCTGCTGCGGCATTTGTACCCTGATTTGCTTTTTCCTGTACACAGCCTGAAAGCAATACCGAAAGCATCAGTACAGGAATCAAGATTTTGTTTGCTTTTTTCTTTTCCGTAAAAATCATAGATATATCTTCCCTTCTTTTTGTTAGCTTAACCTAACTGTTATGTAATGGAAGCAGGCTATCATAATGAAAATAATTTGTCAATGCTAACTTGTAGTGAAAATAAATAATACTGTATCGTATACTTTCAGCCTTGTAATCTGCTCCAGCTTGTTTTACGCAATGATCGTTTTTTATCCCTACCCTGTTTTTTTGTTTTACGAAAATTATCTTGTTCCCTGCACGAGGTAGAGGGTTTCATGCAGATTGGTCACGATGTCCTTGAGACCGGCCCCTTTCATAAGCTCTGTAAGTTGTTTTTCCGTGTACCGTGTCATGCAGGGAACTTTCTTTTCCCAGTCTATTTTCGGAGCGCCGTAATTGCAGATGACGGCGAATTTTCCGCCGTTTTTGAGGGTTCTATATTCTTCCAGAAATATACGGTCTCAAATGCCGTCACCAGGTCGAGCTGTCCGTCCTTGAACGGCAGATTTTCTGCACTTCCCCGGAAAACTTCGCAGCGTTTGCCCAGTTCGGATTTGTTGACCTTTTTTGCCTTCTCACGCTTTCTGCGGAAATGTCAATCCCGTATACCCTTGCAGTGCCGCTTCTTTCCAGCATCCGCTGCATGTTGTAGCCGCCCCCGCAGCCGATATCGGCTATCTCGCCTGCCTGGGGAAGTTCCAGCTGTTCCAAGGCCCATCGAGCCATCGGGTAGTGCTCTTTTTCCATCATAACCAGCATGAGCCGTCCTACCAGCCCCTTGGGGTGTCCGAAGTTGTCCGTAAATGCCATTAGTATTAAAATCCTTTTGTTAGCATATAACAACATTATGGTGCAAAAGAATCAAGGCGCAGTTTTTCCGGTTTCATTTTAGTCCTGTAGCTTTCCCCATTTTTCAAGAGCCTCACGCAGGTTTTCTGCAAGGCTTCGTTTTGCAGACAGGAAGGGGAGCATGAAATACCGCTTTTCGTGCAGTTCCTCGTTTTTCTTCTGAATAAAAGTTTTCAGGCTTTCGTAGCGCACGTCAATCTGCCATTCCTTTGCGAACGCGCTGATTTTTGCGGCGATGTTCAGTGTGTAGCACAAGTCAACGGTAATCACGCCGTAAAAGAAGCCGACCACAAGGCAGAATGCGAGATGATTGGTAAACCAGTAGAGCCATGCGAGGATTTTCGGATGAATCAGAAAGTAGTAGACGGCACTCAAAAGCCACCAGTAGAAGCTGAACTGGGGACAGATGATGCCGAGTATGTTTCCCCGGTTCCTGCTGTAATCCCACAGTTTAATGTGCATTCCCTTGATGAAAACGAGCCCGCCGAGGAATTCGATGGCGGTGATGCAGAGTGCCATAATGCCGAACAATACCAGTTTCTGGGCAATCGCTCCGTGGATAAAATCAACGCGCACGAATGTAAGGGCAAAAAGGATGCACAGGCTCAGTCCGTAGATGGGAAGATAGGGGCCGTGCAGGAATCCGGGGTTTACCCAGCGGTGTTCGGGATTTGCCCCGTCAAAGAACTTCCGCCAGAATACTTCCAGTCCCCAGCCGATAAGGCTCCCTGCGAAAAAAAGAAACGTAAGGACCAAAAATACGAGCATACTCTACATCTCCTTATCTTCATTGTACCATACATATACCATACACCGACGGATACAGATAGCTGCCTCTACTCGCTTACATCAACGTCGGGTGCAATCTGGAGTTCATAGTCTGGAAATGCTGCGCTGACTTCCGTGTACAGTGTCTGTATAGCTTCTTCCGGTGAAATGGCAAAGCTGAGTACGGTGTCAAACCTGAGTATTTTCCGTTCCAAATCAACGTAGAATCCGTGGGTCTGCAGTGCCCAGTCGTGGCGGAGAACGATTTTCCTGACTTCATTTTGTATTCGGGCTGCTTCGTCATTGCTTGTATTGAACGAATAGACGCCGACGGCAGTAAGGACGATGCCGGTTTCCTTGAAAACTTTAAGTTCAATCCTGCGGGTAAGGCTGTCGACTTCCTTGACCGTCATTGTGTCGGGCAGTTCTATGTGAACTGAAGCATAGTTTTTGTTCGGTCCATAATTGCTGATGATTAAATCGTATGCTCCGCGAACTTCCTGTTCTTCTGCTATAAGCTGCTTTATCCGGCGGCTTAATGCTGCATCTGTCCGCTTTCCGATGATGTCATCCAGAGTTTCACAGATCATCTCGATTCCCGATTTAATGATGAAGCAGGAAATTACCACGCCGACAAAAGCTTCGAGCGGAAGCTTGAAAATCAGGTAAATTACGGCAGAAGCAAGGACTGAACTGGACAGTATTGCATCAAAAAGGGCGTCTGCGCCGGATGCAGTCAGTGCTCCAGAATTGACTTTTTTTCCGGTTTTCTGTACGTACAGTCCGAGTACAATCTTTGCAATAACGGCAACGCCCAGAATCACCAGTGAAAGTACAGAATATTCGGCACGTACCGGATGGATTATTTTCTTGGCGGATTCCACGAGTGACGTCATTCCCGCATACAGGATGATTGCGGAAACAATCATCGAACTGAGATATTCAATCCTTCCGTAACCGAACGGGTGCTTTTTGTCCGGTGACTTGCCTGCAAGTTTTGTACTGATTATCGTAATAAGGGAGCTTCCCGCATCGGAAATGTTATTCACCGCATCAAGTACGATGGCAATGGAATTGCTTGCTATTCCGATGGCGGCCTTAAAAGCTGCCAGAAGGAAATTCGTCGCGATGCCAATGATGCTGGCCCTGATTATTGTCCTTTCACGGCTGCGTTCCGTATCACCTTCCGCCGCCCGCATGCAGTTTCCGTTCATGCTATCGAATCCTTGTTTTCTTATCCCCGGGGGCCGGAGCGCACGACACGGAAGCCGATTCCGACCTGGACTGTGTCGGGATTGCCGGCGTCGCGGTACGAGACGGAACAGCAATCCCTGCCGCATTCGTAATCTCCGCCACGCACTATGCGCGTGTCACCGTAGTCTGGGCCTTCGGGGTCAATGTCCTGCTGGCCTGCCGGGTAATCCCCGTACCAGTCCCAGCACCATTCCGAAACGCTGCCGGACATATCGTATATGCCCAGTTCGTTGGGGGCCTTGGTCATGACTTCGTGGAGCGTGTCCGCGCTGTTTTCCATATACCACGCAACGCTGTCAATGTCATCGCTTCCGCTGTAAATGCAGCCCGCACCATTGTTCCCACCGCGTGCGGCGAATTCCCATTCCGTCTCGGTGGGCAGGCGGTAGCCGTCCGCGCCTATGTTAAGCTCAAAACCATCCGTGTAGCAGGGGGTGAAACCTTCCGCAATGCTCCGCTGGTTGCAGTATTCGACGGCGTCAAACCAGGTCACGCACTCGACAGGGAGATTCTTTCCCTTTTGCGCGCTGGGATTCACGCCCATAATCTGCTGATACTCTTCCTGCGTCACCTCGTGCGTGCAGATGAAGAACTCGGACACCCAGGCCTCATGCTCTGTTGTATGTTCTTCTTCGTTGCCCATGACGAAGCCGCCGCAGTCAATGCGGACGAACTCCGCAGCCTTAGCCTTCTTCGCGGCCTTGCTTTTGTTTGTCCTGCCCTTTCCGGCTGCGAATACCGTAGCGGAAGCAATCACAAGCGCAGTCAGCGCAATCAACAGTCTTTTCATGGCATAGCTCCTAATACATAAACAAACGGGGCTGCCCTGCGGTTACTTGTTCCGTGTGGCGTCTGCTTACTTTCCGTCCGGGAAGCTCGTGAATGCGTCATGCTCGACCAGTGGCAGCCCGTACTTTGCCTTTGCATCGGCGAAGGCGCGTATCATGAAGCTCATGTTCCTCGCAAGGTTCCGCAGGGTCTGCAAGCCCTCCAGGTCCTTCTTCACGTCGTCGGCAGAGTGTCCGTGCACCTGGTTCCAGTAGGTGGAGGAGGCGACGGGCATCCCGCTTATGGTAAAATACTTGTTCAGCACGTCAAAGCTTGCCGTGTTCCCGCCCCGGCGGCAGCTGACCACAGCGGCCCCGACCTTCATCTGTTTGGAAAAGGACGTGCTGTAGAAGAGCCTGTCCAGAAACGCAAGGATCGTTCCGTTCGGCGAGGCGTAGTAAACGGGACTGCCTACGACAAGGCCGTCTGCTGCCTGGAACCTGGGCGCGACCTCGTTGACCAGATCGTCCACGGCACACTTCCCGTTCTTGAAGCAGTAGCCGCAGCTCAGGCAGCCCCGTATGTCCTTGTTCCCGATATGAATCAGCTCCGTCTCAATGCCTTCACTGTCAAAGACCCGGATCATTTCGTCCAAAGCCGTCGCCGTGCATCCATCAGCCCTCGGGCTGCCGTTCAGTAAAAGTACCTTTGCCATGTTTTTTCTCCTTAACACAGTTTTTTTAACATCATTCCCTTCCCATCAGAACCAACGTGACTCCGGTTATTGTGATGTAGAGGGGAATGATGAGCCTGTCCGCATTCGTACTATTTGAGGAGGCTTTCTACAAACTTCTTGATGTCTGCGCCGCTGCCACGGGTAAAGTCCTTCCCGCCCTTGAAGTCTGCGCCGTTCGCGTGTTTGGCAAGGTCGCTTCCGCTCCGGCCCAGTCCGCTGCCGCCGCTCGTGCAGAGGGTAATGAGCTTCTTGCCCTTCCAGTCCTGGCTTTCGGCGAAAGTATACATGATTTTCGGCGCATAGGCCCACCAGATGGGGTAGCACAGGACTACCGTATCATAGTCCGATATGTCAATCTTGCTGGCGATGGCGGGGCGGCTCTTGGGATCGTTGCACTCAATGGAAGAAAGTGATTTCTTGTCGTGCCAGTTCAGGTCCGCACTCGTGTACTTGTGGACAGGCTCTATCTCAAAGATGTCCGCTCCCATCGCGTCCGCCGCGTTCTTTGCCATCCGTTCCGTCGTCCCGGTTGCACTGAAATAGACGAATGCCGTCTTCGCCTTGCCGGTCTGTGCGGTCAAAGTTCCTGTCATAACCAGTCCTCCGAGCAAAAGTGTTGAGATAAGTTTCTTCATAATTCCTCCGTTTATTAAGCAACAACACGTTGCTTATCTAGAGCTTACGCTATTTTTGCAAACTTGTCAATACTAAAACACGATTTTAATAACAAATCGTCGCTTATGCGAATAAAACGGTCCTCCTGCGCAGCTGGATTCTTTCCCCGGCTTATGCTATCATGCGCAGTGACATGGATTTTGATGATGGAGGTGCAGCATGTTCAGGCAGATGAGAAGGTTCAGGCAGCAGGTCGCCGGCGAAAAATGCGTTGAGATTCTGAAAAACGAGTGGCGCGGGGTGCTGGCCCTGATCGGCGATGACGGCTACCCCTATACCGTTCCCATGGATTTTTTCTATGACGAGGACGACGGCAAAATATATTTTCACTGCGCGAAGGAAGGCCACAAGATTGACGCGATAGAAAAATGTGACAAGGCTTCCTTCTGCGTGATGGATCAGGGCTTTAAGAAAGAAGGCGACTGGGCGCTGAACATCACGAGCGTAGTCTGCTTCGGCCGGATAAGAAAGGTCGTGGATTTTGAAACGACAAAGGAGAAGGTCTGCAAGCTCGGGGCAAAATATCATCCGACGGCAGAATCGGTTCAGATTGAATGGGAACATGCAGGGAACCGCGTTCTCTGCCTTGAGATGATGATCGAGCACATGACCGGAAAGCTGGTGAACGAGAAGTAGGGCAGGCTCAATGCTTTCCGTCGGAATCCTGCAAGGCGGCATTGAGCGCGTCGGAAAGCGTGCCTTTCCCTGAACGGCTCCGTGCAGGTCTTTGGCAGGAGGCTTCTGATCGGGGGAGAAAACAGCGGGATATGGTTCGCCCCTGCGGTCGGCTCAAAGTTCGTAATCGATGAGAGCGAAGCCGACTGGATACCTGTGACGGCGAAGCTTTCCGTAAACAAGCCCGGAACCTTGCTGTTCCCCCTGCCAAAGACACTTGAGCGCGGCATATACCGCCTCGTGCTCAAAACAAGATGTCCTTCAAACCTGAAGTATGTGCGGAAGGAGCTTGTAACGACCGTCTCGGACGCGCTTGTGGTTCAGTGATGAGGCTGCGGGCAGTCTAAGCAGAAGCAAAAAAGCCCATGGACGTTCTGTGCGCCTATGGGCTGATTTGCTCTGACGGACATAACAGCTTGGTTTTCTGGAAAGGCCATGTGATAATTATACGGGCAAGCGATTAGTTTTAGGGAAAACAGTAACTTATGAAGCAATACATTGTTGATGCGTTTACGGACAAAATTTTTGGCGGAAATCAGGCGGCAGTCTGCGTGCTTGAAAATTGGATTTCCGACGAGCTTATGCAGAACATCGCAAGGGAAAACAACTTTTCAGAGACGGCATTCACCGTAAAAGAGGGCGAAAAATATCATCTGCGCTGGTTCACGCCTGCCGCTGAAATTGATTTTTGCGGACATGCGACGCTTGGAACGGCTTTTGTCATCTTCAATTTTTATGAAAGGACCGCGGACAAAATCACTTTTAAAACTCAGGTCGGCGAGCTTTCCGTTGAAAAACAGGATGAGTTTTTCAATCTGAACTTCCCTGCCTACCGCTGCAAGAAAATCGAAGTGACGGACAAAATGGAAGAAGCGCTCGGCGTGCGTCCAAAAGAAGCCTACATTGACCGCGACCTTCTGCTGGTTTTGGAAAATGCAGGGCAGGTCCGGAATCTCAGACCAAATCAGGAAAAGCTAAAGGAACTCGATGGCCTTTGCATAGCCGTAACCGCTCCGGGTGACACCGTAGAATATGACAGCGTGAGCCGTGTCTTCTGCCCGGAACTTGGATTGATGGAAGACCCGGTTACAGGAAGCAGCCACTGCATGATTGCCCCATACTGGTGCGACCGGCTTGGCAAAGAAAAGATTGTCTGCTTCCAGGCTTCCGAACGGACTGGCGTATTGTATGCTGAGCGAAAGGAAGGGAGAATCATCCTGTCAGGCAAGGCCGTTTTGTTTTCAGAAGGAAATATTCTGGAAAAGCAGAGGAACACAATGAAAAATTACCTTCGCCTTGAAACGGAAAGACTTCTTTTGCGGGATTATTGCGAAAATGATTTTGAAGCATATTTCCGCTTGAAGTCAGATGCAAAAACAATGTATTATCTGCAGGATTTGGAGCTTCATTCAGTCGAAGAAGCAAAGATTGATTTTGAGAACGTGATTTCTGACATGAACAACCTCATGCGCAAATTCTATTTTCTTCATATCGAATTGAAAGACAGTCATGAGCAGGTGGGAAGCATAGGCTACACGGTTTTGGGCAATACGCCGGTAGGCAAGATCGTGCATCTGGGATATTTCTCCTATCCAAAATTCTGGGGAAAGGGTTATATGTCCGAAGCGTTGAAGAAAGTTTTGGAATTTGCCTTTACTCAGAATGACGTCTATCGGGTAACAACAGGCTGCCTTGCGGAGAATAAAGGCTCAGAGAGAGTCATGCAGAAAAACGGCATGATACAGGAAGCCGTACATAAGGATTATGAATGGCATGACGGCAAAATGAAGACCCGGCTTGAATACAGGCTGCTCAAAAATGAATGGAAAATACAGGCAGTAAAAAAATGACCATCCTGCAACCGCTTACTTTCTCATAAAAGCCTTATCCTGCTCGGGAATATTATCGTCAGAAACGAAGCGTTCGATGGTCATGTGAAGGTCGTACTTTTCGCGAAGCCCGGCAATTGTTTTCATCATTGGCGTTGCGTGATGAAGGTCGATTGCCTCCTGATTTTCCCAGGAGTCAATCAAAAGGATGCTCTCGCTGGTGTCTTCGCCGCCTGCTTCTTCGCCAAAAGGCAGGTAATATTCATAGCGGAGGTTGCCTTTCTCTGCCCTGATTTTCTCAACGGTTCCGCTGGAAATCATTTCGCGGGCAAAGGCCTGTGCCGCACCCTTTTTTCCTGTGTAACGAAGATTCACTGTTATTGCCATTTCAGTCCTCCGGGGTTATCGGTTCTTTTTTAAGATAGCTGCCAGAATGTGCGAAAGCGTTGCAAACAAAATGATGATTGAAATGTAGTCCAGGGCAAAAAGGATATAGCCGCGTTCCAGATCGAAGAAGAAAAACTGCTGTTGTAAAATAAGGTACTTCCAGACTCCGCGGGTGATGATGGCATAAACACCGTATGCGCATGAGATGGCAAGAAGGATGCGGAAGATGTTTTTACGCACAGTGTCCTGAGATTTGATTTGTTCATCTGAACTTTCACCTCTGGCTTCTTTCTTTTGCTTTATTTTATTCGCAATCATCCCCACGTGCAGGCCGATATGCAGTGACATAAAAAGATAATACCAGTGGCTCGCAAGCAGGTGCGCAATCCGGGCAAAACCAAGACCACCCTGAATGTCAAGGAAAGTGAAGATGTGGTTGGAAAGCATGATGCCACTGATCATCAGGAAGATTGTGCAAATCAAAATGCAGCAGTTTATGACCGTCTGCATGACGCGGTAGGGATTGTATTTGCCGCGGAACAGGGCAGAGTACCAGCGGCGGTTCAGCGCGACGTGGACTGCCCAGAGCACAAAAAGGCCAACGCCTAAAATTTCGTGCACGATGTCCAGCGGAAACAAATAGTTCCCGCCCATGAGGATGATTGAGAGGATTGTCATCGAAATGTCGACCGGCATCCTCAGGCCCTGTGTCTTTGTCATTATTCTGCCCCTGTTTTTTAAGCCATTTTTCCACATCTTTTGAAAGAGAAGATCCGCCTGAATAATGGACTGAAAGTCCGGCCGTCAGTTTCGCTTTTGGCGCAAGCTTTGAAATTGCGGTAAGGCTCTGTCCGAATCTTCCTCCTCCGTGAGAGCAGAAAGGCATGATGGTTTTTCCTGAGAAATCGTAGCTTTCCAAAAGGGTTGCGATCGGCATCGGGATGCTTGCCCACCAGTTGGGATAGCCTAAGATTATCGTGTCATACTCTGCCCATTTTTCACGGGCGATTTTTGTTTTGAGCGCAGGACGGGCCTGCTTGTGCTGGTCGCTCTGGGCCTGATCCAGAACGGTGTTGTAATCTGTAGAATAAGGTCTTACAAGTTCAAGCTCCATGCTGTCGTATCCGGTTTGCCTGGCAATTTCCCGGGCAACTCCGCGGGTGTTTCCGCTCCATGAATAAAAGACAATCAGGGTCTTGCCTTTCCCCGCCGATTTGCTTGTGCCCGCCGCTTCGCGGGTGGTGACTGTACCGCTGACACTGTCGTCCGCATTGCAGACAAGGCGCAGGCCCACGTTGTATGCGCTGTTTGCCTGGGGCATGGCCGCACGGTAAGCGGAGCGAAGGTTTTTCCCAAAATCGTTCCAGCCGCCGCCACGGTACACACGACGGCTTCCTTCGCTGGCTCCTGCCGGGTTTGTCTGCGCGCCTTTATCATATTCTCCGTAATAATCAAAGCACCATTCGCCGACGTTTCCGTAGATGTCGTAAAGCCCGTTCGGGTTCGGCTTAAAGCTTCCCACATCCACGGTTTCGCCGCGATATACGCCGGGGCGGGTCTCCAGAACTTCGTCATTAAAGTAGTTCTGCTCAATCTGATATGGATAGTGGCCGTAAAAGTTTACGTCATCGGCTCCGGGAACCTTGCGGGAGTAAAATGGCGTGCGGCTTCCTGCGCGGGCCGCGTATTCCCATTCCGCTTCGGTTGGGAGACGGTATCCGTTTGCGCCCCTGTTCCAGCTGATGGTCTGGCCGCCTTCGCTGATGGTGTATACCGGCGTGAGCCCGTCGAGCTTACTCAAGGCATTGCAAAAGGCAATGGCTTCGAGCCAGGTGATGCTTTCTACAGGGAGTTTGTTGCCGGTAAAATTGCATGGGTTTTTACCGGTGATATCGAGCCATTCTTTTTGGGTAACTTCGAACTTGGCCATGTAAAACGGTGCGACGGTGACGCTGTGCTGCCTTTCATCGTTGCTGCGCCAGTCTTCTGTCTCGGGACTTCCCATAAGGAAGGTCCCGCCCTTTATGAGCACAAAGTCGGAGCTCGGTGCGCTGAATGTCGTCGCATAAGACATAGTGATTATTCCTAAAAGCGTGATTATAAGAGCTGTAAGTCTTTTCATATCTTCCCCTTTTATTTACCAGTTTTCGTACCGTTTTCCAGTATTCAGTTTTGACAGTTCTTTCATTTCAGAATCTGACAGCTGGAAATCCCAGATATCAAAGTTTTCTGCAATGTGGGAGGAATTACTGCTTCCAGGAATTGCGATGTATCCTTCCTGCAAATGCCAGCGTACAATTACTTGAGCGGCAGCTTTATTGTGCTTGTTTGCAATTTCAAGTACTTGCGGATTTTTCAGATGTTCAGCTGTATGGCCGCGGCCACCGAAAGGATAATAGCTTTCTATGAAGATTCCTTTTTTTGCCGCCCAGTTCTTCAAAGAGCTGTTCTGATATTTGAGGTGATTTTCGTTTTGAATTACTGCGGGCGGAATTTCAAAATCATTTATAAAATGGCTTACGGCTTTCCCCGTATAAAAGTTTGAGATTCCGATTGAACGGACTCTTCCTCCTTTAACTGCACGAATCATAGAATTGTAAACTGCATCATCACCGGAAGCAGAGCCGTGCTGATGCAGCAGACATAAATCAATATAAGAAACCCCAAGTTCCTGCAAGGAATCTTCAATATCACGGTCGGGATTGCTTGACCATGGAAGGAGTTTCGTAGTGATAAAGATTTCTTCCCGCTTACAGATTCCGTCAGAAATGGCACGGGCTACAGCTTTACCAACCTCGCTTTCGTTACCGTAATATTTTGCGGTATCAATAAGTCGATAACCAGATTTGAGGGCAGCGTATACAGCATCCTCACAAACCTGACCGGTCAGAGTCCAAGTTCCTAGCCCGAGTGTTGGCATTTTGTAGCCGGAATTTAACTTTACCATTTTTGCAGGCTCCTTTGCTGCAAGAGACGAAAAGAGGATAACGCTTAGAAAAAAAGAAAATAAAACTTCGTTTTATCATTATGAAAACTCCATTTTTATTTCCACACTTCCTTTGCCTGTCTAAAAACAGCCCAGCCTTTTGGCCAGCCTGTGTACATTGCAGCATGGGTGATGATGGCGGCAATTTCTTCCTTTGTTACGCCGTTTTTTTGGGCATTCTGTAAATGGTAGGTAAGGGAAGAATCAGTGATTCCACTTGCCATGAGAGATACAACTGTAATGATGCATTTTGTTTTTATATCGATTGCAGTCTCATTCCAGACTTCTCCAAAAAGAACATCGTCATTTAAGTGTGCAAACATCGGGGCAAATTCCCCAAGCTGCTCTCGTCCTGCTGTCTGTGTAATTTTATCTGCCATAGTTGTCTCCAAACTGTTTTATTTAATTTCCACCAGACGGTAATTGCGTTTACCGCAACCAAGCTTTTCTGCATATTCAAGAACTTTTACCTGATGTGTTTCTTCCCACAGGGCACGTAATTCTGCCGTCTCTGCGCTTCCTGCTACAAAATCTACAGAACACTGGTCAATTGCAACAGGATCATAGGATGCGATAATGCCGATGTTTCCTGTATTCTTTGTTCCCTTGCAGCTGTCTTCCGGCTCATAACTGTCGATGACATTGATGAAGGCCCAGTTGTCTTTGTAATCAAGTGCGGCACGAAGGGCATCGGCAAAAGATTTTTCCAGGACATCCGGCTTTGTATCGTGATAGTGATTTGCGTCAGTTCCGCCTGAGTGAATCAGGCATTTGCCGGAACGGCTTCCAAGGCACAAGGTCACATTTTTAATTGCACCGTCAAGGGCGGGCAGAAAGTGCATTCTGAACTTGAAGACAGAAATTAAGGTGTCGTATTCAGCAAAATGATTTCCTGTCCGGGCATATTTTAAGAGATATCCGTTCTTAACCGGCATATCAATATCTCCATTTTCGTCCAGCATTTGCATGGGACCAACTTTGTCAAAACCGTGTTTTTTTGCGTGAGAAAGATTCATTTCCGGGGTCCACCGGTTTCCTGAAAGTCCGCAGGAGTCGAGCATGGTTCCATCTGTTGCCTTGATGAGGTTTGTAAGCAGTTCAGGCTTAAGCACATCTTCATTAGGGGCACCGAAAGATACCTTTATCCCGACCTTCCCCTGTTTTTTCTGATTTAATGCATTGTAGACTTTCATAAGGCCTGCCGCTGATACATCCCGGGTAAAGTAGACAACAGGGGCATCCTTATCCTCTGTCTGATGGACAAGCTTTGTCGATTTGCTTTGCGCTGAAAGAGGGAACAGACAAAGCATGATAAAAGCAGACATTGCTGCAAGTGTGATTGAGGTTTTCTCTTTTGATTTCATAGTCGTCGTCCTTTATTTTTACTTGATTTCCACCAGACGGTAATTCCTTGAGCCGAAGCCGATTTTCTCCGCATGCTCAAGCGTGTGGATTCCGTTGCGGCTTTCGATGCGCTCAATGAGGCTGCCGGAATCCTTTGCCTTGTAGACCAGATCCACGCAGGCCTGGTCCAGGGCTACCGGGTCAAGGCTTGCGAGAATTCCGATGTCGTGCATGTCGGGCTCTGCCGGGTTTGAGTCGCAGTCGCAGTCCACGGAAAGGCGGTTCATCACGTTCACACAAACAATGCCTTTCCCGTCCTGCATGTAATCACAGACGGATTTTGCCGCTTCCGCCATGGACTCAAGGAACTCGTCCTGCGGGCAGCCGGTCCATCTTGTGACGCTCCGTCCCGCACTGTGGATGTTCAGCTTTCCAGATTTCCTGCAGCTCATTCCGGATGCGAAGCCGATCGAAAGGTTTTTGATCGCGCCACCGAATCCGCCCATCGCATGCCCTTTAAAGTGGGAGAGGATCAGGTAGTTGTCGTAATTCTTGAAGTGCGTTCCGACGTAGTTCTCCTTAAGGCGGAATCCACCCCGCACGGGAATGGTCATGTAGCCCTCCGCATCCTGCAGGTCAAATCCGTTTGCCACATCAAGGAAGCCGTGGTCTTTTGCGATTTTCATGTGGTCAATGTTGTTGCTTCTGTTCCCGCCATAGGCGGTGTTGCATTCCACGATGGTCGCGTTCAGCTCATCCTTTACGAGCTTTTTGATAAGGGCGGGGCGGAGGTAGTTCGTGTTCTCGCTCTCGCCGGTGCTCACCTTCACGCCAGTTTTGCCCTTTGCCTCATAGCCGGTAGCCTTGTAGGCTTTGACAAGGGCCTCAGGTGTGATGTCGCGGATAAAGTAGACGACGGGAACTGTCGTGTCATCGGTTGAGGCCTCATATGTTTTATAGCCTGCCGCTTTGGGATTGTCTTTTGCAAAAAGAGCGGATACCGCAAACGTGAGGATTGCTGTCAGCAATGCTGATTTCTTTTTCATCTTGTTGCCTCCTGTAATTTATTCCTGTATGGAGAATGTCGCCGTGACATCGTCCCTGCCCAGAACTTTCTTGAGCCCGGATTGCGTCGCACCGTCAATTTTTCCAAGACTGCTGTAGCTCCAGCTGTTGTTGCCGTAAAAAATGGTAATCTGGTTGCCCTGATACAGCATGATGTCGCCGGGCTTTGTGGCGGTCTGCCTGTCATTGCGGGCCAGGCTCCTGCCGAGGGAGCCGACTTTCTCAAAGCCTCCGTAATCGCTCAGCCTGACTGTAAGGCTGCCTTTTTGCAAAAGCTCATAAAACGCCTTCGCCGAGGAGCTGTCCGACAGCGTCGCGGTGAGCGCATGGCTCCCGCTGTCGCTTTGTATTTGTATCGAGATTTTCATAGCTGCTTCCTTTTGTGATGACTCGTTAGCTGATGCTGCCGTAAGCGGCTCCCCGACTTTTTCATGGAGCTGCACAACTGTGCCCGATGAAATGTCACGGGAAAAATAGACACCTGACTCTTTGCCCTGTGCTATGGCGGAAAGCTGGAGCAATGCAAGGCTGAGGATAATGGAAAAGATTTTTTTCAACGTTTTCTCCTTGGGGGGCGTTGCGGGGGTGTCCCCCGCAGGGTGGGTAGGCCGCAATGAAGTGCGGCCGTAGGGAGGGGCCCCTCCCTCCTATTTCAAATACTTTGCAAAAAAGTCCGCAAGCCTGTCAAACGGGATATAATTCTTGTCACCGCCGTCATACAAATCGGTGTGGCTTGCTCCGGGGACAATCACAAGCTCCTTGTTGTCGCCGGTCAGACGCTTGAAGGCATCTTCCCCGAAGTAACGTGAGTGGGCTTTTTCGCCATGAAGGACCATGACCGCACTTTCAATTTCTTCCGCATAGGCAAGAAGCTTTGTGTTCAGAAGGGATGTTGCGGCGGTGACATTCCAGCCTCCGTTGGAATTGAGCGAACGCTCGTGATAGCCGCGAGGGGTCTTGTAGTAGGCGTGATAATCCTTTACAAAATAAGGAGCGTCTTCCGGGAGCGGGTCAACGACTCCACCGCCGAGCTTGTACGTGCCGCCCGATTCCACAGCCTTAAAATCTTCGATGCGCTGCGCCATAAGGGCCTTGCGGGCTTCGTGTCTTGCTGCGCTTGAGTTCGCCTTGTCAAAATAGCCGTTTGCGGTTACGCGGCTCATGTCGTACATTGTGCTTGCGACGGTTGCCTTGATGCGGGTGTCGATTGCCGCAGCGTTGAGCGCCATGCCGCCCCAGCCGCAGATTCCGATGATGCCGATTTTTTCCGGGTCGATGTTCCCGCGTGTCGAAAGATAGTCAACGGCCGCCATGAAATCCTCGGTGTTGATATCGGGACTGTTCATGTAGCGTGGTTCCCCGCCGGATTCACCTGTGTAGCTCGGGTCAAAGGCAAGCGCGATGTAACCGCGGGTCGCCATCTGGTTTGCGTAGAAGCCGGAGGACTGTTCTTTTACGGCACCAAAGGGGCCTGAGATTGCAATCGCCTGGTTTCCTGCTGCCGCCGCGCCGGCCGGTGTGTAGAGGTCGCCAGCCAGCTCTATTCCAAAGTGATTTCGGAATGTTACGGTCGTCCGTTTGACGTCCTGAGCCAGCTCAAAAGTATAGTGTTCGTTCATCCTGTCGATTCTTGCCGATGTGCTGTCTGCCATATAATTCTCCTAAGCCCTGTGACTGTGTTTGTTTTCTGTTGTCAGTCCTTAGTATAAGCAACATAACGTTACTTATGCACACTATACGACAAGATTCGTGTCTTGTCAATACTAAAACGTAACTTTATTGACACTGTATCGCTTATTGCATAAAAAAGAAAATTATCGTACACTGGGAGCATGGCAGATTCAAACAATGCGGCATCTTTCATCCGCGCACGCAGCGGCGAGCACAAAGAGGAGCGGCTCTCCCAGATAAAGGAAGCGACGGCGGAGCTCTTTGGGAGCGTGCCCTACAACGACATAACCCTCACGACGATTGCGGAACAGCTGGGCTGGTCCCGGGCAAACCTCTACAAGTACGTCACCACTAAGGAAGAAATCATACTGGAGATTGCCGCCGACAAGATGACCCGCTACTACGAGTCGCTGCTTGCCGCTTTCCCGGAAGGCAACAAGTTTTCTGCCGAGACCGCCGCCGAGGTGTGGGCGGGCATCCTGAACGCGCACCAGGACTACATGCGCTACGTCGCGTACCTGAACCCGGTGATCGAGACGAACGTGACGGTGGAACGGCTCGCGTCATTCAAGAAGAAGTATTACGACCTCGCATATTCGTTCCGCGACAGGCTTTCCGCAATGCTCGGCATAGCGCGGGATGCCGCATACAAAATCCAGCTGGACATCCTCTTCTACGCGTCGTCGAACGCCGTATGCTGCTACCGGAACCCGCTGGTGCAGGAGGCCCTGGAAAGAATAAGCATTAGCCCGCCGGCAATGAACTTTTACGAGGACATGAAAGATTTCGTCCTTATGCGGCTGGAGTGGAAGTAAGGGGCAGGAGAAAGCAGTCTCATGGACTACAGCTACATTTTCCGTTCCGCGCTGCCGGATTACGGCAAGTTCGCGGAGTTCGGGTTCCAGGAACAAAACGGCGGCTATATATGCAAAAAGCCCCTTGAGGGTACTGACTTCACGGCCCTGATTACGGTCCGGGACGAGAGCATAACCGCGGAGGTGTATGAGAAATCCTCTGACGGAATCTCAGCAGATTCTAGGTATGCCCTCTTTGACGTGAAGAGCGCGAACGGAGCCTTTGTCGCCGGCATACGTGCGCAGGTACAGGAAATTATGCATGACTTCCAGGCGAGCTGCTTCGAGCCTGGAGACTGGAAGGAACGGTACATCTCGCACATCGAGCGGGAGTTTGACTGCAATGCCGAATACCCCTGGGCATCACCGCAGGAGACTCAGGACACGAAAACCCGCTATACGGATGCCGCTGTGTTCCGCTGCCCCAACCAGAAATGGTTTGCCCTCATCATGGACATCAGATACAGGAACCTGGGGCTTGAAAGCGAAGAGGGCGTTCCCGTGGTGAACCTGAAAGCAGACCCGGACAAGATTCCTGAGCTCACGGACAAAAAGTCCGTCTTTCCCGCATGGCACATGAACAAGAAGCACTGGATAACCGTGCTCCTGACACGGGTGACGGACTTTGACAGGCTGTGCGAGCTTACCCGGCGGAGCTACGAGCTTGCGGGCGTTGTCAGGACCTGACGCACTCCGCGTAAAACAAATCGATGCGGCCGGGGACGACCTCGCCGGCCGTAATCTTCCAGCCATGCGACTCAAGGAAGGACCGGAACTCGTCCGCCGTCCACTGGTGCGCGAACTGGATGCCGACAGCTTTCAGGACTTTTGCCCACAGGTTTTCCTTGCTGTTCGCCGCCCGGTGAATGAAAGTGGGGCAGATGAGCATGCCGCCGTCCCGGAGCACGCGGTCTATCTCTGAGAGGACTTTCACCGGATCCGGCACGACGTGCAGGGCGTTCGCAATGACAACGACATCGAAGGACTTGTCCCCGTAGCTCAGGTTTGCGGCATCGGCAATCTCGAAGCTGACGTTCGCCGGAGGCTGCCCCTTTCTGGCCTGCTCGATCATCTTGGGCGAGAAGTCCGTCGCGACGACGCGCTTGGCGGAGCCTGCGACCTGCCTGGCTATAAGCCCCGGCCCGGTAGCAAGTTCCAGTATCTCTTTTCCCGCGACGGCGGAAGATATGTGCGAGTACATGTAGTCGTAGATATGCTTCTGCGACTTTATCGCAAGCGAGTAGACGGGGGCAAACCTGTCCCAGACAGATTTTTTCATAAGGGGCATCCTCCTTTTTCCTGTTCCTCAGGATTCATTTTTGAACGGCCAGGTGGAAATCGCACAGGTTCCCTCCGCTTCCAAGCGTCTTCGTGCGCGTGAACGAGAGGTTCGGAAGATTCCCGTAAGCGTACACGTCGTTGTCGCAGAAAAGGCGGGTAAGCTCGGGGCAGCCTTGTTCCGTGAGGTATGTCTTGTAGGGGCACTGCGTTATGTCCATCCTGAACTCGCCTTTTTTCTTGGGGTAGAAGACGTTCCTGAATCCCGCGGACTCGCCGAACATCTTGTGGCTGACGGGATTCCACATGGCGAGGAAGAAACGTGCGAACAAACGGTGCCTCGTCATCTTCGCAAGCGACTCGCCCTTTTGGCAGGCTATCTTCCGCATGGTGTCCTGCATTATCCCAAAAGCTGACTCGGGCGATACCTGCTTGACGGCAAGGTATATGGCTGCCGCCGGGAAAATGAACGAGTCGGTGTGTGCCCTCACGCCCTTGGGCAAATCCGGGTGACCTGCGTACATCGCGTTCAGCCGCTCCGTGGCATCCGCCCAGATTCTTTCTGCCACGTCCGCCGGGAAGCGGCCTGCCAGCACGTCTTTAAAGACCAGCTTCGTTTCCATCGTTTTCTTCGCGTCGTTCATGCATTCTCCTTACACAGCCAAAAAATTATTTTGTCCCCTGCACAAGGTAGAGGGTTTCATGCAGCTTGGTCACGATGTCCTTGAGGCCGGCTCCTTTCATAAGCTCCGCGAGCTGTTTTTCCGTGTACCGTGTCATGCAGGGAACTTTCTTTTCCCAGTCTATTTTCGG
>CAMJZA010000034.1 GCA_946410085.1 uncultured Treponema sp. | reverse complement strand
GGGTATGACGCGAATGGACTGTCAGGTATGACGCGAATGGACTGTCGGGTATGACACGAATGGACTGTCAGGTATGACACGAATGGACTGTCAGGTATGACACGAATGGACTGTCGGGGGTGGCACGAATGGGCTGTCGGGTGACCAACACATGGGCTGGCGTGTATGTCGCACATGGCCTGCTGCCGCAGTGACAGCGAGTAGACTTTTTGTCCGATACAGGCTATAGTGTTTTCCTATGGCAGACGAGGCACGGAAGATAATCGCCCAGAACAAGAAGGCATATTTCAACTATACGGTTGAAGAAAAGATAGAATGCGGCATAGAGTTGCAGGGGTCGGAAGTAAAGTCCCTGCGGGAAGGCAAGGTTTCCTTTCCCGACAGCTTTGCCCTCATAGAGCGGGGCGAGGTCTGGATACAGAACTGCCATATCACCGAGTATGCCTACGCGGCGAACTTCGGCCATAATCCAGACCGGAAAAAACGCCTGCTCCTGCACAAGGAACAGATAAAGCGGCTTGAACGCAAGGTTGCGGAAAAGGGCTATACCCTCGTTCCCCTCCAGTTTTACTTCAAGAAGGGCCGTGTCAAGCTGGAGCTGGGCGTCTGCAAGGGAAAGAAAGTCTTTGATAAGCGGGCAGACATGAAGGACCGCGACGTGAAGCGAGAGCTGTCAAGGGAGTTCAAGGACAGGCAGCGGTAGATGCCGTCAAGCCTGCGGGGATTTTCAGCGTCCCCTGCCGGATAAGCCTGATACCACCGCTTCCGACGGAAACGATCGTAGAAGGAAGGGAGCCGTTCTTGTCACCGTCGCTGATGATGAGCGGAACCTCTGCGGCGAACTCTTTTTCTATGGCGGCAATTGACGACAGGACGGGGCTTCCGCTCCTGTTGACGCTGCTTGAATAGAGGGGGCGTCCTGTGCGTGCAATGACCCGGCGGAGCCAGCCGTCTCCCGGGCAGCGGAAGGCGACTGTCGACAGGTCCGTGTCAAGCGGGGAATCCTTTTTGAGGGGAACAATGAGGGTGAGCGGACCGGGCCAGAGGCTCAGCAGCTCGTCCGGGATTGGTTCATCGGTATAGTCCGTTATTTCATCCGGGGAGGAAATGAGTTCTATGAAGGGCTTTCCTTCGTCCCTCCCCTTGATGCGCCGTATCAGGCTGCCGCAGTCCTTTTTTTCAGCTCCTTTCAGGTCAACTATCCCGCTGAATCCATACACGGTATCGGTCGGAAGTATGACAATGTTCCCTGCCGCGAGCAGTTCTGCTGCTTTTTCCAGCGAAAGCCGGTCATCCTTCTGCAGTAGCATGAGTCAGATTGCCGCTCCCTGGGCCCGGTGGTGCCCGGCCTGCGCCTTCTGCTTCCGGTAGTGGACCAGTCCCCGTCCTGCATCGAACATCAGCAGGATAAAATAGACGGCGGTAAAGGCGATGAGGCCGACGCTCTTGCAGAACCATTCGGGAAAGTACTTGACTTCATCGTGAAAGAGGACGGTTCCGGGGTCGTAAATCCTGTTTTCCGAGGATGCAAGGCCGGATATGATGACGAGCTTTTCCCCATCTTTCAGGTAGGAGAGCTTTCGGGCGTAGGCTGCCACCACATCCATGTCCTTTTCGAGGGCAACTTTTTCCAGTGCCAGCTCCTCATGAATCTTCTCTATTTCAACCGTATGGCTGCTGAGGAGCCGTTTCTGCTCCTCAAGCTGCCGTTCGGCCCAGATGCTGTTCCTGCCGCATGATATGGATGTTGCTGCGTATACAAGTGTGCCGGAAAGGACTGCGGCAAGAAGTCGTAACTTTGTCATTTGTTTCTTTTTCGGCATTTGCCTGCGGGGCGATAAGGAAGAAAAGCGGGGAAGCGGGAGACGCATGCGGCGGAAATCCATCCGCGTACGTCGGGAATCCCGTCAGTTTTCCGCTAAAAAGCTGATGACCCGTCGTATGACGGCGTAGCAGGGACGCTCGACGATGCGGTTATAGGCAAAGGCGAGCAGGAAGCAGGCTGCAGACGTAGCGGCGAAGGTCATCAGGACGAGGGGAACGTAGGGCAGCCTGTTCCAGAGGGCATAGATCATGGGGCAGGACAGCAGGCCTATCAGGGGATAGTGGACGACATAAACCGCAAATGACAGGCCGCTCAGGGCTGTCAGAGGCTTTGCTGCAAGAATCTTCTGCAGCGGGCTGAATGTGAAGGCAAGGTACAGGATGGCGAATGCGGTCAAAAGCCCTGCCCACTCGTAGTAACGCGGGAAGTGCTCGAAGTCGAAGTCCCGGAGGAAGTAGAGCCAGATATTCAGGATGAGGACAAGGGAAACGAGAAGAAGGGAGCTGGCATTACGGGCAGCCACCCCTCCCGGGGCCTTGGACTGCCGGCTGCCGTTTCTTCTGTCCTTGTGCTCCCCTGCCAGCCCGCAGCAGCCACCCAGCAGGACGGCGAGCAGGGGAATATTATGCCGTGCCAGCAGGAGGAGGAGCAGCATGAGGGCGGCTTGTACGGCAGAACAGAGACTTCCTTTCAGGGACCGGCGGTAGAGTGCCTGGACGTAACGGAAGCTGTAGAGGGTGATATTACCGGCAAAGAGGGAGCCTATCATCCAGAGGGGGTTGTCATAGAGGTGGAGTTCCCAGAAGGGTTTTCGGAAGAGCCAGGTATAATGGCTGTCATAGGTATAGTTCAATGCAAGCTGCTTGTTGACAAGGCGCTGGGCTAACAGATCACCCCACATGAAGAGCCCTTTTTTGTTCAGGAACATGACTGCTCCTATCAGAAAAAAAAGGGGCAGTTCAAAGCGCAGAAAGCGGTTTCCTGCGGCAAGTACAAACTGCCAGCCCTTTTCCAGTTCCTTCTGAACGGCAAGAAAACCGCTGATGGCACAGAAAAGCGGCACGGTGTAGCATCCGTAGAACAGCAGCATACCGGCACGGTACAGGAGGGAATTCAGCGGAAAGATGTCTCCTATACAGAAGTCGACGAAAAAATGCCCGATGAATACGAAAAGGCAGATAATGGTCTTCAATCCGTCAAGGAAGGCATAGTGAACTTTCATCAATTCAGTTTAGTGAAAACAGCAGGGCTCGGCAAGTGGCGGGTCAAGCAGGAGTCCTGCAATGCGCTGTTCCAGAGAGCGCATTGCCGCATCGGGGGACAGGTACCGTGCTGCAAAGGAAGTTTTCGGGGCTGAAAGTGTCTCGTCCATCTGCGTGCTGAGGGGGCTGCCTTTCAGGACAATGATGCGGGAGCAGCAGCTTACGGCTTCCCGTATGTCATGGGTGACGAAGATGACCGTGCGGGGGCAGTCTCCGAGAAGTTTTTCGTACAGCCTCATCAGGGAAAGCTTCTGTGCAAGGTCCTGGCTCTGGAATGCTTCGTCCAAAAGCAGGATCTGGGAGGGAAAGGCGAAGGCCCGTGCCAGTGCCGTCCGCTGCCGTTCTCCCCCGCTCATCTCGTCCGGGAATGAGGAAAGCTTGCCGGAAAGCCCGCATGCGGCGAGAAAGCGAAGTGCCGTCCGGGATGCCGCCTCCCGCTCCAGTATGTTCAGCAGGGGGAGCAGGACGTTCTCATAGACGGTACAGCGGGGAAAGAGGCATGGTTCCTGAAAGAGGAAGGAGATGCGGGGGCTTTCGGTGCCGTCCCCGAAACTGACCTTCCCGGAGAATTCCCCGTCATCCGGCCGGAGGAGCGAGGCAACGAAATTCAGCAGGGTTGTCTTACCTGCCCCGCTCGGTGCGATGATTGCCGTGGAACTGGCAGGGGCAAAACGGAGGGTGAAATCCCTGTACAGGGGCCTGCCGGAACGCACGGCAGAGACGCCTTCCAGCAGGATCTCTGGCGGCAGGGATGCCTTTGACGGCTGGCTGATCCCTGAATTCCCGTTTTTTGCCATGTTCACGTTTTCTGCAGGGCTTTCCGGCATGCCGTACCGTTCCGCTGCCCGTGCGGAGGCCTGCCTCCGCCGGTCCTGGCCCTGCCCTGCAAGCAGGGTCAACAGGGCTGCCGCCCCCCGCTCAAATGAGAAACTGAGCAGGACGATGGTGAGCGTCACTGCAAGCAGGTCTGCGCTTTCCAGATGCAGCTGCGCCGTGTAGAGCAGCTGGCCCGTCCCCAGCTTGGGCAGGGCCAGGACTTCCCCGGCAGCGACAACCTTCCATATCATGCCGAACGAGGAGATCGAGCCGTCCCGGACGAAGGGCAGCAGGCAGGGAAGCGTCAGATGGCGGAATAGCTGCCCCGGCTTCAGTCTGTACGAGCTTGCCGCATCAAGGAGCTGCCGGGGGGCGGCGGAACATCCCGTGCAGACGGCGGTCATCATCACCGGGAGGGTCATCACGACGGCAACAAAGACCGGGACGGCGGAAGAACCGAGCCAGAACAGGGCAATCAGTATGAAAGAAACGACTGGTACCGAACGAACGGCAGTCAATAATACGGAAAGGAGCTGTCTTGTTACCCTTGAGCGTCCGCAGACGAGGCCAAGAATGCTTCCTGCAGCAAACGTGACGGCGAATGCGGTAAACACCCTCCCCATCGTTGCTCCGACATGCCGGTAAAAGTCCGCTGTCCCGCAGAGGGAAACGAGCCGTCTCAGCACGGCAAGGGGACCGGGCAGAATGAGGGGCGCAGAGACAGCTGCTGCCAGCAGCTGCCATCCCAGGGTGAAAAGGACGAAAGAAAGAAGATAGGTCAGGAAGCCGCCCTTTCCGGCAGGCTCAGTAGTAGAAGCCATCGTCCGGCAGGGCTCCGCCGACAGACTCCGGAGCAAACGACAGGAACACGGAAAGCAGCTTTTCCATGTCACCCCGCCCTTTTTTTGCAGGAATCCACACGTAATTGGCATTCGGAATGGAGGCAGCGGCGACCTCTGCTTTAAGGCCCAGCGTATGCTTTTCCGTCAGCTCACCGGCTTCTTTGGGGTGCGAGACTGTCCAGTCGGTCGCCTTTTTGTAAGAATGCAGGAACTTCTGGACAACGGCCGGGTACTTCCTGGCGAAGTCAGCCCGGCAGACCATGACGGTCATCGGGTAGCTTGTGGTCCCCCGTTTTTCACCGTAGAGCTTCTGGATGTCCAGCGAGCGGCGGACAGTCGCAGACTTTGACGTCGCGACCGTGGCGAACGGCTCCGGGATAAGGGCATAGTGTATCTTTCCGGAAGCAATGGCTGCCGCGAGCTGGGCTGTCTGGATGGAGTAGTCACAGGTCACATCCAGCCCCTCTGTCAGGGAACGGAAGACGTACTCCGGGGTTGCCCCCTGCCCTGCTACAGCGACGGTTTTGCCTGACAGGCCCTCAAGGGATGAGAGCGCCGGGTCGTCCGACAGGAGGTAGAGGTTTCCGTTGCCGCTGATCCCCAGCATGACGAGGGCATGGTCTGAGCCGTTATACGCTTTTGCGGCGATATTGGGGGGCAGAAAGCCTATGTCAGCTTCCCCGTTCAGCAGTTTGGGAAGCTCCGTCACGGGGCTGGCATACTGCTGGAATTCAATGGGAGCTCCGTCGAGGACTGCCGCATTTTCATACAGGTAGGCAATCGGAATGCTGGAAGGTCCGTTCAGGGATGCCACTTTCAGAAACTGAACTTCCAGAGACTCCTCTTCTCCCTTTCGTCTGCTGAATGGGAACAGAAGGGCTGATCCGAGGAGGAAAAGCAGTGCTGCGGTGATTTTTGTTCGTAAGCGTGTCATAGCAGTCTGAACTGTACCACCCCTACCCGTCTCTTGTCAATCAAAATCCAGCCGGAAAAAAGAACACCCCCCGGGCAGCAGAGGCAGAGCAACCCGGGGGGCCAACACAATATATAGGAGGTTTTATGACAGAATCAGTTAGCGCTTCAGGCTCAGGACGGTCTCAAGCATTGAATCGCCCGTTATGATCGTCTTGGAGTTGGCCTCAAAGCCGCGCTGGGTTACGATCATGTCGGTCAGCTGCTCAGTCAGGTCGACGTTTGACATTTCAAGGGTTCCTGCAAGGAGCTTACCCTTTCCCTGCGTGCCGCTTTCACCGATATTCGCCGTGCCGCTGTTGATTGACTCGGCAAACATCGTATCGCCTTCCTTGTTCAAGCCGCCCTGGTTGACGAAGCTTGCCATCGCAATCTTTCCGATCGTCCGTGTTGAGCCGTTTGAATAGACACCGGTAATTGTACCGTCCTGTCCGATCGAGAAGTTGTCGAGGTAACCGAGCTTGTAGCCGTCCTGATAGTTCGCCTTCGTAGAAGAAGCCGATGCGCTCTGGGTGATCGTATTCTGCATGGAACCGATTGTTCCCAGATTCAGGTTAAAGGTCTGCCGGTAGGGATTGCCTGCCTCATCAGGATTGGAGTCGGCAACCGTGTAGGAGGCCTGCAGGATGATTTCTCCGTCAGGATTTGACACGTTGCCTGCGCTGTCCGTGATGGACTGCAGGGTTCCCATGTTGTCAAAGTTCAGCGTGTAGGTGTTCGTAACGCCGTCCGTCGTACCGAATCCGACGCGGGTGTCCGTTGCCTGCTCGGCAGCAGGGTCTACATTCACCGTGACTGTCCACTGGTTGGGGTTGCCGACGACCTTCTGGAAGTTCATCTGCAGCTGATGGGCATTGCCGTATGAGTCGTAGATGTCAAACTCGGTCTGCCAGGTGCCATTTGCAACCTGCAGGGGGTCATTCGCATCGGTAATCTCGGGCGTATTCTTGTTCAGGTTACAGAAATAGTGGACATTCTCCGTTGCATGGGGCGGATCCTTCTGTCCGACGGGAATCGTAATGTCGGTCGGTGTTGCAGACGTCTGGACGACCTGCGTTCCGTTGATGGTCTCGGCCATCCAGCCCTGCACGCGGAGTCCGTTTGCGGGATTGACGAGGGTTCCGTTTGAATCAACGCCAAAGACACCAGCACGGGTGTAGAAGGTCTCCTCTCCGTTCTTCAGAACGAAGAATCCGTTTCCCTCAATGGCGATATCCGTTGAAACACCGGTCGTCTGCAGGTTTCCCTGCGTAAAGATGGTGTCGATTGCGGCAACGCTCATGCCGAGTCCGACCTCTTTGGGGTTAATACCGCCGACTTCTTCGTTCGGGCGTGATGCACCGCTGAGCTGCTGGCTGATCATGTCCTGAAAGTCAACCCTACCCTTCTTGAATCCGGTGGTGTTGACGTTGGAAATGTTATTGCCGATTACGTCCATCCTTGTCTGATGGTTCTGCAAGCCGCTTACGCCTGCGTAAAGTGATCTCATCATATTGCTACCCTCTGTTTATAAATTACTCGCCGTAAACGGCCTGAATTTTGTTCATATCGTAATACCTGTTGCCGACGAGAACCTGCGGATTGCTTCCGCAGCTTACGCCCTGCACGGTTCCAACAATCTGTCCCGAGCCGTCACCTGCGTCAATCTCAACCGTTCTGCCGATCGTGCTGACAGCTTGGTTTGAAGAAAGCATGGTGTTCATCTTCTCAAAATTGGCATTCATGTTCGTCATCTGCTCAAGTGAGCTGAACTGTGCCATCTGGGCGATGAACTCCGTGTCTTCCATCGGGGAAGTCGGATCCTGATTGGACAGCTGCGTTATCAGCAGCTTCAGGAAGTCATCTTTTCCCAATGATTGCGATGTCTTGCGGCCGTTCTGAACAAGCGACTTGTTGAAGCTGTCAACTTCCATCTTCAGCTTCGCCTGCTCCTGATCGCTCATCGTCGTGTTAAGCGTAACTGCGCTTCCGGTATCCATACATGCTCCTTATATACTCGCCTGGCTGTCAGGCAACAACATCAATCTGATGTCCGCCAGCTCCGTACGCGGCTGCGATTGTTGCAGACGAAATCTTTTCGTCGCCGTCTGCCAGTCCGCCGAAGGTTCTGGTCGCCATGAAATCCTCTCCGGACCGCTGCTGGCCCCGGGCATTTCCCTGTGCAAGCTGATCGCCCTGGGCGGCAGAACCGTCCGCAAGGCTCAGACTCAGGTTTGCCGCGTCAAAGCCGCTCTGGCGGAAAGACTGCTTGAGGTTGTCCATGTTCTGATTGAAGGCTTCGAACGCCTCCCTGCTGGCAACCACAATCTGTCCTTCAATTCCCTTATCGGTAACATGAAGCGTAATCTTTACATTTCCCAGTGCCTCGGGCTTTAAGTTGAGGTTTATCGTTCCGTTGTCGTTGTCGCGGAGGATGATGGAACCTGCCTTGACGAACTCGGGAGCCTGATTCAGCAGCTGGTTTGAGAGCATGCGCTGGAAGTTTGATGCATCTCCTGCAGCAGCCTGATCGCTCGTTGAAAGGATGTTCTGTTCTACAGTGGCTGCGAATTCCTGTTCCTGATTCAGGTTAAACGTGATATCCAGTGTATTCCCGTGCTGCCTGACGGACTCTGCCTTCAGTTCCACCGGAGCCGCCTTTACCGCTTCCCGCTTTGCGTCCGCGGAACGGTTGTCGACGATCGTGAATTTGCTTCCCCTAGAGCTGTTTTCAGGACCCTGCAGCGCCTCTGTCTGGAACTGACGGCTCCGGTCACCGGGGGTCCCATCCGTCTGCCCGGACGCTGACTCCTGCAGCTGCATGCTGACTGCGCTTTCCGCTGCAGCATCAAAAGCTGCTGCAGACGGATTGAACGGCTGCAGGTCTGAATGCGCGATTTCCTCTCCGGACACGTCAGCACGTTCGAGTTCCATCCTGAATGCTGCCGTTTCAACGGCTGCTGCCGGCTGTTCTGCTTCAACTGCGGGAAATCCTGCGACAGCAAGTTCAATTGCCTGCCCCCTGTCCTGCGGCAGGCTGCGGCTGTCAAAGGCCGTCTCAATGACGGTGACATCTTCTAGGCCTGCTTCTGTTTCCACGGCAAGCAGGTTTTCTGCTGCCTGCTCGACGGGCTGGCCAAAGAGGACTTCTTCCCCCGTTACGACGGGCAGACTTGCATGTTCAGCAGCCGCAAGCTGCTTTTCGCTGTCCTGCAGGGGGGCACTGTATTCCTGTTGTTCGGATTCTTTTTCCGGCCGGTTCCCGCTTTTCACGCGGGAAACTTCAGCGGTTTCCTGTGCTTCTTTCGGGACGTCCGCATTTTTAACCTCGTCCCCGGCAGCATTTTCTACCGTGTGAAGCACTTCCTGTGGCGCCTCCTTCCGGGAGGCATCTTCAAGGATTGTCTTGAAGGATGAAACAGAGCTTTCTTTCCGGTTTGAAAGACTGACAGCATCCTTTTGGGCAGGAAGCTGGCTTATGCCTTTCAAAAACTGCAATGCCTGCATCGGCAACCTCCGCAAACACCGAAGGATTGCCGGCAGGCCTTATCTTAGTCCAGGCTTGTCGGTTTGTTTGCCATCTTCCGCTGGATTTCGGCGGCGCGCGTCGAATCCATCAATGACAGCCAGTATGAACCCATGGAACCGGAGGAAGCATACAGTGCCTGCTCCTTGCGAAGGACATCGATGATGTCCTGGTCGTCCATTGCAGAAAGAATCGCAACCGCATTGGTCGGCTGCATTCCGCGCAGGTTCGATACAATTTGCTCGATGTTTGTACTTCTATCATCGTACTTTTTGACTTCATTATTGAATGTTTTTTCTCGTTCTTCCTGTGCAGCCTGCCGGTCTTCAAGTTCCTGGGCAACCTGCGTGTTGTTCTCTTCCTGCCTGGCGATGTCAGCTTCACGCTTGTCCAGTTCCTCTACCCGGACGTCAAGGGCTTCGAGCCTTTTGGCGTAGCGGTCGTTGTCAAGGTCAAGCTCTTCCATGCTCTTGGGAGAAGAGATGGAAACGGACGTCTGCGGCTGCAGGCCGACCATTTTATAGACGGGCGTAAATACATGTTTCGCCTGAATAAGGCCAAGATAGTCAAACCAAAGCAGTCCAAACAGGGCCAAAATCACAATGAGAATGAGAAGTAATATTGACTTTCCTAAAGCTTTCGCGTGTGACACAACAACACCCCTACCCTTTTAAACCTATCATTCAGCTTTAACTATCGGCAGGGAAGAGGGGAAACGTAAAAGAAAAATAGAAAGAATGCACTCTTTCCCCTCTTCTCCGTGGCGGGTGACCTATTTCTTGATCAACCCGCCGATGGCAGAACCCAGCGTGATGTCGTTGTCGCAGCTGACGATATTGTAGTAGAGCCCCCGCCGACCGATGAGGACGTCTTCGAGGAATGCTTCCACACGGGCACGTACTTTATATGTTTTATAGAAGGAAGTTCCGTCGCACAGAAGGCAGACTGGCTTTGTCGCTTCCTTTCCGCAGCCGCTCTGGATAACGCAGGCCGCAAGGATTGCGGATGCAAGCCTTGCACAGCGGCAGACAATCGCATCAAGCAGCTGGAACAGCTTCTCGTAGTCCTCTCCCGTCGCACATTCGGCAGCTTTTGCACCCAAAATGGAAGCGGTGGAATGGGGAGCATGGAGGAAATTGTCCATCTCGATTTGGGTCAGCCCCTTTATCTGGAGCAGGGATTGACAGAACTTTTCGCTGAACAGGCCTTCCTCAGCAGCGGTATGAACAGCCTCGTAGCTGAGCGGTCCCATATAGGCGCCGGAACACTGTTTTTCCATAAGGCCGGTCCCCGGCTTCTCGCTCTTCTGGTCCAGTGCGATGTCAAAATCGCTCTTGATGAGTTCTGCGAATTTTCCGCTTTCGCAGACGATGATCTGCCGCTTGAGCCCCTTGTAGCGCGGATCCTCACCCTGTATGTAGGCCCCGTTCATGCCGGTTCCCAGGATGAAGCCCACGTAGCTTGAATACTGCATGCCGTCCGCAACCGTTGCTGCACCTGCGAGCAGGGCCGCAACCGTGTCATTGAGCAGGGAAATCTTGACGTCTTTTTTCCAGCCGTGAGCCTTGAGGGCCTTTGCCAGTTCCTTGCCGATGTGGCTGCCGACGACTTCCGGCGCCTTTATTTCCTTTGAAAAGTTGATCAGGACGCCGTCTCCGTCTTCGGTGATTGTCATGGGATAGGAGAAGCAGAAGCCGATTCTGTCGGACTTATCCTTCAGGTGCTCGAGGTTTTCTGCAAACTTGTCAAAGAAGTCCTTCTTTGACAGCTCTCCTTCCGTCCCCGGCATGCGGGTCTTTTCCATAAAATCGATGGAGGGCTTGCCCTTGCTGTCAAAGCTGACCAGGCAGGAACGGAAGTTCGTGCCGCCGGCATCAATGACGATGACGCTCTCGCCGTCCGGGCCTTTTGCCGGCGGATTGCAGAATGTCCGGATCATGTCCTCACCGGCCTTACGGCCGCAAAGCCCTTCGTTCATGTCAAAGAGAAGGGCGTCGATAACTGAGTCTATGTCCTGCTGTACGGGAAAATTATGCCGGCCCAGAAAAGCCGCTACTGCACTATTCATTGGAAAGCTCCTTGAAACACCTTTTTTATGTTTCTGTCCATTATATCATAACGGGCGGAAAATGCAAGGGTGCGGATTTGCCGTCCCCGCTGCCGGTATCCGCCTTTTTCTTGACAGAGCAAGGACATCTGTGTATCATGCGTTTTAACGCATAGGAGAATCATATGGCACAGATAAAAACAATCGGCGTACTGACAAGCGGAGGCGATGCCCCCGGAATGAATGCTGCCGTCAGGGCTGTCATCCGCACGGCCCTTGCACGGGGAATGAAGGTTGCAGGAATCAAGAAAGGGTATCAGGGGCTCCTGAATGAAGAGATTGTCGACATGGGGTCGCGGTCCGTCTCAAAGATCCTCGATCGGGGCGGTACCATTCTCGGGACGGCACGCTGCGAGGAGTTCATGTCGGATGAAGGCAAGAAGAAGGGGGCGGACATTTGCCGGAAACACGGCATTGAATCCCTGATCGTCATCGGCGGAGACGGTTCCTATAAGGGGGCGCTCGGCCTGTCCCGGCACGGCATCAACGTCGTTGGCATTCCGGCAACGATTGACCTTGACATAGCCTGTACGGAATATACGATAGGGTTTGATACGGCCGTCAATACGGCAATGGAAGCCATTGACAAGGTAAAGGACACCTCTTCTTCGCACGAGCGCTGCAGCATCATCGAGGTGATGGGCCGTCATGCCGGTTACATTGCCCTCTGGTGCGGCATAACGAATGGAGCCGAGGACATCCTGCTGCCGGAGTATAAAGAGGACTTTGACATCGGAAAACTGGCCCGGAACATCATTGATAACCGCCGGAAAGGTAAGGTCCACCACATCATCATCAATGCGGAAGGAACAGGAAAGGATTCCGTGGAGCTGGCAAAGGAGATAGAGGCGGCGACGAAGATAGAAACCCGCGCGACCGTCCTGGGCTACATCCAGCGGGGAGGCAGTCCAAGTGCAAAGGACCGCTACTATGCGTCCATCATGGGAGCCTATGCGGTTGATCTGCTCTATCAGGGGAAGGAAAACCGGATTGTCTGCTTCAGGAAGGGCAATTTTACCGATCTTGACATTGAAGCGGCGCTTGCGGAGCAGAAGAAACCGATAGATGCCTATCAGTTTGAGGTATCAAAGCTCCTTTCCGTGGAAGCGGTACTTGACGAGTAAAAAAATGCGTCCATTCCACGGTCTGTGGAATGGACGCATTTTGAAAGCCCCTGCCCTCTAGCCTTCGAAGTGACTGTTGAACTCCCGGTCTGCGGCGCTTTCGCTTTCCGTCTTCGGCACATTGTCCCATTCGGCATGAGACGACGGCCTGTCGGGGATGACCAGCGCACAGATGATATACGCGATGACGCCCCCTGCCCCGAAGCTGACCAGGGTCAGGACGACCCAGAGCAGGCGGACAATCGTCGGATCCATGTTGAAGTAGTCGGCAATCCCGCCGCACACACCGCAGAGCGTTTTCTGCTCGGATTTGTACAATCTCTTTGACATAGTTCTATTCCTCCTGTGTTTTATGCCTGGTTCCTGTCCAGACTCTTGATTTTCACTTCACCCATACCGCAGTTTATGGAGAAATGGTTCTTCTTCTTCTCACCGCTCTCAAAGGTCGTTATGCCGCCTTTCTTGAGGTTGTCATACTCGAAGCTTCCGAGACCAATCTTTGCAAAGACGGAATGGCCTTCCTCGCCTTCCCTGATGTTCAGCTTGACGCTGCCCATGCCGCAGTCCAGGGTTGTAATGCCGTCCAGCCTGCCCGTTATGGTCAGGCTGCCCATGCCGCAGCGGATCTTGCTGTTTGCGGACGTCAGGCTTTCTATTTCCATGAGTCCCGCACCGACTTCAATATAGCTCCTTTTGCTGGAAAGCTCAACAGACTTTCCCTTGAAGGCCCCTGCCCCGATGTGCAGCTTCAGGAAGTCAAAGGAAGCATTCCTGGGAACCCGAATCAAAATCCGGGGGTGGTTCACGTTGCCGTCCTTCGCGTCCTTGTGTCCGACAAAGTTCAATACCGAAACCCGCAGGGAATTCTCGATGGAAAGCGTTCCGAAGGGGGTCAGGCCAAAACTGATGTCCCCCGGTCCCAGTCCCCGGTAGTCCAGCGAAAAGGCATCAGGATTCTGTTCGTTCTCGATCAGGACGACTTCTGCCGCCCCGACGGAAATGTCCAGGGACTTCACCTCGCTCCGCAGGAAGGCACCTGATGAACCGCTTTCGCTTGCGTTCTTCCGCCTTTCCCGCTTTTCTGCTGGAAGTCCGGCGATTTTCGTGAGGATGCTGGATGCCAGGTCGTGCGGCGTTCCAAACTCCCGCATCACCGCCTCGTCATCTCCTGCATCTTCAAAGTAGCCCAGGTAATATTCAAGGGCATCTTCCTGTTCCTCTACGCTCAGCGAGCGGAGTTCCCACTTCAGTTCCTGCAAATACTCATGCCGTGTCATATTTTTTTCTCCTTATTTCAGTTTTCTGTCATCGTACCGGGGCCGGAAAGCAGAATGGCATCCATCTTTGCCCGGTATGCTTCCCAGTCCTTCCGGTAACCTTCCAGGGCACGTCCACCCTGCGCCGTAAGCTTGTAGTAGCGCCTGTTCCTGCCGGAAAACTCCTTGTCATAGGTTTCCAGGAGTCCTGCTGCCTGCAGCCGTCTCAGCACGGGATAGAGGGAGCTTTCGGAAACCTCAATGACGTTCCGTACGTCCTGGGTTATCTTGTAGCCGTAGGTCCCTTCTCCGTCCTGTGCTACGATGGAAAGGACGATGGCATCCAGGACTGCTGCCCCCGTTGCAAAGGTCATCCATACCTCCTTGTTGTCTAATATTATTTTCGCTATAGCATTGCTTCTTGATAATAATATACGGAGAATAATATTGTTTGTCAACAAAAAAATCATTTTTTTCCTGTTTTTTTTACGGGTGGCATATTTTGCATGTACAGGGGGCTGCAGGGCTCGCTGCCTGTGCTGCAAGCTTGCCCCTCCATCGGGCTTCTGCTAGAATACATGCCATGTCACTGGAAGAAACATTGAAAGACGAACTGAATCCCGAGCAGTACCGTGCCGTCACGACGACGGACGGAGCCATCCTGATTATTGCGGGGGCGGGCAGCGGTAAGACGCGGGTCATCACCTACCGCATTGCGAACATGCTGGAGAAGGGCATTCCTCAGAGCCAGATTCTTGCCCTTACCTTTACGAATAAGGCTGCAAAGGAGATGTCGGACCGCATCAGGAAGCTGACGGCGCGCAAGCTGCAGAATCTGACCATCAGTACGTTCCATGCCTTCGGCGTCAGGATTCTCCGGCAGGACATTGACAAACTCGGCTGGCGGACGAATTTTTCCATATATGACGAAACGGACCGGAACGCCCTTATCAAGGAGAGTGCACGGGAGCTGGACTTTACCGAGGATGCGCTGGACCTGTACAAGATAGGAGGGCTGTTCAGCGACATCAAGACGGGCCGCAAGGACTGGCAGAGTGCAAATGACGGCTACCGCGAGCTGTACGAGGCCTATCAGGAAGGGCTTAAGCTCTATAATGCCGTAGACTTCGACGACCTCATTGTCCTTCCCATACAGCTGTTTCGCGAAAGTCCTGAAACGCTACAGCGCTACCGGGACCGCTACCGCTATATTATGGTCGACGAATTCCAGGACACGAGCCACCAGCAGTACGAGATGATGCGCCTGCTTGCCGACAAAAATGTCGCAGTCGTCGGCGACGACGACCAGAGCATCTACTCATGGCGCGGTGCAGATTATCAGAATATCATCAATTTCGAAAAGGATTTTCCTGCCGTACAGGAAATAAGACTTGAGCAAAACTACCGTTCGACAGGTACAATACTTGCAGCGGCAAACGGCGTCATAAAACACAATACCAACCGGAAGGATAAGGAGTTGTGGAGCGGAAACGGCGACGGACAGCCGATAGAACTCTTTATGCCCGAGAACGAAGCTGCCGAAGCGGACTTCATTGCAGAAAGCATCCTGTCCATTTCTGTTGAAGAAAAGCGTACCTACGATGATTTCGGTGTCCTCATGCGGGCGAATACCCAGAGCCGGCCCATCGAAGAGGCATTTCTGGAAAACAACATCCCCTACGTCATGTCTGGCGGGACGAGTTTTTTTGAACGCAAGGAGATAAAGGACATCATCTCATATCTCCGGGTCATTGCAAACCATGACGATGACATCAACCTGCTCCGTATCCTGAACACCCCCCGGCGCGGTCTGGGGCGAGCAACGGTCGAAAAACTCAATGTCGTTGCAGACCGGATGGGCTATTCCCTCTGGGAGGCTGCAAAGGCGGTCCTTGAGGCGCCCGAGAAAGAAAGCAAGCTGACGGAGGCTGTCAGGGTAAACCTGGAGTCCTTTATCAGCCTCATTGAAGCGGGGAAAAACATGCTGTCAGGCAAGGGCCTGAGCAAGAAAGTCAAGGCGATGGTTGACGAGATAAACTACTATGACTATCTCATCAGTGACAATCCCAAGAGCGAGAAGGCTGCCCGCTTCAAGTACATGAACATAGAGAGCCTCATAAAGAGCATGGAGCTGTGGGAAAACAACCCGGAGCACGAGGATACGAGCCTCTACGCTTACTTGAACCGGATTACCCTCCTCTCCCGCGATGACCTTGATGACGGTGAAGAAGATAAGGGCAAGGTGAACCTGATGACGGTTCATGCAAGCAAGGGGCTGGAATTCCCCGTTGTCTTTATTGCAGGGGCGGAAGAAGGCATTATGCCCCATGCGAGGGCTGTCGAAGAAGGGGGAGACACCGCAGTGGAGGAAGAGCGGCGGCTCTTTTATGTTGCGGTAACGAGGGCACGGGACCGGCTGTTAATCTCGTCATGCCGCAACAGGCGGCGGCAGACAGGCACCGCTGAGTGTGAACCGAGCCGTTTCCTTGACGAAATTCCCCAGCAGCTGGTGAAATATCATGAACCGAGTAAGGAACTGGGGCCGCAGGACGCGCACGAGATGCTGCAGAACATGCTCAAGAACCTCTCCCGTCCCCGCGTACCCAAGCTGTAGGATGAAGTCGGCGGCCTCAGCTTTCACTTTTCCTGCTGCGGCTGCCCGCCTTTTTTGCGGTCGTTTTTTTTGCAGCGGGCTTTTTCGCTGCCGTTTTTGCGGTGCTTTTCTGAGCCGCTGCCGGCTTTGCCGCAGTTTTCCTTCCCGTGCTTTTCTTTGCCGTTTTGGCAGCGGTTTTTTCCGATGCTGCCGGTGATTTCCTGCTCCTGCTGCCTGTTTTGTCAGGGAGGGCTTTCACTTCCGTGTCGTCAGCCTTCTTCCGGCTGCCTGTTTTGCTGCCGGAGGATGCAGGACTGCCACCCAGCTTCTTTATCTGCTTTGCCATGTCGGAAAGCAGCTTTACGGTCTCACCGATTTCTTCATCATCAGTTGAAACGGAAGCGCTTCCCTTTTTCCCGGCGAGTTTCGCATAGACCAGTTTACCGAGTGCCTTGTATCCTTTCTCCAGTTTTGAGTTCAGCTTTGCAATCTCTACCTGCTTGACTGATTCGTCTCCCCATTCGGAGATAGTCTTCTTTGCACTTTCAAACCACTTTTTTGAGGCTTCCAGACCTTTATCCAGAATTTCCTTACTGGTCTTTCCGACAGAAGCATTTTTTTCTGTTTTCCTGACCGGCTGCGCTGACTTCGGCGCTTTCTTTTTCGTAGTTGCCATACTTGGAAGTATACAGCGAAGTATGGGATAATGCAATAAAAATTACGGATTCAGCTGTATGTCGCCGTAGTCGTCAACCACCTGAGTCCGCAGTCCTGACATAGGCCGCCAGTTGATGATGAAGGAGAAGTAGGGATCGTAGCTGTAGACGGACTTGTTATGCTTGTCAGTCGTCACCTTCGGCTTGAATATGTAGCAGGTCGCAAAGGTCCAGTCGTGCAGGTTGTGGGCAAAGGTAATCTTGAAGTTCTTGATCTTGAATCCGGATGCCTTCCTCCGGTCTTTGTCTCCGAAGGCAAAGGAATCGGCAAGGTCTGCAAGCGGATTTTTTTCTCCGCTTATGATGTCGCCGTATTTCGTGTAATCCTCAAAGTAGCGGAAAACGACCGAGTTTTTGGATTCTGAACTGAAGGTCAGGTAGAGGAACTGGTTTATCCTGAAGGTCATTGCGGGGATAAAGGTAAAATAGCTTTCCGTCGGTTTTATCATGTTGTAGACAAAGCTTGTCTGCAGCGAAGGGGCCCAGGTGATGCGCTTGCGCCAGTAGCGGAACTTCTTTTGGGGTGACGAATAGGCAAACGTCAGGCTGTAGGGCTTAAAGTCCTTCTCTTTTTCCGCAGTCCAGCCCTTCCGGGGAATATACTCGTAGCCGTAGGCATATTGCATCGTGTAGGCAGCCTGAAAGCCGTTCCAGCTCATGGCAAGCTTCATGGAATCATAGTGGCTTTCTTCCATGTTGAAGTTCAGGGATTCGGTCAATTTCAGCGTCTTGAAGAAGCTGACGGTCGCTGACTGCTTGAACGGCTTGTTCTTGAATTCCACCTCCGCATCTTCATCATCTTCGTCCAGCTCAATCCGTTCCACGCCGGTTGAAAAGGAAAAATCAACATGGGGGAAGGTCAGGTCAACCATGAAGTCCCGCTCCCCTGCCCGGGGCCACAGGGAGGTCGAGGCCGTAAACTTCTGGGAGGTCTTTTCGCTTTCCTTTGCCGCGACATAACCCGTCAGCGTGTTTTCTACGACGCTCTTGTCGTCGGTGACGTCAACGGTCAGGTAATCCCAGTCGGGATGCTTTGCGTCTCCGGCGTATTTTGTCCGCAGGATCTTAACGGTACTTGTCCAGTCAAGTCCGGTGTCGTACAGGACGCTGTCATACATGAAGGGCCGGAAGGAAACGATGGTTCCGTCGTCTATATCGAACTTTTTCGCCCCGTAGTCGGCATTCAGAACAGAATCTTTTGAACGTTCATCCGTGTAGCCTGCCAGATCCGGATGCTTCTGGAAGTGGGGATCAAAGGTCAGGGTGTTTGTCATGGCGAGGAACTTACTCCGGTATGAAGCAGTATTCTTGACTTCGACGGGAACATCGAGTTCGTAATACGAAGAGAACACCTTCTTGCGGTCAAAATCGATGTTGTCCGTAAAGAGCATGGACGTACTGTAACTGTCCTGCCTGACGTACTGCGGCTTCAGGCTGTAGTCAAGACTGTACTCCCAGCCCTTGAATTCTGCCAGAGCCGGAAGCGTAATGTCGTTCAGGAGCGGAAGGTCGTCCGGCGAAAAGAGTCCCTTTGTCTGCGGACTTTCAGTTTCCTCTTCTTCTACCCGTTCAGGCTTGCTGCCGTCTTCTTCTTCCGGTCCCAGGGCAGCTCCGTCGCTTTCTTCCGGCGTATTGTCCGCTTGCGTTCCGGCCCCCGGATACTTGAAGATGCTGCCTTCTGCGCTTGCAGAAAGCTTGATGGGGGTAACGAGTGAAGGATAGAATATGTTCCGCTCCGGCGAATAGGTCCTCCAGGTGAGGGGCTGCTCCATGAACTCCGTATCAGTCCGCTTCCAGCTCTTGAAAAGGACGCTGCTGGCAAGGTCTATCCGTGCAGAACTCAGGTAATAGCTGTCCAACTGCGAAAGTTCGGGGAAATTATAAAAGACCTTTGCGTCCCAGTTGAAGCTTGAAATCAGGCGGCTGTCGTCGTCCGTTGCCTTCATTTCATCGCTTATTTCATCAGAACTGCTCTTTGTCAGGAATTCGATCCAGTTCATGTATTCGTTTCGGCTTCCATAGTCGACAAGAAAGTACGGGTCGGAATAGATCGGCAGGGAGAGCGTGTAGTTCACCCGCTTATTTCCGCTGACTTTTATGTCTCCCCCATAGCGGAAGGGCAGCCGGTGTCCCAGGAACGTTGAATAGTCCTGAAAGCGCTTCATGCCTTCCAGCGAAATGCCGTAGCGGCTGAACTGGTCTTCGTCAGGATAGTAGAATATCGTGTTTGAAAACGCAAAATCGAGGAATCCGCTGACGGACGGAATGAAACTGTCCGGTTTCGGGGTAAAGTTGCCGTCCAGTCCCAGCATGCCGCCGAGCCTGCTGTAGTAGTCTCCCGTCAGCTTCAGATAGTCCTTTGTTTCTCCGGTGTAGTCGGTGTCCAGGTTATGGAGGATCACCCCTTCCCGGACCTGCTCCTTGAGCGTGGAAGGCCTGCCGAAATGAAAGGAATCGTCGTCGGATTCCGTTCCCGTCGTATAGGCAGAGAGGGGTTTCCGGCCCCAGAGGTAGGTCGTGGTCTGCAGGAAATAGCCCCGCCGGGCGTCAATGCCGATGACGGGATTAAAGATGAGTTCATCCTTGGGATAGTAGAATGCCGGCAGGTAGAGGATCGGAACGGGGCCGACGTACAGCAGGGCATTCAGGAATGCAAATTCCCCGCCCGGAAGCATCCATGCCTTTGTCGCCCTGATTTTCCAGTGGGGATTATCATCATCGCAGAAGGATATCGTCGCATGCTTGAACGCCATCGTACCGGCGGGGCCTGTTCCGAGTATTTTGGAGGAAGCGACCAGTGTGGAGCCGGAGGGGATGGACGTATCGTTTTCGCCGTAGCGGACAATGCGGGAGTTGTCCAGGATGCCTTCGAGTGTATCCGTGTTGAGCAGGACGGACTGTGCCGTCGCATCCTGCCTGCTGCCCGTCCCCCGTGACGTGAGGACAACATCGCCCTGTGCGAACAGCATGCTGGTTTTCCGGTCATAGCGGACGGTTGCCGCCTCTATTTCGAGGGTGGTGTTTCCCTTTTCGACGGTCATGGAGACATTGCCGGTCAGGACAATGATTTCGTTTCCGCTTGCCTCCTGTTTTTCATATTCTGTATGGCGGGCATAATTTATCCGCACGAGCGTCGTCTTTGCTTCCTGCGCAGCAGGCTGGATGACGGCCCCGAACACGAGGAGAACCGTGATGCAAAAGAGAATGCGTACCCGACTAGGCTTCACCTTCCTGGTTCCTCAGCCGTTCCAGCATTTCGCCGACGTACCTGCCTGTATAGCTTCCCTTGCAGGAAGCAAGTTCCTCCGGGCTGCCTGTCGCCACAATGCTGCCGCCTCCCCCGCCGCCGTCGGGCCCCAGATCGATGATATGGTCCGCCTGACAGATGACGTCCATGTTGTGTTCGATCATGACGACCGTATTCCCCTTGTCGACCAGGCGCTGAATGACTTCCATCAGCTGCTTTATGTCGACAAAATGGAGCCCCGTTGTCGGTTCATCGAGGATATAGAGGGTTTTTCCCGTGGAAGGCCGGGCCAGTTCCGAAGCAAGCTTGACCCGCTGTGCCTCTCCGCCGGACAGGGTCAGTGCATTCTGCCCGAGCTGGATGTAGCCGAGGCCGACGCTCTTGAGCGTTTCCATCTTGCGGGCTATGTGGGGAATCGCTGCAAAAAACTCACAGGCTTCTTCGACGGTCATGTCCAGCACGTCGGAGATGGACTTGCCCTTGTAGAGCACGTCGAGCGTCTCCTGGTTGAAGCGTTTGCCGTGGCAGACATCGCACTGAATGAAGACATCCGGCAGGAAGTTCATCTCAATCGTAATCGTTCCTGCGCCCTGACAGTTTTCGCAGCGGCCGCCCTTGACATTAAAGGAAAAACGCCCGTTCTTGTAGCCGCGGGACTTTGCTTCCGGCAGGGAGGCAAAGAGTTCCCGAATCCGGTCAAAGACCCCGATGTAGGTGACGGGGTTGCTCCGGGGGGTGCGGCCGATCGGGGTCTGATCGATGTTTATCACCTTATCGATGTTTTCGAGCCCCGTCAGTTTTTTGTAGGCGCCGACGCTGTACTCCGTCTTCATCAGGCTGTTGCTGATTGCCGGGTAGAGTACGTCATTCAGGAGGGTCGACTTGCCGCTGCCGGAGACACCCGTTATGCAGGTAAAGGTGCCGAGCGGGATGGTCACGTCAATTCCCTTCAGATTGTGTTCCGTAACCCCGCTGATCTTGATTTCCCGGCCGTTTCCCTTCCGCCGTTCTTTCCGCAGCGGCATCGTTATCTTTCCTGCCAGATAGCGGCCGGTGACGCTTTCCTCGCACTGCATGACCTGTGCGGGGCTTCCTGCTGCCATGACCTGCCCGCCGTGGACTCCGGCGCCGGGACCGATGTCCACCAGAAAGTCTGCGGTCCGCAGCGTCTGCTCGTCATGTTCGACGACGATGACCGTATTGCCGAGATCCCGCAGGTACAGGAGGGAATTGATGAGCCGCTCGTTATCCCGCTGGTGCAGTCCGATTGAAGGCTCATCGAGGACATACATGACGCCGGTGAGGGCGCTGCCAATCTGGGTGGAAAGGCGGATCCGCTGTGCTTCACCACCCGAAAGCGTTGCCGCCGACCGCTCCAGGGTCAGGTATTCCAGTCCGACGTTTTTCAGGAAAAGCAGGCGGCTCTTTATTTCCTTCATGACCTGAGCGGCAATCCGCTGCTCCGTTTCCGTCAGCTGCAGTTTCTCAAAGAAGTCTATTGTCTCCAGGACGGAAAGTTCCGTCAAATCCCAGATGTTTTTTCCGCCGACGGTGATGCAGAGGGCTTCAGGACGGAGCCGCTTTCCCTTGCAGGACTGACATTCCCGGTGGGACATGTACTTTTCGAGGGAACTTTTCATGGTGTCGCCCCAGGCTTCTACATAGCGGCGGCGCAGGTCGGCATAGATTCCTATCCAAGGACGGTTGTAGCTGCTTGTCCCCTCCCCGCTCTGCTTATGGTAAATCCAGTGGATGCTCCTGCTTTCATCACCATTCCAGAGGAATGTTTTCTGTTTTTTCGTCAGTTTTTTGAGCGGGGTGTCAAGGTCAAAGCCTCCGGCAGCGGCTATAGCCCCGAACATCGATTCATTCCATGCGCTTTCGGGATTATAGGGGGCAAGGCCGCCTTCATTGAACGAAAGCGAACCGTCGGGCATGATCAGTTTTTCATCAAATTCCATCTTTTCCCCCAGCCCCGTACAGTCAGGACAGGCTCCGTAGGGGTTGTTGAAGGAAAAAAGCCGGGGCTGCAGCTCCGGAATTGAAATGCCGCAGTCAGGGCAGGCGTTTTTCTGCGAAAAGAATACTTCCTGTTCAATGTAGTCTGCGGCGGCATCATACGGGGTTCCCCGGCTGTCAAGGGCTGCAACGACAGTCTTATAGGCTTCATCGCTCTTGTTCACCCGTCTGAGCACAATGACGATGCCGTTCGCATTTTTCAGCGCCGTCTCGATTGAGTCGGCAAGACGGTTCCTGATTCCTTCCTTGAGAACAATCCGGTCAACGACTATCTCTATCGTGTGTTTTTTCTGCTTGTCGAGCTTAATGGAGTCATCGAGCGAGACCATCAGGCCGTCAATCCGTGCCCTGCTGAAGCCTGATTTTACCGCATCGTCAAGGAGCTTGACGTGTTCGCCCTTCTTTCCCCTGATAATCGGGGCAAGGATGGTCAGCTTTGTTCCTTCGGTCCAGGAAAGAATCGTGCCGATTATCTGGTCAATCGACTGCTCCTGGATTTCCCTGCCGCAGTTGGGACAGTGGGCCTTGCCAATCCGGGCAAAGAGCAGGCGGTAGTAATCATAAATTTCGGTAACGGTTGCAACCGTCGAACGGGGATTCTTGTGGGTTGTTTTCTGTTCGATTGAAATTGCGGGAGAAAGGCCGCTGATGAGGTCAACGTCCGGCTTGTCCATCCGCCCGAGGAACTGCCGGGCATACGATGACAGGCTTTCCATGTAACGGCGCTGACCTTCGGCAAAGAGCGTATCAAACGCAAGGGATGACTTTCCGCTCCCGGAAAGGCCGCTGATGACAACGAGCTTGTTGCGCGGCAACTCCACGCTGATGTTTTTCAGGTTGTGCTCCCTCGCCCCCTGGATGACTATTTTTTCGCCTTCAATATGGTTCAACGCGCTACTCATGATGCTTCCAGTATAGCGTAAAGGCAGTCTTCCCTCAAGGGTTCGGGGAAAGGTCCTGAGCCTGTTTCAAAAGTCCGCTGCAGCGAAGCCGCAGGACTCTTGAAACTGCCGTGTTCTGACGTCCTAGAACTCCAGCTTAACTCCGAAATTGACGAAGTTATTGTTCTTCCATGCATAGAATTCGCTGTACTCATCCTTTGCATGAATCATGACGCCGCTCAGCGAGAATGAGACGTAGGGATTCGGTGCATAGGTCAGCTTTGGCTGGAAGACAAAATCGCCCCGCTCGAGTCCCCACAGGAAGGTAAGTTCGGGCTTAAGGCGGTCATTCAGCCAGGAATCGGAGATATTCACGACGAGCTTGTCGTTCGTATAGCGGCTTTCGGGATCATAGTCTACGTCGTATTCGGCGAAATCCCAGTCCTTAATATTGTTGCTGCCGAGAATATAGGTTCCCGTTTCCTGGATGTTGACGTTGAGGTTGCTGATCGGCAGGTCAAAGTCGAAGCCGAAGAGCCACTGAATCGAGTTGTTGTGGACCCAGGGGTCGTCGCCGGCCATATCGTTCGTCAAATTGTAGCCCGCTTCACTGCGCAGGTTAAAACGGCCCAGGACGGCAGCGAACTCAAGGCCGACAGTCTGCTTCCGGTCATAATCGAGGGACGGAAGGCCTATATAGTTCAGGGCATTTGTTGCGGCCGTTGCGGAATTCGTTGCAAGCGTCGCATAGTTTGCCGCCGCTGCCGCATCTCCTGCATTCGCTGCTTTTTCTGCGAGTTCCAGATACTGTTTGGCGGCAGCCTTATACAGCAGGCAGGTCTGTATCGGCGTGACGGTTTTGTCCAGGTTTACGGAAGGCTGCTTGTAGCGGCCGATGTAGTAACTGACACCCCAGTCAAGTGCGGCAACCGTTCCGCCGACTTTGAAACCGCCCTGCGAGTACCTGATGTTGTGCGTATTGGGAAAGAGGTCGTCGGTTTCGAATGAAGAAACATCTGATGCGAGCATGGTTCCCCGTGTGTAGTCCCATGCGATGATGGACTGCGTCAGGTAGGACAGTTTTGCATAGGCTGCAGGCGTCCAAACGCCTTCCGTTGCAAAGCGGTCGGTCGGCAGGAAGGGGGTCCAGAGCGCTTCAACGGAAAGGGGGGCTTTCGTGGGGAAGGAGTATGCCAGACGGAGCATCGGCGTGCTGATGCGGCGGTCAATGTAGTCGGGAATGATGAAGTCCGTGTAGTCGTCTGCATTGAAATTGTCCAGAACGTGGAGCTTGTCGCCCTTGCCCCAGACAACCTTCATCTTTCCAGCTTCGACCGTGAAACGGTTGTCGAAGAAATAGCCGCGGAGAATCATCTCGTCGATGATGTCCTCCTGATATTTCCGCAGGGTCTGCTTTGTCAGGTTCAGGGAAAGGCTTGCGTCTGCCTTGTTGCCGCTGTAAGCGACGCCCAGGCGGGCGGCAGGAATGGTTGCAATCTCATTATCGTCGTAATCGACTTCGCGGTAGCCCAGATCATCGAAGTAGCGCTTCTTTTGGTCCGTCAGGTTATAGACATCAGGATAGGTATCATTCCAGCGGATCATCGTCGTCAGCCTCCGTTCCTGCAGGAAGCGGAGGTTTTCGGAATCGAAGGACATGTAACTGGTTCTGAAGTACTCTGAATCATCCTTTGCAAAGTAATAGCGTCCGTCAAAGGTCAGCCGCCCGCTGAAGGTGATGGCGCTGCCGGAAGCACTGCTGCCGAAACCGATGAGAGAATCTGAACCGGAGTCATCAAAGGAGCCGAAGCCGTCATCGGATGATTCCGTACCGGAGTCATCCCAGCCTCCGTCCCAATCATCTTGAGCGACCGCAGTAAATGTCAGCATGCACACTGTAACAGCACAGAACGCCAGTTTTTTAATCTTCATAGTATTCCTAATCCTTCCCTTTGCTCTAGCAAGCCTTGGACACAGGTCCGCACTATATAGAAAAAGTATATCACTTTTTATAATTTTAATCTAGTGAAAAGAATAAAATAAATGGACTCAGGCCGGCAGCCCGAGTCCATTTCATGCACAGAGCCAGGTACGGAGGGGAAAAATCCCTTATTTTCCCGTCTTCAGGAAGTCTGCCGTGAACACGCGGTCGGGAATTGCCTCGTCTACGGCAAGTTTCTTGATTATCAGGGCCGTGGAGTGCTTTTTCTGCACGTTGGTCAGGTAAGCTTCCTTGGTAATCGTATAGCCCTTGTAGTTGACGATGACCGGAACCTCGAGCGTCTTTTCGAGCTTGCCGTCCTTGTCGTACATCTCGGTATAGACCGGCACGCGGGTTGCCTGATCGACCCAGGTAATCCGGTAGCTGTACTGGCTGTTCTTCTTGTCGTGGGGAACTTCCTTTACCTTGTCGCAGGTATAGGTCGTACCGCGGACATTTTTCTCTTCGACTCCCTGATACTGGTGGTCGTCCTCGTCAATCTCGCGGGTGGACATATCGTCATAGGACGCATCGGAACCGACGAATGCCTTGCTGCCCTCGCTCGTGTTGACGCGGCGGGTGTTCTTGAGTGCGGGCAGGTAAATCCATTTATCGTCATCCTTGCCGTAATTCTCCTTCTGGAGGAAGCGGGTGTCCTTGATGTTCGCCGGTGACTGGAAGAGCATGACCATGTCCGTCACCTTGTGGCCGGAACCGTCATCGTAGTTGCGGCCGTACTCCATGATCTGGCGGACTTCCTCGTCGCCGGACTTCAGGTCCTTCAGCTTCATCTCGACCATGGACTTGGAGAACTTGGGCTTCTCGACGTCGAGGGCAGCCTGCATGACAGCGGTCCCCTTTTCGTCAGCAAATGCCGCAGCGGCGGCGAAGGTCAAAGCAAAAGCCATAGCCGTAAAGCCCTTGGAAATCATTTTCATAGTACATCTCCCTTGCAAAAAAAAGTTTTCATTTCTTCTCAAGGAAAGCACGATCTGCTTTTCTTGAATGTTCAAAAGATTAAACGGATTGACAGGCGAAAGGTTACAGGATTCGTGCTGTTTTTCAAGCTCCCGTTTCCCTTCCCCCTGCGTTTCCGAACCTACTCTTCGTCCTCGTCCGTGACGATGACGGCCTTCGGCTCTTCTTTGGGCCGCATGAACTTGGGATCGGTCATGTTCAGGATGCCCGGGATGATCGTCATGGCAAGGAAGCTTGATGCAATCATTTCGATTGCGACAAGGATTCCGATGTAGCGCAGGACGATGAACTTGGACAGGCAGAGCACGATGAAGCCCAGTCCGACGGCAAGCGCGTTCGTTACGATGCCGTGGCCGCTCTTCTTGAAGGTATTCTTCGTTACCTCCACCAGATCACGGCTCCGGGACCGTTCCTCACGGTAGGTCGTCAGGAAGTGAATCGTATAGTCAATGCCGACGCCGACGACGACGGATGCGATGATGCTCGTGATGAAGTCCAGGTTAATCTTCGCAAAGCCCATCGTCATGTAGTTCAGCATGATTGCAAAGGCCAGCGGGACGGCTCCCAGCAGGCCTGCCCATCCAGATTTGAAGGACAGGGTGATGATGATGAACACGGACAGCAGGGAGACGATGAGGCTCATGAACTGGCTGGATATGATCATGTTCGTCATCGTGTACTCCATCTCGCCCGTACCGGTTGCTTCGACCGTGTAGCCGGCCGGGAAATGCGCTGCGGCGTACTGCTTCACGTCCGCGATGATCTTGCCGGAAACCTCGGTTGAGTGCTCCCGCAGCTGGCAGGTGATGCGCATTTCCTTGGGATTGATGTCGTCGTCAATGAAACGGTCAAGCGAGCCGGAAAGCAGGGTCAGGTAGCCGCTGACGACGCCGGAAAGCTCTTCACGGCTTGCCACGGGGTACTTGGCGGGGTCGTACGGAACCTCATAGTAGGCCATGCCGTTGTAGTTCATCTGCTTCATCAGCTCGTCGACGATTTTTTCCAGGCTTGCGGTCCTGCCGCCGGCTGCGACATAGGCCTTGTTGAACATGTCGAGGATTTCCTGTCCGGTAACCTGCTTGGACAGGGCTGCGGCATAGGCGTCGTTCGGGTCAACCCAACCGTCCGGCATACCGCTGTCGCCGCCGTCCGATGCGGGGGATTCTGCCTCGGAGAAGCCGCTGTCCCAGCCGTCGTCGCCGAAACTGTCGTCTGAGCCGAAGCCGCTGTCCCAGTCCTCGTCGCCGAAGCTGTCGTCTGAGCCGAAGCCGCTGTCCCAGCCGTCGTCGCCGAAGCTGTCGTCTGAGCCGAAGCCGCTGTCCCAGCCGTCATCAGCAAAGCTGTCGTCAAGGCTCCCGCTGCCCTCAAGGGCGGATGCACCGTCCTCAAGCCCTGCAGGCTGTGCGGGCACATGCCAGACCTGGTTTATCCGCTTGATGAAGGTCGCAAGTGAAATGATCTTGCCGACTTCCGGGTACTTGCCCTTCAGGTAGACTTCCAGGTCATCTACCGCCTTGAGCAGCTCGGGGTTCGTGATGTCGCCCTTCTCCTGCCCGGTAATCGTGAAGTACACGCTGTTCGTACCGGCAAATTCCTCATTGACGTAGTCAATGTCGGTTCTCAGCTGGGAATTCCGGGGGAAATAGCTGATCAGCGAGGTGTCAACCTTCAGCTTGAGCAGGCCGGTGACGGATATGACGACGATGACAAGCGAGGTGATGATGAGGCGGACCTTCGTGCCGCAGAAGAAGCGGTATATCATGTACAGGGTATCGCCGCTCGCTTCCGTGACGGATTTTCCGCCGCGCAGCTGCTGCGCCCGGTCAAGCTTCTGCCGTACCTTGTCGGACAGCTGCTCGATGCGGCCCCGCTTCTTGAGGTTCTTGTAGGACTTCAGCAGGAGGAGCGCCGGAATGAAGGTGATGGACAGGAGGAGCGCCATCGCCACGCCGATTGCAGCGAAAATTGCAAAGCTGTGCAGCGGTTCCAGCGGACTGGTAATGAGCGAGACGAAGCCGACGATGGTCGTTATGCCTGCAAGGAGGACGGCCATGAAGACTTCCTTAAGTCCCTTGAAGATGGCCTCCTCATACAGTTCCTTCGTCATCTCACCCTTCACGTTGCTCAGCTCTATGTAGTAGTGGGTCAGGACGTGGATGCCGTAGGCGGATCCGACCGCTATCAGGGCAACCGGAATGACGCTTGCGACGAGCGTAAAGGTAAAGTGGAAGAAGCCCATCAGGCCGCAGGACATGATCGTCGACATGAGCACCGTCAGCAGGGGCAGGATTGTTCCGTCCAGCGTGTGGAAGCTCAGGTACAGGGTGATGATGACCACCACGATGACGAGCGGGATGAGCCGGAGCAGGTCGGAGAGCATGAAGCTCTTGCAGTTGTCCGAAACCACCGGATCACCGTAGAACTTGTAGGAAAGGTTATGACCCTCACAGGCTGCCTCGGTAATCTTCTTTACCTCATACAGGGTGTCCTGCAGCCGCTGGGAATCCGGCGGAGCAAGCTTTTTGGCCCGTTTTGCCTCCTTGTACGCCTTTGTTGCGGCGGCAAGCTCTTCGGCAGGCGCATTGCTTTCCTTCGCCAGCTTCAGGGCTTCCTTTGCCTCATCAAAGGCAAGCAGGATGTCGCTCTTCGGACGCAGGGAAATGGACATCTGGGTTCCGGTTCCCTCGTCGTTGATGATGACGCGGTTGTACATGTCGTCCCACTCGGCGAGCCGCCTTTCCAGCTGCGCAATGTCCTGCGCCGTTCCGGTATAGCTGTCGGGAATCAGCGGATTTGCGGAAATGGCCCCGTCCTGATCACAGACGAAGTCGATGTTCGTCAGGGAATCCACGTCCTCGACGTTAGACAGCTCCAGCACCTTGTCGCTTATCTCGCGGATGACTTCTATGTACTCGGGAGTCAGAATGGAACCGTCTTTGGCTTCGATACTGACGCCGATGGCGAGCATACTGCCGAATTCGGCCTCGGTATTTTCAAGCCGTACATAGGAAACGTCCTTCTGCGGGAAGAACATCCTCGTGGAATTATCCATTTCCAGGTCTTTCAGGAAGAATCCCGTCGCCCCCGTCAGTACGACGGAAACAATGATGATGATCAGGGGATGCTTAAAAAACGCCCTCAAAAACTTCATTGTGGCACCTCTTCATTGTTTTGAACACACTGCAGTAACCTGTAGTAAACGTTCAAATAATTAAACTGATAATCTAAATCTACTGTTATTTACGGCCAGTGTCAATAACTTTTGCCTTTTTTCTGTTCAAATGTTTAAATAATTAAACGGCTTGACAAAAATGTGTCCGATGCATATTATACGGAAAGGGGAGTTCGGGGGAAGAAAGAGTATGGAAGGAAGGCTATTTTCTATCGATGAATCAGACTGGCACCGGATCAGGCTGCTGTTCAGCTCATGCGGTCCCCTCTTCATTGCCCTCGGCGACGAGGTGCGCCAGCAGCTTGTCCTTGACATAGCGGAAGGACAGGCGAGCAACGAAGAAGGCATCAACGTTTCTGACCTGAGCGCAAAGTCCAAGCTTTCCCGGCCTGCGATTTCCCACCACCTGAAAGTCCTCAAGGACTACGGCATCATAAAGCCGCGGAAAGTCGGCACCCAGATATTCTATACCCTCAGCCTTGACAAGAACCTGGAAGAAGTGGCGGAACTCGTCCGCTCCATCCAAAAGCTCATGGCGAAAATCTACCCCGACAAGCACATCCTCGACGACGGCGGAACGCAGGAACCGGTGTAAAAGCCCGCCTTCTGCTGGCGTCAGCCCGCTGCGGAAGCACCCGGATCACGGTCCTGCCCGCCTAGCGGGCGGTGTCCTTGCGCTTTTGCGTGCAGAAGGCGGCAAGCGTCTCCAGCTGCTCCCGTACCCGTTCCGGGGACGGACCTCCGGCGGTTTTCCGCCCTTCCATGCAGGCGCGGGGACTGATTTTTTCAAGCACATCCCCTTTCAGCAGCGGCGAGCAGCTCTTGAGTTCGTCAAGCGGCAGGTCCTCTATGCGGGACAGGCCTTTATCCAGCGCCTTGCGGACGGTAGCTGCCGCAACCGAGTGTGCGGTACGGAAGGGCATGCCTTTCCGTACCAGGTATTCTGCGACATCCGTCGCATTTGCAAAACCGCCCTCGACGCTCTTTTCCAGATTCGCCGTATTCCAGCGTGCACTTGCAATCATGGCCGTAAAGACCTTGAGGTTTGCTTCCACCGTGTCCAGTGCGTCAAACAGGGGTTCCTTGTCTTCCTGCAGGTCGCGGTCATAGGCGAGCGGCAGGCCCTTTACCATCGTCAGCAGGTTCATCAGGTCGCCGTATACCTTGCCGGTCCTGCCGCGGATGAGCTCGGCAAAGTCGGGGTTTTTCTTCTGGGGCATGATCGAAGAGCCGGTGGACCATTTTTCCGACAGTTCCACAAAGGCAAACTCCGTCGTAGCCCAGAGGACAATCTCCTCGCACATCCGGCTCAAATGGCTCTGCAGCAGGGCAAAATCGCTCGTAAACTCAATGCAGTAGTCGCGGTCTGACACGGAATCCATCGAGTTTTCCGTAACGCCTGAAAATCCGAGGGCTGCGGCAACGGCTTCCCGGTCCAGCGGCAGGGTACTGCCTTCGAGCGCACCGCTGCCGAGGGGGGACTTGTCTATGCGGCCCAGCGAGTCTTCCAGCCGCTCCCAGTCGCGGACGAGCATGAAGGCCCAGGCATTCAGGTGCTGGGCGAGCGTTCCCGGCTGGGCGTGCTGCATGTGCGTGTAGCCGGTCAGCAGGGTTTTTGTGTGCTGTTCTGCTATTGCCCGCAATGCCTCTATAAGGGTGATGATTTCATTCTGCAGGAGGGGAATGACCCGGCGCAGGTAGAGCCGTTCGTCCAGGGCTATCTGGTCATTCCGGCTCCGGCCGGTGTGGAGCTTCTTGCCCGCTTCCCCGATCCGGTCGGTCAGCGTCGCTTCAATGAATGAATGGATGTCTTCTGCGCTGTAGTCAACGGCAAGGGCGCCGGAAATCAGATCCGCCTCTATGCCCTTGAGTCCTTTGACGATTGCGGCCGCATCATCCGCACCGATGATGCCCTGCCTGCCGAGCATCGTCGCATGGGCGACGGAACCTGCGATGTCGTCAAGGGCCATCCGTTCGTCTACGCGGATTGACGTTTCAAACTCCACGGCGGCAGCATCGGGACCTTCCGCAAAGCGTCCGCTCCACAGGGCCTTGTGGTTGTCGCCCGTCATTGTTCCGTGCGATGCACCGGATCCCTGCGTTTCCTTTTTACGATCTGGCATTCTTTTCCATCCACTTTTCAATGCCTGCTTTCACGTCGGCATCGATGTCATGTTCAATCCGGCAGGCATTTTCTTCTGCCTGCTCTTCGCCCACGCCGGTAATCTGCATGAGGAATTTCGTCAGGAGGATGTGGCGGCCATAGATGTCGTTCGCCTTTGCCTTGCCCTTCTCCGTCAGCTGCAGGAAGCTCGTCTCGCCGACCGTAACATAGCCGGTTTCTTCCAGCACGCTCATGGCCCGGCTGACGCTCGGCTTTGAAACGTTCAGGTGCCGGGCGACGTCTACCGACCGGGCAGCTCCGTTCTTCTTCTGCAGCATGAGGATTGCCTCAAGGTAGTCCTCGCCGGATTCGTGAATGTCTTCCCGTTTTTTCGCCACTGATTCCCTCCTCAGTCGCCGACGCTCATTATCTGCTCGTAGATAGCCTTGCCGCCGGGAACCATCGGCAGGACCATCTCGTCGATGTCTACCTTTGCGTCAATGACGGCAGCCTTGCCGGATTTGAACGCCTCGTCAAAGGCCCGTGCAAACTCATCGGCCGTGTTGGCCTTATAGCCGGCAATACCGTAGGCAGAAGCAAGCGTCTTCCAGTCCGGGCCGAAGTCCAGCGTCGTCTGGCTGTAGCGCTCCCCGTAAAAGAGGTGCTGCCACATGCGCACATTGCCCAATGCCCCGTTGTTCACCACGACTACAATAATAGGAAGCTTATAGTGCTGAATCGTCGCCAGCTCGTTGCAGTTCATGCGGAATGAACCGTCTCCTGCAATGTGCACGACACGGGCCTTGGGATTGGCGCACTGAATGCCGATTGCCGCTCCCGTACCGAAGCCCATCGTTCCCAGACCGCCGGAGGTAATGAAGGTCCGCGGCCTTGCAAAGGGATAGAACTGGGCAGTCCACATCTGGTGCTGGCCCACTTCCGTCGTGATGAAGGCATCATCGCCTGCGACCTTGTGGATGTATTCGCAGATGAACTTGGGATTGATCGAATCGGACGGCTGCTTATCGTATGAAGCAGGATGTTCCGCTTTCCATGCCGCAATCCTTGCAGTCCAGTCGGAGCGGTCTTTCTTCTCAAGCAGGGGAAGCAGGCGCCGCAGGACCGCCTTGACGTCGCCGACGACGGACGCCGTGCTTGTGATGTTCTTGTTTATCTCGGCGGGGTCAACGTCGATGTGCAGGATCTTGCTGTTCACCGCAAAGCGGGACGTGTCGGACGTTACGCGGTCGGAAAAGCGCGAGCCGAGCGCGATGATGAGGTCGCTTTCCGTCATTGCCATGTTGCTCGCCTTGGTACCGTGCATGCCGACCATCCAGGTGCACAGTGGATGGGCAGACGGAAAGGCACTGCGCGCCATAAGGCTCTCGCAGACCGGGATGGACCCCTTTTCGGCGAGTTCCAGAAGCTCGGCTTCGGCTCCCGAAATGACGACACCGCCGCCGGCGTAGATGACGGGACGGGCAGCGGCGTTTATCATGGCTGCCGCAGCCTGTATCTCGGCATCGGAGGGCTCTGCGGCATTCCTGACCCGCTGCATGTCCGCCGGCGCGGCAGCCGTGAGCGGCTCGTACTCAATGAAATTGTTCGGTGCAGTTACCTCTTTAGGAATGTCGATGAGGACCGGGCCGGGACGGCCGCTCTTCGCGATGAAAAAGGCTTCCCGTATCGTTGCGGCAAGGTCCTTGATGTCGTGGACCATGAAGTTATGCTTGGTAATGGGCATCGTAATGCCCGTGATGTCTATTTCCTGAAAGGAATCCTTGCCCAGCAGTGAGGTCGGCACGTTGCAGGTAATCGCGACGATCGGGGAAGAGTCCATGTAGGCGGTTGCAATGCCGGTTACGAGGTTTGTCGCTCCCGGACCGCTCGTTGCCATGCACACGCCAACCCTCCCCGTTGAACGGGCATAGCCGTCCGCCGCATGGGCCGCAGCCTGCTCGTGGGCAGTCAGAATGTGCCGGATTCTGTCGGAATTCTTGTACAGCTCGTCATATATATTGAGAATTGCCCCGCCGGGATATCCAAAAACCGTATCCACGCCCTGCTCGACAAGGCATTCCACCACTAGCTGAGATCCATTGAGTTTCATACGGCTTATTCTAGCCTAAGAGGGAATTTAAGTCAATCTTTCCACGGGAAGATGAAGGACTTCCAGTGGCGGGGACCGAGCAGTTTCTTATCGTTTGCAATCAGGTCTTCCCAGGGTACGTCCTTACGCTGTTCCTTGGTGAGCCCGGGGTTTACCTCGTACCAGTCGTACTTGTACAGGCGCAGGCGCATCGCTTCCGTACAGGTCAGGGTAATCGTTGCCGGTCCGTTCAGGATGCCCAGGCTGAACACCGCCACGGCGATGTTGACCAGGTTCAAGAGCCCCAGCCCGACCGTAAAGAAGCTGTTGTCAAAGAAGATGATGTAGCTCTTTTTCAGGCATTTCCGGAAGCCGTTGTGCATGATGCTCCGGATGGGCAGGAAATACTGGAGGGCAAGGACCGTGATGATGACGAACCAGAACACGAAGGACAGCAGGACAAGTCCGAAGAGGCTGCCCTGCGAGGCGTAATAGGGAATGCTGACGAGGGCAATGGAGATGACGAGTGCCAGATAGAGGCCGAAGCAGGCCCCGTCTTTTATGGAAGGAAGTATGTTCTTAAAGTAGTACGAAAGCTTTGCCCCCTCAAAATTTGCAATCTTGAGGGCATTGTCCCCTTCGGCAAAGAACAGCACTCCCATGATCATGCAGCCGAGGGCGATGGCGGCAAGCAGGCACAGGAGCCTGAGGCCGTCGGGAACGGGAACGGCAGCTGCAAGCATGACAGCGGCAAGGCAGATGCCGCCAGCAAACACCGTAAACAGGTTCAGGACAATCAGGTGAAAGAGATTGTCCCATATATCGGCAAAATTCTTTTTGATGAGAAAACGGAACATAGCGTACAGCATACCCCTTTCACGGAACTTCGTCAAAGGGGGCCCTGCCCCGGTCGAACCGGGGGTACGCCTCCTACGCCGCCTTGTTGCAGCCTGCGTCCTGCTTTCGGTGAGCATTGGCTAAGGCGGCCGAAGCGCATAAAAAAACCATCCCGAAGGATGGCTTATATAAAATTTGGATGGGCGGCGTATCCATCATATCAGGTTCCCCGAGGGGAGCGCAGGGTGCCTTTCCTGCTTCTCAAATTTCATTTTCATTATATCAGAATATATGCGTTTGTCAATCTTTTCGGAGCTTCTTTAACCTGCCGGATCTGCAATATGATTCGATTTTGGACTGCTTTACGTCAAACATGGTTGCCACGTAGTATGTCCCCTTGGCCTTGTCGAGCTTGATTGACAGGAAAATGGAATCCCGGAAGCATTTGACCAGCTCAATCTGCCCTCCGGTCGTTCCCGCATAATCGGGTTCGTTTATGATGTCAGGGATGAAATCCAGATATTTTGCGGCAACATAATGCCGACGTTTTAGAAGATGTGCCAGAAGCCCTTTTGAACGGTAAACCTTTACTTCCAGACCATCCAATGAGAGTTCTGCGAGTAAGGACTTTTTGACTTCCGCGACAAAAACAAGCTTTTCCACACCCTCATTATACACGCTTGCCGGGCAAAAACAAGGGCAGGAGGCATGACCGGGCAGTCATAGTATCAATGACAGCGCTGTTATACCACCCATGACAGGGCTGTCACCGCACCTGTGACAGCGTTGTCATCACATCGATGACTGGACTGTCGTGTACACGCGACTGCTCATTCGTGTCATACGCGACAGCGCTATCGGGTCGCACCCGACAGATCATTCGTGCCACACGCGAATGGCCATTCGGGTCACACCCGACAGGGCATATTCCCTTTGGTCTCCTGCGCTGCCCTTATTATGGTGTTTTAAGCGTAAAATAGCCGGGGGAAGACGGCGGATTGTCCATACGTGCCATGTCACTATGGCGTTTATAATAATCATATACGGTACCAGCCCCACCGACAAGACTTGAACAAGCATTGAACATGTTACGACCATTTGTAACAGAAGCTTGAGAAAATGAACCGGATGCATAGATAGTCTCCAAACTGACGCATTCTTGGAACATACTGTTAATCGTTTGCACCTTTTCCGTATTCCAGCCGCTTACATCTACATAAATCAGACCGCTGCATCCTTGGAACATACGGTGCATGGCCGTCACCTTGCTCGTGTTCCAGCCGCTTGCATCCACGCTGGTCAGACTGATGCAGCCTGCAAACATTGTATTCATATCTGTCACGCAACCTGTATCCCAGTCGCGTACGTTTACACTGCCCAAATTTGTACAGCCATAGAACATATTGAACATCGAGGTTACCTTGCCTGTATTCCAGCTGCCTGTGTCCAGACTTGTCAAACTGCTGCAGCTCTCGAACATACGCCTCATGTCCGTCACCTTGCTCGTATCCCAGCCGTGTACATCCAGAGCGGTCAGACTGCTGCAGTTTCTAAACATAAAATGCATGTCCATTACGCTGCCCGTGTCCCAGCCGCTTGTGTCCAAATGTGACAGGGATGTACAGCCAGAGAACATCTCAACCATGTCTGTCACCTTTCCCGTATTCCAGCTGCTTGCATCCAAATCGACCAAGCTTGAACAGCCATAGAACATTTTCATCATGTCCGTTGTATCTCGCGTATCGAAGCGGCTCATATCAATTGCCGTAAGTCCAGAACAGCCGTCGAACATCTGTCTTGAATCTGCACTCAGCGGAATCTTTCCGCTGCCTTCCATCCCTTCCGCATAGAACAGGATGGCATCCCCCTCCTGCCAGGCAAAAAGCTCACATTCCGAATCAGCAGTCGAAAGGAGCACCGTCGAAATCCCTGCCGGGGGAGGCGTCTGCGAAGGACGGAAGCTCCTCATCGTTCCGCCAGCCGTAACACTGAAAGCTCCCTTCAGGGCTGCATTTATCTGAGCCCCCGTCAGCATGCTCACGGGAATCGGCTCGTATTTCAGGGCAATACCGAAATTATGGGAATGCTCGCTGACGGTCTGGGTCTTGCTGCCCGAACAGTAAAGCCTGCCGTTCGCCTTCTTCACCGTGAGACTGACCTTGAGTACCGAACCATTCTGTACCTTGGGAACCTGAAAATAGACCATGCCGTCATCAGATGCTTCCGCTGTATGCTCATAATTCAATCCGCCTCCTGTAATGGTCAAGGTAACGCGGCCTCCGGCAGGCAGCTTTATGGCAGCGGCAGGCAGGGACACCGTAACCATCCCCTCAGGACTGGAACTGTCAAGGCCCTTGACCCCGAGAAACAGATCTACGATAGCCTCTGCATCGCCGGCATTTGACAGTTCCAGCAGGTCTCTCGTAGAAAAATGACCTGCGGAAGCATCTGGAGACGTGCCGGAAGCCGCCGGAGTTGAGCCGTCGCCGTACAGCTCGTAGCTTCCCCGTACCGATGTGCCGATTCCGTCACAGGCAGCAAAGAGGATGGCGCAGAAAGAGAATAGGGCTGCCCGCAAGCCCGCAAGCCCGCAAGCCCGCAAGCCCGCAAGCCCGCAAGCCCGCAAGCCCGC
>CAMJZA010000033.1 GCA_946410085.1 uncultured Treponema sp. | reverse complement strand
GGCTGAAGTAGAGCTTCTTGTACTGGAAGCTCAGGTCCTTGTCGTTCAGGATGTCGCCGAGCGCCGACATGTGGGCGGCGTTAATCGCCATGCAGCTGTTGAAGTCGACCGGGTAAAAGCTCTCGTCCCGCGGCGAGTTGATCATCGTGGAACTCGTGTGGGGCACCGCATAGAGGCCGTTCGGCTGCTTGAAGGTGCGGTTTATCCACTCCATGTAGTTGCAGAGGGCGGGCATGACCTCCTTGATCCGCCGTTTGTTTGCACCCTTGTGGTAGAGGTTGTATTCCGCCCAGGCAAAGAGGGGCAGGCCGATTCCTTCGGGGTTGTCAGGGGTGATCAGCGGTTTGTTCGTTACGGCATCGTACTTCCAGCGGATTGCCCCGTTTTCTTCCTGCCGGGCATAGAAATAGTCGATGTTCTTGTTTGCCGGAAAGTTCCGGTTCGAGTAGACGAGAAAAAATGAGGAAAAGATGGATTCCGACTGGTCCAGAATGTAGCGGCCTTCCATGGGGTAGATGAAATAGCCGTCAGGGGAAATTTCCCCCGATGCCGGGTTTATCCAGTAGTCTGAAAGCCAGTTCCACGTCTTGTTATAAATATCAACAAAATCCTGATCGTAAAAGTGGATTTTGGGAAAGTCGTGTTTATTCACACTTGCTCCTGCGAATGCCGCCACAAGGGGGAAAGCCCGGGCGGACTATATGCTCATTTTCTGTATTATATCATATCTTTCCGAAAAACGGTAGGAACTTAACAAATAATTTTGAATTTTTCTGTTTCTTGTCGTCCGCATCCTTGACAGCAGCCGCCCGCCCCTATAAAATCGCAGGGTGCATTATTTTGATGAATTCCGGATAAATCTGTGTATCTGTGCGGCAGCGGTCCTGCTGTACCTGCTGACCGGCGTGCGGGGCCTGCTGAAGCTGCGGCAGCGGAAGCGGCTGCTGGAAGGAGAGGGGAAACAGCTTCCCCCCGCCGACCGGAAGTTTGTTCCCTCCGTCGTTACGTCTGCGGTCCTGCTTGTCCTGCCGCTTTTAGTGTATTTTAAGCCGTATATTACTGCCGTCCTGGAAGCCTGTGCCGTCCTGGGGCTGCATATTACGCTCCGGGAACGGCTCGGCGGGGAAAAGGACTGACGGGCCCGCGTTTACTTGCCCTTGGCTGCGGCGGCCTTGACGGCGTCGGCAAAGAGCTTGTTCTGGTCGGTCCGCTCGGGGGCTGAGAATCCGGGGCCGCCGTCCTTGTCGATGCGGTAGACTTCTGCCGTATTGGTGATGTAGGCGGGGCTGTTGGGGTTGTTGACCCACCAGTCCAGGACGGAGACGATGCAGAGGGTGTACTTGAGCAGGTTCGCGTTTGTCGCTGCCGTTACGTCGTCCGGGCGTTTTGCACCCAGAAGCACGTCAAGCCGCTTGGAAACCGGGTTGGGAACATCGAATTTGTAGCGGTTCCAGGGGTTCAGGATACCGAGGACCGGGCGTTTGCCCGCCTGATTCTCGTCTATGCGGCGCACGAGCGTGGACAGGGTTGTCTTGAGGTAGTCGGCGCGGATATTGAGCGGCCTGTACTTGCTGTCGTTCTGCGGTTTGGTCAGGGTCGGTGCGCTGAACTTGAGGGAGGGGAAGAAGTAGTATTTTGCCCTCCAGAGCATGTTGTTCAGGTTCTCCTTGCCGAACTGGGTCTGCGGATAGTCCCGCTGGGAGTAGGCCGTGTTGACAAACTGGCGCAGGTACTCGCCGTACTGCTTGAGGAAGAGGTCTTCCCGGTAGTTGGACCATTCGGAGAATATCGTGGAAATGTCGTCGCTCGCATTGGGGAATCCCTCTGCTTCGCCGAGCTTGAAGCCGATGTTCCGGCAGCCGTGGAAGAAATCTTCGAGAATCTGGAGCAGGACGACCAGCACCTGAATGCCGTTCATCGGGCTGAGCATGTTGAAGCCGTCGTCAAACTTGTAGATGGGCTGGAAGTAGGGGAACATGTCGGGATGGCTCTCCAGGTCTGAAAAGCCTGCGTCCGGGAAGAGCTGCTCCAGGACCTTGAGGCCCGACTTGGCGAGGTCGTCAAATTCGCCCATCTGCCTGATCTGGGACTTCTTTTCTTCCTTCTTTTCCTCTTCTGCCGCTTTCTGCGCCTCTGCGGGCTTTTCCTTTTCGGCAATCAGCAGGTCAAACTTGGACAGGCCGACGAATTTGAGGATCTGGCCGACCTGACTCGTGAAGAACTTGGGGTAGGTCTCGTAGCCCGTACCGCACATCCGCATCAGGAGGGGATACATGCCGCGGACCATCTGGTCGACGACGTAGAGCCATTCGGTGATGCCCTGCTTGGCAAGGGTCTGAACCTGTACCTTGTCGACCTTGGGATACTGCACGAGGTCGTTGTAGATGTCCTTGATGAGGGCGGCAACCTTCTGGTCGCCGATGTAGTAGACGGTCAGGAGTTCCTTGTAGACGGCACTGACGAAGGGCACCATCATGCCGACCGTCAGGTTGCCTGCGTTCTCCTGCAGCGCTGATCCCATCAGCTTGATGTCGTGGACCGTCCACTTGCCGACCGAGCGCAGGAACTTGAACTTCAGGTCCGTTTCCGTCGCAATCTTTGCCTTGTAGGTGTCGGGAGAAATCTGGATGAAGGTCTTTATCGTGCTGATGAAGCTCTGCAGGTGGTCTATGTTTGACTTTATCTTGTATTCGCCGTAGCTGGGCGAAAGCCTGCGCCGGTTCTTTGCCGACAGCTGATAGAGGAAATTGAAGACCCCGTGATCGGGCTTGAGGTCGTATGCCTCGCTCATCATCAGCTTGTCGATCATCTTGAGGTCATGGGCCGTCATTTCCTGCAGGTCATCGTCACTTTTTATCATTTTTCCGCTTCCTTTGTTTGCCGCATAGGGGGCTGAGCCGGACATCTTCGGCAGGTTCGCGCTTCCGCTCTGGCCGGAAACGTCTGAGGAAGAGAGACCGGAGGACTTTACGACTGCCCGGTTGTGTTTCTTGCTTTTCGGCAGGCTGTCGGGATTAATCGGGGCTGCCCGCTCCTGAAGTACCTCGCCGCCCAGGACTTTCTGCATTTTCGCCGCTTCTACGGGGTCTATGGGGCCGATGTTCTGCCGTGTGTGGTCCAGCGTACCCGGAGCAAGTTTCTTTTCTGCCATATCGTGCCTTCCTCTGCGTTTAGTTGACTTTTTGCTTTGTTTTGCGTGATGAACGCCTTTTTTCTTTTCGACAAAAAGGCTGTCTGAATGCAGTCTAATTATAGAGGATAAACGAATATGTTGCAATAGACCATCTCCCGGGCTGGAGACACACTCTCTCCCGGGCTGGAGATGCACTCTCTCCCGGACTGGAGATACACCATCTACAGGACTGGAGATGCACCATCTACAGGACTGGAGATGCACCGGCACATGGCCACGCAGCAGACTGCGGACAGGCCGTTCCACGGACCGCCTGCAGCGTCTGGCACTCATATCGGCACGGAATCTGCCGATACTGAAAGGTACAGCGTATGCAGAAGCGGAAAAGGGTGGCACTCTTCATCGACTATGCGGAAACCGAGTATTCCCAGAAGATGATTGCGGGTGCAGATTCGATATTAAAGGAACGGGGCTACGATCTTCTCATTTTCCCCACCGGCGGCGGGGAGACCTTCGGCCGCGTCTATGACTACCAGTTTCTTGCCGTTGCCTCCCACATGACTTCGGCGAACGTAGACGGCATCATCTTTGTGACCACCCAGGCCCTGACCTACTATGAGCATGAATTCGTCGAGTCCTACATAAAATCCTTTTCTTCCATTCCCATCGTGAGCATCGGCTACATCTACGGCAGCATTCCCAGCATCGTCGCAAACTCGGATGAAGCCGTGCGGGAGCTGGTCGCACACCTGATTACGGTGCATCACCGGAAGAACTTTGCCCTGCTCGACGTTGCGTCCGGGGGAGCCAATGATGCAAAGGAACGGCGGGAGGTCTTTCTTGCAACGCTGGCCGAGTACGGGATTCCGTTTGACGAAAGCAAGACCATCATAGGGAGCTTTGACTATTACATTGCCGCCCGCGCCCTCGAAGACTACCGGCAGGAGCACGGCGGCTTTGATTTTGATGCCGTCGTCGCCCTGAACGACCAGATGGCATTTGCCTGCATCGACTGCCTGCGGAAGTACGGCATCCGCGTGCCGGAAGATATCGTGGTAACCGGGGTGGACAACGAAAACCGGGCCATGCTGGGGCAGCCTCCCCTGACGACGATAGACCAGAACATTGAGCTGCAGGCGGCCCTTGCCGCCGACAAACTCTGCAACGTCATCGAAAAGAAGAGCTACGAACTGATTACACCGGTGAACTCCCGCGTCGTGTACCGCCGGTCCTGCGGCTGCCTGCCGGAGGATGCCGGCTTCTTTAAGGAACGGGGCAGGGGCGGGCAGATCCTCACGGCCCGCTATGATGACCACGGTTACGGCCTTGCCGAATGGTACGTGCGGCGGGGGGAGTTTACCCAGGTCATCAAGATGTTTACCGACATGCAGGTGAACGACTCGCTCGACGTCTTCCGTTCCCACCTGAACAAGGACATGGTGGCGTTCGGAATCAACAGTGCCGCAATCGTCCTCTTTGAAAATCCGATCAGCACGGACAAGATGTTCTATTTTACCCTGCCGGATTCCGCGATGGTCTTTACGGCGATGGACGGGGATACTGGCTTTACCCTTGACGACTCTGCTCCGCCCGTCCGCTTTCATCCCCGCAGGCAGATTCTTCCCGACTATATCCTCAGTTCGCTCGACGGCATGTACGTCGTCTCCCTCTTCCGCAATTCGGTCCTCTACGGCTACATGCTCTACCGTCCGGGGCACTTTGACATAACCGTCTACACGATGGTCTGCCGGGTCATCTCGAATAACCTTGCTTCTTCCTACGTCCTCAGCAAGTCGGCGGCAGAAAAGAAGGAGCTGACCGACAGATACAGCATTGTCCATGCGATTTCGGTGACTGACGAGCTGACGGGCCTGCTGAACCGGCGGGGCTTCCTTTCTCTCGCGGAACAGACCCTTGCGACCGGTAAGGCGGGGCAGTGCGGCGGCATTGTCCTCTTCGGGGATATTGACGGGCTCAAGCAGATAAACGACACCTACGGGCATGCCGCAGGCGACAAGGCAATCATTGCGGAGGCGCAGATCCTCAGGCAGAGTTTCCGCTCTACCGACGTCATCGGCCGCATGGGCGGGGACGAGTTTGCCATCATTGCACCGTCGCTGGGAACCGAAAAGTATGCGGAAATCCGGCAGGAAATTGACCGGGCCTGCGCCGCGTGGAACAGGACGTCGGGGGAAGCCTTTGCCCTTTCCATCAGCCTGGGCTTCGTTGCCTATCCCGCTGCGGAAGCCGGTGCTTCCGGCTACGGCCTGCAGGAACTGCTGGACATGGCGGATGCTTCCCTGTACCTTGAGAAGCGTGCAAAACATGCCGTGCGGGTGGGGTAAGGGGGCTGCCTGCTACGGGCAGATGTGCCGCCCCTGCGGTAAAGCTAGAACCTGAAGCGGAGTGAGACGGTCAGGGGGCTGGAAACGAGGCTTCCCAAAGACAGGTCTTCGGCGTAGTAGCTGTGTCGCCAGAACTGGTTGCTGTATTTTTCCGTATTACCGTACTTGTCCCTGTCGAGCGAGGGAGCGCGGATGAAGCTGCTTCCGACGGAAAGGCTTGCCCCGCCCATTTCAAAGCTCAGTCCGAGCGAGGCTCCGACTTCGGGAACCCAGCCCTTGCCGTTGTCTCCCCCCAGTCCCGTATAGCCGTAGTGGTCAAAATTCGCATAGTAAAGGCCGAACTGAACGCCGCCCGTTACCGTCACGTACTCGCCGACCCGGCAGGAAAGGGCGACGGGCAGGCGGATGAGGGCTTCAAGATTGCCGTCATCGGCGTAGGGATTGTACTCGCCGAGCCGGTGGGGCAGGTGCCACCATTCGGTCAGCTTCTTTTTTATCCCCATGGCTCCGTCCTCTTCCAGCAGTTCCCAGTAGCGGACGGCAGTCGGATTCACCGCATTCAGCGACACGAATCCGTTGGGACGGAGTCCGACCGTGTAGCGGCCCAGGTCCCTTGCAACGCCGCCCCAGAAGGAGATGGTGTGGCTCATCGCCACGTCGTCGATGCTGACCGTACTGCCCGATCCGTCAAATGCGGGGATGCCCAGGTAGGAAACACCGAAGCCCCGCATGCTGTCGCGGCTGAAGTCTATGTTTGCCTGCAGGCGGGGAAAATACTTGTCGTTGCCCCAGGGACCCAGGTGCCAGAGGCAGAGGTCACAGCCTGCTGCAAGGCGGACCTTGTAGTCGCCGTTCCCGAATTTCGCCGCAAGGGTGAGGCCGGGCATTGCCATGCCGATGCCGCCTGAGATGCAGAAGTCGTAGTAGCGGGCCTGGGCGGAAAAGTGGCTGCCGAAGGCGAAGGTTCCGGCAAGTCCCAGGTCCGTCATGTTTGCCGGCCAGTTTTGGAAGTTTGCGATGGCGTTGTAGTAGGTGATGGCGCCGTAGACGCTGCCGTACTGCATGCTTACGCCCGCGTTCCAGTAGTTCTCGTCAACGCCGGCCTTGAGCACGGGGGCGGTGAAGTTCCGGTCCTTCAGGTGTTCGGTGAAGGCAGCTTCATAATAGAATGGCGAGGTGTAGTCGTCGTAGTCCGTATGGAAAATCCCGAATGAAGCCGTGTTCTGACCGCTGTGCTGCACGTGCCCGTAGTGGAGGGGCTTGTAGATCCCCGTCGGGGCGACTTCCGCAGAATAGGATGCGGCTGCGGCTTCCGGGGCGGGCACAAGCAGCAGGCAGAGTGCGGCGAGAAGGACTGCTTTCAGTGTTTTTTTCATTTCGTTTTCCTTGTTCCTGCGTTCCCCTCGTCCCCCAGCAGGTATTTTACTATTTTTGCAACGTCCGTGTCTATGACAAGGCCCCGGCATGCGGCCGCTGCCTTTTCGTAGGCTTCCCTGCTCGCAAAGATGCCGTTTATGCGCTCATAGATGTCCGCGGAGTGGCGGATGAAGCTGCCGATGCCGTTCTGCTTGACGAATTCCAGGTTGCCTTTTTCCTGTCCGTATATGTAATTGCTGATGATGACGGGCTTCTGCTGGGAGGCTATCTCCATGATCGAGGACGTTCCTGCCTTTGAAACGATCAGGTCGGAAAGCTTGACGAGGCTGTCCATGAAGTCCACGAAGCCGTAGATGTGCAGGTCTACCCAGGGGGCCATCTTTTTGACGAGTTCGAGCGAGCGGTACAGGCCCTTGTTGCGGCCGCAGACGACGGCGATGCTGAACTGCGCCCTGTGCAGCACGCACTGGTTCACGAATTTGAGCGCGCCGGGAAGTCCCTCGCCGCCGCCGGCAAGCAGGACAACCCGCTTGTCCTGGGCGTAGCCGTACTTCCGGCGGAGAAAGAAGATTTCGTTATCCGTGACGGGGCGGGCAAATTTCTTGTTGAGCAGGAAGGGAACGATGCGGATCCGGTCGGCGGGGACACCGCACCTGAGCGCAAAATCCCGGAACTGCGGGGATGCTACGAGATAGTCCTGATGCTTGAGGTAGAACCAGGCGGACGGGCCGGTGAAGGGGTCGGTCGTGATGACCGTCAGACGGATATTCCTGCCGGTCTCCCTGCGTACTGCCCTGATGGCGTCGCGCAGGACGGGGGTCATCACGAAGTGAAAGCTGACGACATCGGTGATGTCCTTTTCTGCGAGCACTTTCTGGAGGTAGGCACGCGTGTGCAGGCGGACTGAATAGTAGACGATTTTCTGGAAGAAGGTAAATGTGCCCAGGGTGTAGATGAGCGGCCAGGCCCCGTGGATATAGTTGCAGGCGATGCCGTAGCTTTTTTCGACGAGCAGGCGGCCGCACCGGTTCTTTCTGTCAAATCCGCACAGGAGTTCTACCTTTACGTCGGGCGCATAGTCAAAAAAGGCTTCCTGCAGTACGCTTGCCTGCGCCCGGTGTCCGTTTCCCGTATTTAAATACACAAGCAGGAACCGCCTCCTGCCATTCTCTCCTGCCATGGGTGAAATTATAATTACAAAACCGTCCTGCTGTCAATGTATGGCAGCATGGCCGGCTGCTGCCGTGCCGTCTTGTGCAGTCTATTGACGTGTTTGCCGCTTTCTTCTATTATAATGTCTTATGAAAAAAGCTTTTACGATGCTTGCAGTGCTGGCGGCCTTTGTATCTGCCTCCTTTTCACAGTCAATCTTGACGGCAAGCGAGTTTTTTAAGAGCGTAAGCGACTTTTACGGCACGATACAGGATTACGAGGCCGATACGGATATACTGGTCGGCTCCGGCGGGGCCATGCGGGGAAAGGTTTCCTTTAAGCGGCCGGAGATGCTGCGGATTGACTTTTCCCAGCCGGACGGGCAGACGATATTGTTCAACGGGGAGACGCTCGTGATTTACCTGCCGGGGTCTTCCGCCATCCTGCAGCAGACGGTCAGCGGCTCCGGAGCTGCCGCTGCCACCCCGGAAGGGCTTTCCCTCATGCGGCGCTACTATACGGTTGCATACGAAAGCGGCCAGACACCGGTTCCCCTGGACGAGGACAGTGACGAGATGGTCGTGAACCTGATCCTGCGCCGCCGGTCTGCGAGCGAGGCCTTTTCCCGGATGCTCGTGTCGGTGGATCCTGCTACCCTCCTTATCCGGCGGATTGTCGCGACAACCCCTGCTGACCTTGACTACGTCTTTTACTTTTCGAACTACAGCCTGAATACGGGAATCAGCGAACAGCGCTTCATCTATGACCCGCCGTCGTCGGCAAACAACTACAATAACTTTCTTTTCTCGGAGTAGGGCTGCATGGAAAGCTACGGTTTGATTTTACGGAATGCCCGCGAGAGCAAGGGATTGAGCATTGAGCGGGTCGTTGCGGAGACTGCCATTGCCAGTCAGTACATCAATGCCCTTGAGTCCGATGATCCGTCCGTGTTTCACGGCGAAGCATACCTGACGGGCTTTTTGCAGAATTATTCGGAATACCTCGGGACTGATACCAAGGAACTCCTGCGCCTCTACCATGCGGCGAAGCTGCAGGAGTCACCGACGCCGAAGGAACTTCTGGAAAAGAAAAAACCGAAGTTCCTGGTGCCCCTCATTACGGTCCTCGTCCTGCTCCTGCTGGGCGGAACGGGTGTATTCCTGTACTTTTACGTCTTTAAGATACCGGAGAAACGGGAAATCGCTGCCCGTGCCGTTGCCGAAAACAAGAAGATTCACCAGTATGATTTTGACGGGACGACGCAGAATGCCCGCCTCTATGTCGGTGACCAGATTATGATTCCGACGGAGAACGGAGGCAACATCGTCCTGACGGTTTCCAATACGAAGGGCTACCTTTCCGTCCTGACTCCTTCTGGAGAGCAGGTCGTCGATTTGAGCGAGGAACGGGACATTGACCTGACCAATGACGGCATTACCGACATCATCCTGTATGTGAGCGACATTGACACGCGGGACGGCAGCCGGGGAGCGGAAGTGCGGATGCTGCTCAAGGACCGGGAGTCCCGGCAGTTCGTTGAGATTACCGACGGCGATGCTACTTCCCGCAGCGAAATCGAGCAGGCAAGCGCATCCGGCCAGAAGGTTGTCCACACCGACAGCCGGGCATATCCCTTTACGGCAAACATCTCCTTCCGCGGTTCCTGCGTGTTCCGCTACAAGTCGGACCGGAAGGAAACCGTCGAGAACTATTACCGCTCGGGTGAGGTCATCAACGTGACGAGCAACAACGGCCTCAGGATCTGGGCGAGCAACATCAACGCCCTCAAAATCCAGCTGATTGCAGGCCTTGCCACCTACGATTTTGAAATCGGCAAGGCGGGAGAGGTTGTCGTCGAAGACATCAAGTGGGTCAAGGACTCCAGCGGCATGTACAGCATTGTCGTCGAGAATGTCGATTAAATCCGCATCGTACACGGTATGGGAAAGCGCTTTTTTTTAGACCAGCACGGCTGTGCGAAAAATCAGGTAGACGGCGAGCTGCTCATTGCCCGCCTTGAAGCAAAAGGGCTGGTGCGGGTGCAGGATCCCGCCGAGGCGGATATCATTCTTGTCAATTCCTGCGGCTTTATCGAAAGCGCGAAGAAAGAGAGCCTTGACTCCCTCATGGACGCTCGTGCTGCCTATCCCCATGCAAAAATCCTTCTGACGGGCTGCCTTGCCGAGCGCTATGCTTCCGTGTTTGCAGAAGAACTGCCGGAGGCGGACGGCATTCTGGGCAACGGGGATCTGTCGCTCGTTGATCAGGCCGTCGATTCCCTGCTTGCGGGCGGGCGACCGGTGCTCACGGCTCCCCAGAAGGGCGTGTGCGGGGGCAACCGCAGTACGCTGCTTTCGTTTACGGGCAGTGCCTACGTGAAGATAACGGAAGGCTGCGACAACCACTGCAGCTTCTGTGCCATACCGATTATCCGCGGGGATCTGCGGTCCCGTCCCGTTGCCGACGTAGTCCGGGAGATCGGGGAACTTGTCGGCCGGGGCGTAAAGGAAATCAACCTGATCGGGCAGGATCTTGCGGCATACGGCTGCGGACGGGACGATGCGGCGGCCCGCGGCGGCAGCTTTACTGCCGGGGAAAAGTCGCATCTTCTTGAGCTGCTGGAGGCCGTCTCCGCAATTCCGGGGCAGTTCTGGGTCCGCCTGCTCTACATCCACCCCGACCACTTTCATGCCGACATCCTTGACCTGATGGAACGCGACAGGCGTTTCCTGCCCTACTTTGACATCCCCTTCCAGTCCGGCGACGACGGCATCATCCGGGCGATGAACCGGCACGGTACGGCGGAGTCCTATACGGATCTTGTCAGGATGATCCGCGCCCGTTTCCCGGAAAGTTCCCTGCGCACGACCTTCCTGACCGGCTTCCCCGGCGAAAGCGAGGCTGCTGCCGGGCATACGCTGGACTTCCTCCGAGCCATTCAGAGCGACTGGTCGGGCTGTTTCCCCTACAGCAGTGAGGAAGGAACGCCCGCCGCCCGCATGAAAGGGAAGCTGCCGCACAAAAAAGCGGAGGCGCGGGCTCATGCACTGGAAGCGGTGCAGGCAGAAATAACGCAGGCACGCCTGCAGGCCCGTGTCGGCAAGACCTATGATGTCCTTGTGGAAGAAATCATCGAGAACCGGGACGGCACGGATGAGGGGCTTGCAATCGGACGGGCCTGGTTTGAGGCGCCGGAGGTGGACGGCAACGTCGTCATCTCATACGACCTGGACGATGCAGAAGCCGTCCGCCAGATTGTTCCCGGTGCCTTTGTCAGAGCCCGCGCGTTTGCATCGTCGGAATTTGATGTCAGTGCGGAATGGGTCAGGGGCAGCTGATGGCAGACGGACGGGAGGCTGCGGGCGGACTAGGACCGCTGGCGGCAGACAGACCGGAGGCGGGCAGACCTGTGTCGCCGGAAAGACCTGAGGCGGCTGGCGGGTGGGGTACCGTGCCGTCGGGAGCGCCGGCATATCTGGACAGCCTCAACGAGGAGCAGCGGGCGGCGGTCGTCCACGAAGGCTCTCCCCTGCTCATCCTTGCCGGGGCCGGTTCGGGCAAGACCCGGGTCATCACGACGAAAATCGCCTGGCTCATTTCGCAGAAGCATATTGATCCCTATGCAATCCTTGCCGTGACCTTTACCAAGAAGGCCGCCAATGAGATGCGGGAGCGGGCGGCGGCGCTGGAACCGCGTTCGCAGTACGCGCAGATCAGGACCTTTCACTCCTGGGGAGCGTATTTCCTGCGTACCCATGCCTTTGAGGCCGGAGTGGACAGGAACTTCACGGTCTATGACGATGATGACATGACGACCCTTGTCCAGAAGGCGGTTCCCGAGCTGTCCAAGCAGCAGGCAAAGGTCGCCGCAAAAAAGATTTCCCTTGCCAAGGACTTCTGCCTGACGCCCGAAAGCGAGACCCTCTATACGGTCAGCGACGATCCCCAGTTCCCTGCAATATATGACGCCTATCAGAAACGGCTCCGCGAAACCGGCAATGTGGACTTCGGCGACCTTATCATGCTGCCCTACCTGGTGCTGCGCGACAGCGCCTCCGCCCGCCGGGAGGCAAGCTTCCGCTACCGGGTCATTCTGGTGGACGAGTATCAGGATTCCAATACGGCCCAGTTCATGCTGCTTCAGCAGCTTTCCGGCGTGCAGGAGGGGGCGCCGACCTATGTCTGCGTCGTCGGTGACGATGACCAGAGCATCTACAAGTTCCGCGGGGCGGAAGTGCAGAATATCCTGAACTTCCGGCAGCAGTTTCCGGGCACGACCCTCATACGGCTCCAGACCAACTACCGTTCGACGGGCGAGATCCTTGCCTGTGCAGATTCGGTCGTGAAGAACAATGAAGGCCGGCTCGGCAAGACGCTGATTGCCGCCCGGGGCAGGGGAAAACGGCCTGCCCTCGTGTTCCTGCCGACCCAGGATGACGAGCCGCAGTTCTGCGCTCAGATAATCCGGCAGGCGCATGCGAAGGGCATCCCCTATTCGGACTGGGCAATCCTGTACCGCATGAATGCCCAGTCGCTCGGTTTTGAAAGCGAGTTCCTGCATGCAAAGATTCCCTACAGCATCGTCGGCTCCCTGAAATTCTACGAGCGGGAGGAGATAAAGGACGCCCTTGCCTGGATTGCCTTTATTGCGAACCGGAAGGACGAGGTTTCCTTCCGCCGCATCATCAACAAGCCTGCACGGGGGATCGGCGCGACGACGCAGGATAAGATAATAGAAGCCTTCCTTGCGGGCGGGTCGCAGGGGGAAGCGGGGCTGGTCGCCGGAGAGGACAATCCCGGGGACGGCAATGCCAGTGACAGAGGGGCTGCTCTTGCTGGAGCGGCGGGGCGGACGATTCCAGCCGTCATGGCGCAGGTTAAGCTGACGAAGAAAGCCCGGGAGGGGGCGGACTCCTTCTGCGCTGTCGTTAGGGAACTGGAGGCGATGCTTGCGGGCGGGCAGGACGGTATGCCTGCCGGAGACGGAACGGGTGGCGGTGACGGGGACGACAATGGCGGGGCCGGGACTGCCGGTGCTGGAGCGGACGGCATTCCTGCCGGTGATGGAGGCGCTAAAGCTGATGACAAGCTTTCTGCGTTCATAAAGGCGGTCATTGAAAAATCCGGGCTTGCGGACTACCACCGGGACCAGGACGACATAGCGGGAACGCAGAAGAGCGCCAACCTTGAGGAACTGGTCAACAGTGCGGTCCTCTATCCCTGCTCGCTGGACGGCCTGACCGCTTTTCTGGACAGCATCCAGCTGGATCGGACCCTTGCGAGTGAAGGCGGGGAAGGCGATGACGACCGGGTAACGCTGATAACCCTGCACAATACGAAGGGACTGGAGTTTCCCCGGGTCATCATAACGGGCATGGAAAGCGGGGTCTTTCCCCGTGAGGACAAGAGCGGAGACGATCTGGAAGAGGAGCGCCGCCTGTTCTATGTGGGCATTACGCGGGCCAGGGACGAGCTCTACTTTACCTCCTGCCAGATGCGCCGCCTGTACGGAAGTACCCGCTATACGGGCCCCAGCCTCTTTTTGTCCGAACTGGGAAAGGGAAACGTGCGGGTGCTGGGCGAAAGCCCCGGCTCCTTCTCGTTTGACGCAGCGGGCCGCGATGATGCGCTGGCGAAAAAGTACTGCGTCGGGGCGGGGGTCTACCATGATGAGTGGGGACACGGCGCCATTGTCAGCGCCGGTTATTCGGCGGAAGGGGAGTACGTCATCAGCATCCGCTTTGAAAGCGGTGCCGTCAGGAAGTTCCTGCCCGCATATCAGGGCAGCGCCCTGCTCCTTGACGCCTGATGGCTTTGGAGGCCGCCGAGAGGCAGTGCCTTGTCCCCTCGGCAGACCCTTGGACGGCTGCCCCCTGGACCGGCGGTGCCCCGCCTTTAGTCCCGGACGGCGATGCCTTTTTCCTTGAGTGCTGCCTTGATGCTGCCGACCGTGTACTCGCCTGAGTGGACCATGGAAGCGATGAGGGCCGCGTCTGCCTTGCCCTCGCCGAGCACGTCGGCAAGGTGGTCAGGCGTGCCGCCTCCGCCCGAAGCGATGACCGGTACTTCCACCGCCTCGCTGATCATCCGCGTCAGCTTCATCTCGTAGCCGTTCCGCGTGCCGTCCGCATCAATCGAGTTGAGCACGATTTCACCTGCACCGAGCGAGACTGCCTCCTGTGCCCATTCGCGGGCGTCCCTGTCCGTGGCGACCCTGCCGCCGTTCAGGTAGACCCGGTAGCCTGAGGGCATGGCTTCGTCCCTGGCCGCATCCATGCCGAGTACGATGCACTGGTTGCCGAAGACCCGCGCCCCCTGCCGTATCAGGTCGGGGTTCTTGACTGCCTGCGAGTTGAGCGAAACCTTCTCCGCTCCCGCCATGATGATGGCACGGATGTCATCGAGCGTTGCGATGCCGCCGCCGACGCAGAAGGGGATGAACACCTGTCTAGCCACCGCCGCGATGAGGTCAAGAATCGGCTTCTTGCCCCGCGCGCTCGCCATGATGTCGTAGAAGACCAGCTCGTCAACGCCCTGCCGGTAGTATTCTGCCGCCATCTCGACGGGATCGCCGATGTCCTTGTTGTCCTTGAATTTGACGCCCTTGGTCGTGCGCCCGTCCTTGACGTCCAGGCAGATGATGATTCGTTTTTTCAGCATGCCGCATCTCCCGAGCAGAAGTTCTGCAGAATCTTCAGGCCCTTTGCGCCTGATTTTTCAGGATGGAACTGGAAAACCGTTATGTTGTCCTTTTCGACAATGGCAGGAACCATGCAGCCGTAGTCGCTGTAGCCTTTGATGAGTTCAGGATTTTCCGGCTGGATGACATAGGAGTGGACGAAGTAAAAGTCGCTGTGGTCGCTGATGCCCGTACAGAGCTTAGTTCCGCCATTGCAGAAGGCGACGTCGTTCCATCCCATGTGGGGAATTTTGAGGCTGGGGGCAAGCATTGCCGTCCGCTCGTGTTCCTCTTCGTCGGGCTGCCGTTCCTTCCAGATGCTTGAAAAGCGGCGGATTTTTCCGGGGAGGAGACCAAGGCAGGGGGTGTCGCCTTCTTCGCTCCAGTCAAAGACAATCTGGGCGCCGATGCAGATGCCGAGCAGGGGCCTGCCTGCCGCAGCCCAGTCCTTCAGGAAGCTGTCAAAGCCCGTCTTCCCGAGTTCTTCCATTGCGTAGGCCGCGTCCCCGTCCCCCGGGAAGATGATCCTGTCTACCTGTTCCAGTTCCCTTGGATTCCTGGAAAGAATAAAGGGCAGCTTCAGATGCTCCAGGGCGTGTTCGACGCTCCGGATGTTGCCGGCATTGTAATCGACGATTCCTGTCATGGACGGAATTCTAGCAGGGCAGGGGGCGGCTGTCAAGGGCGGGAGCTGTCTGTACGGCTGGCGATGGAATCCTGCCCAGAAACACTGTTTTTACGAAAAAGTGCTTGACTTCCTGTGAATCTGTGGTATTCTTGAATAAAGGCCAGCTACAACGTTGTAGTTGTACGGCCTGACTAAACGATTTTATTAGGGGATTCGTATGGCAAAAGGAACGAAAAAGCACACAGTGCAATACGACCGATGGGGTTATTTCTTTATAGCCCCGTTTTTTATCGTATACACTATCTTCTCGCTGATTCCGCTGATTTCGACATTGGTGAACAGCTTCTTCGAGAATTACCGCGTCGGCCTCATGACGGTGGGACCGAACTTCATTGGACTCGACAACTTTAAGGAAGTGCTGGATATCAGCGCGGAAAACAATATCCTTAAGTATACGGGGAATACCATCATCATGTGGGTGCTTGGATTCATTCCCCAGATTGTGATTTCCCTCATCCTGTCTGTCTGGTTTACCGATACGGGACTCCGCCTCAAGTGCCAGCAGTTCTTCAAGACGATCATCTATATGCCCAACCTGATCATGGCGTCGGCATTCGCCATGCTCTTCTTCACGCTCTTCTCCGACAACGGACCGATGAACTCCATCTTCATGTCGCTCGGCTGGACGCAGCAGCCCATCCGCTTCCTTATTTCGACCGGCTGGGCCCGCACCCTCGTTGCGGCGATGAACTTCCTCATGTGGTACGGAAATACGACGATCCTCCTCATGGCGGGCATCATGGGAATCGACGAGAGCCTCTTTGAGGCGGCCCGCATTGACGGAGCGTCTCCGCTCGGCATCTTCTTCAAGATAACGATGCCCCTCCTCCTGCCGATTTTCGTCTACGTGCTCATCACGTCGATGATCGGAGGTATCCAGATGTTCGATGTTCCCCAGATTCTGACGAACGGAACGGGACAGCCCAACCGCACGACGATGACCATCATCATGTTCCTGAACAACCACCTGGGCAGCAAGAACTACGGTATGGCCGGTGCGGTTTCTTTCCTTACCTTTATCGTTACGGCAATCCTCAGCGCGATTGTCTACTCTTCTACGATGAAGCAATACTCAAATTCAAACGGGAGGCGCTAGATGAAAAGCCAGAGCACATCATTAGCCTTGCGGAGGTTTGTGGCATATTTCGTCCTGATTCTCTTGACGTTCCTGTCACTGTTCCCCTTCTTTATCCTCATCATAAACTCAACGCGCGGTCACGCCGAAATCCAGAAGGGCTTCTCGGCCGTTCCCGGTGTCTTCTTCGTGCAGAACCTTGTCAAGATGATGAGCAACGATAACAACCCCGTTGTTCCGGCACTCATCAACAGCATCTTTGTTTCCTTCATGAGTGCGGTCCTGACGACCTACTTCTCGTCCATGACGGCATACGGCATCTACATGTACCGCTTCAAGGGGCGCAAGTTCTCCTTCCGCTTCATCCTTGCAGTCATGATGGTTCCGGCGCAGGTTTCGACGCTCGGTTTCATCAAGCTCATTACGAAGCTCGGCATGCTGGACACGCTCGCTGCCCTCTACATTCCGTCCATCGCAGCCCCGATCGTCTTCTTCTACATCTATCAGGCCATGGAATCAACCCTGCCCTATTCAATCGTAGAAGCGGCCCGCGTTGACGGATGCAACGAGTTCCGCACCTTCAACACGATTGTCCTGCAGATGATGAAGCCTTCTATTGCTGTTCAGGCGATTTTTGCCTTCGTCAGTTCGTGGAACAACTACTTTGTCCCGCAGCTGGTCATCTCCAGCAAGGAAAAGAAGACCATTCCGATCCTGATTGCCCAGCTCCGCAATGCTGACTATCAGAAGTTCGACATGGGACAGGTGTACATGATGATTACGCTTGCCATCGTGCCGCTTATCATCGTCTACCTCTTCCTGTCACGCAGCATCATCTCCGGTGCAACTGCCGGCGGTGTAAAGGAGTAGGCATCACGGACCTGCCCCTGCGGGCGGTCCGCCTGATGCTGAACAAAAAAAACTCCCGGTTTATCCGGGAGTTTTTTTGTTTATCCGGGAGTTTTTTATGGCTCCTGAGCCTTGAACCAGAAGCGGGTGCTGAACGGAGGTTATTCGAAGTTTATCCGTTCTTCTTCGATGGCGAGGGGTCGGTTCATGATCCGGTTGTTGATGGCCATGATGTATTCACCGAGAAAGCCGATGAAGAAGGTCTGGATGCCGCTGAACAGGAAAACACCGATAATGAGCGGCACCATGCCTGCATTGAAGCGTTCCCAGTGGGTCAGCTTGTAGACCGTATAATAGACTGCCACGCCGAAGCTGATCAGCGCAGTGATCGCCCCGCCGATTGTCGCAAAACGCAGTCCCGCCTTCGTGTAGGACGTAAAGCTGAGCATTGCCGCATCAAAGAGCGTATACCAGTTGTTGTGGGTCTTGCCGGCCCGGCGTTTTGCCTGCCGGTAGGGGACGTCAACCCTCCTGAACCCCAGCTCTGCGACAATACCGCGCAGGAAGGGGGTTGGGTCCTTCAGGTCCCGCAGGACGGTGATAAAGGACTTGTCGTAGAGGCCGAATCCGGTAAAATGCTCAATCTGCTCCACGTTTGACATCTTGTGTATCAGCTTGTAATAGCAGGACCTCAGGAAACGGACGGACTTGTTTTCATCGCTCTGGGTCTTGATGCCGGCAACGATTTTTGCCCCTTCCTCCCATTTCCGGATGAAGTCAGGTATCAGTTCTACGGGGTCCTGGAAATCGCAGCAGAGCATGACGGTACAGTCCCCTGTCGTCTGCAGGAGCCCATAGTAGGGGGAGTTGAACTGGCCGAAGTTCCGGGCGTTGAAGATGGCCTTTATCTGCCTGTCCTGGGCGCACATTTGGCGCAGCAGGGCCCTCGTCCCGTCGGTCGAGTCATTGTCTATGAAGATAATCTCGTAGTCATAGGCGGAAAGTTGTTCCTGCATCAGGGAGGTCAGGGCCTTGCCCATCGCGACAACGTTTTCCTGTTCGTTAAAGCAGGGAACCAGAATGCTTATTTTCTTCATACGGGGTCTACTATAGCATATTCTGCAGGAAAAAGAAAGGGTACCGCATTGCCGTGTGCCGCAGTACTTCCGCCGGACAGGGCCCAGGAGGCGATATATTCGGGTGATACATTCGGGGCAAAAAAGTCTTTACAAGATTGCTGAATAATGCGAGAATAAGAAAGATACGCCATGGCACAGAGTAAGAAACGTACAGCTGAGACTGAAAAAAGCTCACATCTTGACAGGCTTGCACAGGGAATCAGCGACAGCGAACGGAAAGAACTGCTTAGCAGGATGAAGGGGACTTCCGGCCAGGAGGGGGAAGTTCCCGGGCTGACTCAGAAGACGAGACAGGATATCTTCCTGGAGGAAGAAAAACGGCAGGAATTTGCCCTCAAGCTCCGGCGGGAACCCTTTTTCCGCCGTTTCTGGATCTGGTTCCGTTCCGTTTTCAGCGAGGAGTCCATAGAAGAAATCTATAATCAGAGCCTGGTGGCGGAACTGGCGCGTGACATTGAGCGGCATTATCCCGACCTGATTATCGCCAGACGGAAGGTCCTCTATAATTCCTTTTATGAAAAACTGCTGCTGCTTGCGAAGGCAGCTGACTTCTTCAAGCCCTACATAAAGATTTTTGACCGCAATCCCGGCGCCTTCTATGTGGAGCTTTCCCGCCTGCTCATGCCCGATCTGCTGGAACAGATAGAAGCAGACTCTGACCCCTACCAGTATCCCTTTTCGGCCCCGCTGGATGAGGAGAGCGTAAAGGAACTCCGTCAGTCCGTGCTTGAAGGGCTGGGGACAATCAGCGGCGAAAACCAGCGGGATATGTACCAGTATGCGCAGATGCTGTGCTGGCTCGGTACCTTGATAAAGATTCCCTTCGACAAGATACTGCGCCGTTTCGGAACGTCGGCGGATCAGACAAACGTCTGCCTGTATGCGCAGCTGCGGACTGATATTGACGATCTTGCCCGGGTTGTCTGCAACTACGTGCACATCGATGAACGGCTTATCGGGGCCTTCGTGCTCTACATGCAGGACACGGTCGATGATCCCACCCTTTCCGAGAGCGACAGCAACGCCTTGAAGGAAAAAAATTTCCGTTCCCTGGCCACGTCCCAGATAGCGATGATCGAGATGTTCGTGAACAACGTCCCGATGGAAAAGATTGCGAAAATCGTGCTGAACAACTACCTGTATGTTGCACAGCCTTCCGGCGGCGGAGAAAAGTGGTTTGAGCAGTTTTCGGACTGCGTAAAGAAGAATTTCGAGAAACGGCTGCGGGACTGGTGGAGCGACTACGATAAGGAGCGGCTCAAGGTCCGCCTGCGCGAATATTTTCATCTGTCTGCCTTTCCGCAGTTTCCCTACCGCCCGTGGGAGAAGGTATGGAATGCTTCCCGGCTGAACAATGCGCTTTCGATCGGCTTTGTCAACTATTTTGTCAGGCAGCACTTTACGGAATACATGACGGTCCTCAAGGGAGTCTCCCTGGAAGGGGATTTTTCCGTCAAGAAGAACCAGAAGCAGCTGTCCGTTGCACTGGACAAGTTTGAACAGGTGAACAACTATCTGGATACCCTGACGAGTGACCTTGCTCCTTCCGGGAGTTACGGCGGTGAGTTCTCGGTGTTTGAGGGCATCAAGACGAAGAATGAGAACTCTCTCGGCCATATCAATATGATTATTGCAGAGGTCGATGATGACTGTGCCCGCATCATCAAGCTCTTCAAGTCGATGTGTACCGAACTGGACGAGCTGGTTGCGGGCTTCATATCCGGCAAGGGAATACCGCCCTTCGGCTGTATCGTGAACATAGGAAAAATCCTGCGGCGGATGGGAAACGTCTCTGCCAGGCTCAGCGAGATGCGCGTGAATTTCTCCTATGCGGGTGAACTTATCAAGAAACTCCAGGAAATTGAAGATCCCGACAAAAAGAACTGATGTTCCCGGACGGGAACAGTCAGAAAACGGCAGCTTTCCTTCCCTGCCGCCCGGAACGGAGGCCCCGGAGTGGGGCATGAGTCTCCTTGCCGCAGGGAGCATGCGTTTCCGCTGGAATGAACGGAACGAAAACCGAACGGCCTTTCTTTCCCGGCTTTCTTCGGGCGGATACGAAACCGTTCCCCTTGAGCTTATCCATTCCCGTCAGGTATATGCGGTTGCTTCGGCTGCCGAGACAGCAGGAAAGCAGGGGGACGGGCTCATAACCTGTAACCGGACCCTGATTCCGGTCATTACGGTTGCAGACTGCATGCCGGTGTTCCTGTACGATCCTGTCTGCGGGGTGTCCGGCGTCCTGCATTCGGGCTGGAAGGGGACGGGGATTGCCGTTGAAGCCCTCCGTCTTGCGTCTTCCCTGTACGGCAGTCAGGCGCGGGACTTCCGCGTGGTCATGGGGCCGCACATACACCGCTGCTGCTATCACATAGACCGGGAGCGGGCTGCGTATTTTGCGGACCGTTTTACTCCCGCCTGCGTGCAGGAGACGGAGGACGGCTTTTGCCTGTCCCTTGCGGAAGCAAACCGTGCGGCCCTCCTGAAAGCCGGTGTCCTTGAGGATCATATTGCCGTTTCTGATGAATGTACCTGCTGTACGAAGCTTCCTGACGGCAGCTTTAAGTTCGGTTCTTTCCGCCGGGAAGCGGTCGGGCAGGGGAATGTTCCCTGTCGGGGCCCTGCGTTGTGCCCGGAGCCTGCTGCCGGCCTGCATGCCGGTGGGCAGGGGCTTCCGCTGCCGCCGTTTACCGTGCAGGCGGCATGGGTCAAATGGCCTGCATTATAAGACAAGGGGCTTTTAGAACGAGAACTTTGCTCCGAGCGTTACGCAGCTGAGGTCTTCGTAGTAGCCGTACTTTCCAACCTTCTTTTCAAAGCGGTCCCTGTCCTTCGCCCAGTCCTCGATGCTCGGGCGGAAGAAGTTTGCTCCCAGACTGAAGGTCAGCTGGTCAGTCGCATCATAGCTGATTGAAGGCTGTATGACGAAAGAGAAATCGTTGAATTCCATGATGCCCGACACCCCGATTTCCAGCGCGCCGCCGATGAAGGTCTTGCTGATGCTCAGCGTTGCCTGATGGAAGTATCCCTCCCTGCCCGTGGCGGACCGCCTGGCACCGGAAATGGAATCTCCGTAGTACTGGCCGGTAATCGACCAGGTTCCGGCATTCAGATCAAGCCCGGCGAGGAAGGTAATTTCGTTGAGCACGATGTACGACTCCTTGCCGATCAGCTGCTCCTGCATGCTCGTCGAGAAAGAACGGCCGGGGAAGAAGGCACCTTCTGCCCTGAATACGAGGGGTCCCATCGGAATCGATGCATCCGCGCCGATCATCGCCATTTTCCGGAAGCTCCCGGAATCATCAGTGCTTTCCGGGCTCCGGTAGCCTGAAAGCAGAACTCCCGTCGGCACTCCGTATGCGTTTAAGCCGGTCACATTATAGCTGATGATCGGTTCGTCGTCCCAGCCCCAGAAACCGTAGAGGGAGAAGTCTGCAAAGGGCAGGTATGCCGAAACTTTTCCGGCATATTCTCCGTTTTTCAGCTGTGTCTTCGGCAGTTCGATGTCGTCCCAGCTGAATTCCAGCGGAATATAGAAGATTCTTCCCGCCGTGATTGTCGGTATCCTGTCCCGGATCATCAGTTTCCGCAGCGGATTATTCCGTTCAAGGGGGAGGGTGCCCGGCGTAAAGATGGGAATCCAGTAGGCGTCGGCACTGAGGATTGTGCCGTTGTAGGAGAGGCGGACTGCATCTATGCCGATCCTGCTGTCGCTGTAGTCGGACGTAAACAGTCTGGTCTGGTCCTTCGGGCAGAGCACGTCGGTAACCTGCAGGCCGTCTGCGGCGCCCCATGCCGTAATCTGCCGGCCGACGCGGACGGACCAGAAGCCGCCGTTATAGTCGTACCAGCCTTCCTTGAACTTGAAGAAGATATTGTGCTCCTCATCGTCCTTGTCAAGGGCGATGCCGGAACTGCCTGCCCCCATTGCGTCATAGAGCAGGGCGATATCCATGAATGCCGAATGGGCGGCATGAGAGGCGTCAAGCTTGAATTCTGCACTGCAGTCGCCCTGCAGGAGGTCCCAGCGGTTGTCATATTCCTCGTCTACGTCGGTGGGAATGGCCACTGCTGTCTTTGCCTCCAGGATGACGGACGGGTTTAAGTCCAGGGCACATAACGGAAATATGAGCAGTGAAGTGAGGGCTGTTGCAATGCGTTGCTTGCGGAATAACATTTTAGAATAACCTCCTCAGGTTGAGGGAATTCAACACCGACAATACGTAGTCTGTGTCGGATATGGAAATGGCAGGCCTGTCCGGTTTTGCGGGCAGGAAGGCCTCTTGTATTACATCTGACTTTGGCGGCAGTTCTCCGATGTTCCGCTTGATGAAATCTTCATCAAGGCTGGGCGAATCCCTGTCTATCAGCACGACCGTGCCGTCATCATTGTCAACGGTTTCCCTGCGGATTTTTGCCGCACAGTATGCGGCGCTCGTCTCGTAGTCGGCAAAGACCTTGTATTTGACGAACAGTTCCCGGCATGCGTCTTCCGCAGCTTCCTTTGTAACGTCGGCAGGATAGACGAAATTCCGCAGCATCAGCGAACTGACCTTAAAGGTGTTCTCCAGGCGCTCAAGGTTCGAGGGATCGGAAGGGTCTATCGGGTTCCGCTTGTCGAGGGCAACCATGCTGTCCATGACGATGGCGTTTCCCCGGGCATCGGTCCTGAGGTTTGCCGTCGCAGGCAGGATGAAGCCGTTGACGGGCAGGGCAAGCTGCCAGCTCAGGAGGCCGGAGACGATGTTGCCGTAGTTGCCTGCTGCCATCGCATAGAAGATGTCGCCGGGAACCTGTTTCTTGATCCGGGAAAAGGCAAAGGTATAGAAGAATGCCTGCGGCAGGAGGCGGCCGATGTTTGCCGTATTCGCAACCGTCAGTTTGTATTTCTGTACCAGTTCGCGGTCCGCAAAGAGCTTCCGCACGATGTTGTTGCAGTCCTGCTGCGTTCCTTCCACCTCAATCGGGTAGATGCCGCCGCCGTTCCAGACGAAATCTTCCTCTTTGATGCCCCGCAGCTTTCCCCTGGGGGCGATGAGGACAGCCTTGACCAGCTTTTTGCCCCGCATCGCATGAGCCATGCAGGCGCCGAGTTCCCCGGATGTCGCGGCAAGCAGGATTGCCTTCTGTTCTTCCATCCGCAGGAGGGTTTCCATCGCGGAAATCAGGTAGGAAACGCCGAAATCCCGGAAGGTCCCCGTCGGACCGTGGTCCAGTTCCATGATGAAGAGCCTGTCGTCGAGCTGGCGCACGACCGGCTCAAAGGGGAACGCATTTGTTGCGATCGCTTCGCAGATAATCGGACTGAACTCTCTGTTTATCAGTGCGGAAGTCAGTGTACCTGCCAGGTTTGCAAACGAGGTCGTTTCATCGGCATAGAGAATCCATTTGCGCAGGTCTTCGGTCTTATACGGCACGTACAGCCCCCCGTCCGTGGGGAGGCTGTCGAGGATCGCATCCTTGAAACCGACTATGTTACTGCTGTCTCTCGTGCTTACAAACTGCATGATACATTCTCCATGGCATTCTGCCACCACTATGGCATACTGTCACTGCTATCATAAGAGTATAGCATAATTCATCCTGTTATTCCAGTGGAACAGGAAACTTTTACGCGGATTGCGCATGCTGCAGGGGGTCAAAAACAAGAACGAAAACAGGAGCGGAGACGGGACCCGCAGATTCTATTGCCAAAAAGGGCCCGATATGGCACAATAGGAGTATGAAACACGTTATTCTGCAAATTCTTTCCATTATATTGCTGGCTGCAGCTTCCCTGTTTTCGTTCTCCTGCTCGCACAAGAAGGATTCGAAGACCTTTATCCTGGGCCTTGATGATTCCTTTCCCCCGCTCGGCTTCCGGGATGAGAACAACGAGGTTGTCGGCTATGACATTGACCTGGCCCGCGAAGTCTGCAGGCGGCTCGGCAAGACCCTGGTCTGCCAGCCGATTGACTGGTCTGCCAAGGAGCAGGAGCTGAATACCGGCAAAATCGACTGCATCTGGAACGGCTTCACGATGACCGAGGAGCGCAAGGCTGCCATGGCCTTTACCGATGCCTATCTTGACAATGCGCAGGTCGTCGTTGTCCGGGCAGACAGCGGCATACGGGGGCTTTCAGACCTGAAGGGGCGGATTGTCGGCATTCAGTCCGGTTCGTCCGCCCAGGATGCCCTTGAAGACCGGCCCGATTTCAAGGCTATCCTCAAGAACGTCGTTGAATTCAAGGAGAACATCACTGCCCTGAATGATCTGGAACTGGGAAACATCGATGCCGTCGTCATGGATCAGGTTGTGGCGAATTACAGCATCAAGCAGACGGGCAAGCCTTTTGCCGTCCTTTCCGAGGGACTGGCGTTCGAGGAATACGGCATTGCCTTCCGTAAGTCCGACACTGCCCTCCGCGACCTCGTCCAGTCCACGCTCGTGGAAATGGCGTCTGACGGTACGGTCCGCCGGATAAGCGAACAGTGGTTCGGCACGGATCTTTCCGTCATAGGCAAATAAGTGCTGTCCGCCCTCACCGCCTATTTTGAGCGGATAAAAATAGGCAAGCTGCTGTGGGCAATGCTCTGCAGCAGCGGGATCAGCCTTGAAGTCTTTTTCCTGACCCTCCTCTTTGCCCTGCCGCTTGCCCTCATCATTACGGCCGGGCGGATGTCCCGCCTGTCATGCATTGCCGGCCTGACGAACGTCTTCATGCTCATTATCCGCGGAACGCCCCTGATGCTCCAGTTGATTTTCGTGTATTTTGCCCCGCCGACCCTGCTGCACATCGGCATGGGCCGTTTTACGGCGGCGATTGTCGCAATGGTGATCAACTATGCCGCCTATTTTGCGGAAATCTACCGGGGCGGCATTCAGGCTGTTCCCAGGGGTCAGTATGAGGCGGCAAAAGTCCTCGGCTTTACGAAGCTGCAGACTTTCGGCCGGATTATCCTCCCGCAGGTCGTCAAGAAAATCCTGCCCGCAATGGGGAACGAAGTCATTACCCTGGTCAAGGATACCGCCCTTGTGCAGGTGCTCGGGGTTGCGGAACTCTTTCACGTCGCCCAGACCCAGAGCGGGCGCCTGGTGTCCGTCATGCCCCTTTTCATTGCCGGTGTCTTCTATTTTATGATGAACTGGGCTGTTTCCCGGTTCTTTGATTTCGCGGAGGCCCGTCTTGGCTACTACAACTGATGCATCCGTCATAACGCTTTCTCATGTGCAGAAACACTTCGGGTCACTGGAAGTCCTGCGCGACATTTCATTTTCGGTGCAGTCGGGGAGCGTGCTGGGCATCATCGGACCGTCCGGGTCGGGTAAGTCGACGCTCCTGCGCTGCATCTGCCAGCTGGAGTCCGTTGACGGCGGCAGCATCTGCATCGCCGGGCACGACATGGTGCGGGACGGCGTGTATGCCCCCAGGGAAACCCTGCTCAAGGCGGCCCTGAGCCTGGGACTGGTATTTCAGAATTTCAACCTGTTCCCGCATTTTTCGGTCCTGCGCAACATAACGGAGGCCCAGCGGGTGGTTCTGGGCAGGAGCCGGGAGGAAGCGGACGCTGTTGCAATGGAGCTTCTGCGCAAGATGAACCTTGCTGACAAGGCTGCATCCTATCCCTGCCAGCTTTCGGGCGGCCAGCAGCAGAGGGTCAGCATAGCCCGCGCACTTGCGCTGGAGCCCAAGGTCCTCCTCTTTGACGAGCCGACGAGCGCACTCGACCCGGAGCTGACCGGCGAGATCCTTGCGGTCATACGGGAGCTGGCGGAAGCAAAGATGACGATGGTCGTCGTGACCCACGAGATGGCCTTTGCCCGGGATACGAGCGACTACATCATCTTCATGGACCGCGGCGTCATCGTTGAACAGGGGCTTCCCCGTGACGTCATCGGCAATCCGAAGGAAGAACGGACCCAGACCTTCCTCAAGCGCTTCATCCAGAACTGAGCCGTGCGGCAGGCTGTCAAACTCATGAAGACAGCCTGTCGCACTCCTGACGACACACTGCCGGACTCCTGACGACAGGCTGCCGCACTGCTGCTGACAGCCTGCCATGCTCCTGCTGACAGTGTGCCGTGAACAGCATGACACGGTGCCATGAACAGCATGACAGTGTGCCGTGAACAGTATGACAGTGTGTTTTTTGTCTGACAGACAGACTGCTGCACTTTGTGACGACAGCCTGTGTTTCAGCTGTTTATCCGATGTCCTGAAACTTGATGCCCCTGCCGTCGAGCCAGGCGAGCTGCGTGTAGCCTGCCTCTCGTGCAGTCTGCAGGGCCTCGTCAAAGGCAAAGTCGAGGTATTCGCTCCGGTGGGCGTCTGAGTTTATCGTGACGGGTACCTTGCGTGCGTGCAGCAGGCGCAGGAAGGCGGGGGACGGGTAGGGGCCTGCAAGATTGCAGCGGGCCATGCCGCCCGTGTTTATTTCCACGATGACGCCCGCCTGCGCGATGGCGTCCGCCGTTTTTTCCAGTTCTTCCGTATACCAGTCGGCTTCCTCATCGAACAGGGGCTCTGTGTCCTTGGGGTTCTGCCGCCGCACCAGGTCTGCGTGGCCCAGTATGGTAAAGCGGCTTTCGGCCAGCATCTGCCGCTCGCTTGCAAAGTAGGCGCTGACCGCCTTCCGCACGTCCCCGTCAAAGTAGCGCCCTATCCGCTCCCGTGTTTCCTGCAGGGGGCCGTCCGCTTCAAAGTAGCCGCCGTTCCCGACAACGTAATGCACCGAGCCGATGATGAAGTCCGGCGAGAACTGCCCGTAGCCGTCCGCATCGTCTTTGTCGGGCCTGGTGAGCCCCGGAATGAAGTCCGCCTCAAAGCCGCAGAGGATTTCGAGCTGTTCCCGATAGGCTTCCTTGAGCCGGCCTATTTCGCTGAGGTAGGCCCGGTAGCCGTCCGGCGCGTGGATGTGCCAGTCGTTGCAGAAGGGATACATCGCATGGGAGCTGAAGCCGAGGACCTGAAATCCTTTCCGGACGGCGGCCTGTGCCATTGCTTCCGCAGTCTCCTTGCCGTCGCAGAATGTTGAGTGGGTGTGGTAATTCGTCTTTATTGCGTGTACGGGCTGTGTCATAGCGAGCTTTTCCAGTTTTTGATGATGGTCTTGAACTTGAGGAAGTCGAGTGCGAACGCCTTCCGCCGTTCATCGAAGGTCTTGAGGTCCTTGACGACGGCAGATTTTTCCATCTCCTTTGCCTCGTCGCGGAGCTTGTGGGCGCTGACCGCAGCGCTTGATCCCTTGAGGGTGTGCGCGTCAAAGCGCATCTGGCTGAAGTTCTTGTCAGGTTCGGCAATTTCCTGCTTGAGCTTTTCGAGCAGCTTCTGGGTCTGCTCCTCGTATTCCTGCATGATCGAGAGGGCCAGATTCTTGTCGCCGCCCGCCGTGTCCATGAAGTCGGCGATGTCCCAGATGTCGGAGGCCGTATTGTTCATTTCCGCAAGGTTGACGATTGCCTTTGCCTCGGGAATGAGCAGGACCGTGTTCCACTTTTCCAGCATTTTCTTGACGGCGTCGCGCTTGTAGGGCTTGATGAGGATGTCGTTGATGCCCATCTTCGTGTATTCCCGGATGTCGTCGGGGTCGTTGTTTGCGGTGCAGGCGATGATGATGCCCTTGTAGCCGCCGTTGCGGATTTCCTTTGTCGCGTCAATGCCGCTCTTGACCGGCATGAAGATGTCCATGAAGATGATGTCTGTCTGCGGGTGGGAGGCAATCTGCTCGACTGCCTGCTGGCCGTTTTCCGCAAGGAAGACGTTTGCCCCGTATTTTTCCAGAAAGGTGCGGAGGAGCTTGCGGTTTACCGGATGGTCTTCCGCGATGAGGATGGAAAGCCCCTTTGCGATGCCTGCTTCGGCAGCCCGGGCGGTCATCTTCTTGACGCTCCGCTCTATCTCGCCCGCCGTGTACTCGGTGCGGCTGAAAATCGCGAGCAGGCGTTCCCGCTTGATCGGCTTGTAGATGTAGCCGTCAAAGAGGTCGAGCATCTTCATCTTTGCGTCTTTTCCCATCTGGCCTTCCGCAACGGTCAGGTAGAGCCGCAGGGGCGTAATGGCTTCCGATTTCCTGATGGTGCCCGCAATGGTCCAGCCGTCAATGCGGGGCATGAGGAGGTTGATGAATGCCATCGTGAAGGGCTGATGCGCCTCCGAGCTGTTCGTCAGCTTGTTCAGCACCTCCTGCCCGTTTCCAGCCGTGTCGATGTTCCTGATGCCCAGCGAACGGAGCTTCTTGGCAAAACTCGCGGCGGCGAGCCTGCTTGAGTCCGCAATGAGGATTCTTGCGTCCTTGGGGATAAAGTCGGGGACGGTCTTTTCCAGATCAAAATCCGCCCTGACGAGGGGGAGGGAGAACCAGAAGTTTGAGCCGCCGGAAGGATTGGTCCTGACGCCGATCTTTCCCCCCATGACTTCCACGAGGTTCTTGCTGATGGTCAGTCCCAGGCCCGTTCCCCCGTATTTGCGGGTCGTGCTTGCGTCCACCTGATAGAAGTCCTTGAAGATCAGCTTCTGGTTTTTGGGGGAAACGCCGATGCCGCTGTCGATGACCTGAAAGAAGAGGTTGTTGTTTTCGATGGAAAGCTTGACGTAGATGTAGCCTTTTGCGGTGAACTTGACCGCATTCTTGACCAGGTTGAGCAGGATCTGCTGAACCCGGGTCGGATCGCCCATGACGTTCCGCCGCATGGAATAGTCGATGTCGGTAATGACTTCCAGCCCCTTGCTGAAGGCGTCAATGCTGATGAGGTCAACGACGTGCTCGGTCAGCTCCGTGATGTCGAAGGGGATGCTTTCGAGCTTGAATTCCTTTGAACGGATCTTGGTAAAGTCAAGGACGTCGTTTGCGAGCTGCAGGAGGACGTTTGCGCTGAATTCGATCTGACGCACATATTCCATCTGCTCCTTGTCCAGTGCGGTATCGTCCAGCAGTTCCGTCGTGCTGATGATGGTCTGAATCGGTGTCCTGACCTCGTGCAGGGTACTTGCCAGAAAACGGCTGCCCGCTTCGACCGAACTGTTTTCTGCAGCGCTGTCGCCCATGTCTTACAGCCCGAAGCCGAAGCCGTCTTTGTCCCGGTCGCTGATGGCTGCCAGTGCGTTCTGGATGAGCACCTCGGGTTTCTGCGGCTTCAGGATGAAGTTTGCCGCCCCGTAAGTGAGGGCGTCTGTCACGTACTGCGTGTCCGTCGCCTGCGAGTAGACGAGGACGGGCGAGCTGTACTTCTGGTGCTGCAGGCTCTTCAGGATGTCCAGGCCGTTCATCTTGGGGATGAAGATGTCAAGGATGACGACATCGAAGGTCTTGTTGTTCAGGTCGTTCAGGAAGGTGATGCCGTCGCTGTAGACCGTCGTGGTCGCCTGTATCCTTTCAAAGGTGCCGACGAGGATTTTCTGGGAGACGGGATCGTCGTCAATGATGGCGATCCGCAGCATGTCTCCGCTGTCCCATTCCGACTGTGCCGTTCCGCCGTAATCCTTCGAAAAGCGCAGGTCGATGGCGCTTTCGGGCAGTTCCTTGTTCGGAATCAGGATCCGGTGCAGGAGCGGATCCTTGCTTTCGGAGAGCGCAAAGATTTCGAGCAGGGGATTCAGGACGGTCTCGATGTCGCCTGAAACCTCAATGCCGTTGTATTCCGCGTGTCCCTTGACGAATTCCTGAAAGAAGCTGTCGTTCGTCAGGATCTTTATGTTTCCCTTCTTGATGACCATGTCTTTCAGGATCGTGTCCAGGAGGAGCTGGATGTTCGTCATGTCGAGGAAGCAGAGCTTTAAGTCCGAGAGCATCAGGACGAGTTTGGGGGCGGTCATCTTGAGCTTGGTCTTGCAGTCGCTGATCCGGTAGCGGAGCATTGATATTTTGTCCCGGTTCAGGCCGCCGGCGATTTCAATGAAGAAAATGTTGTCCGTTACGTGCATTTCAAGGATGCATTCGGTCTGGTCGGCCGTGAAGTTCATGCCGAGGGCTTCGCCGATTGCCTTGAAAAAGGTGTCGTACTTGAGCGGCATCTTGAAGTATTTCTGGACCCTGAAGTTTATGAGGCTTGCAATCAGCCTGCGGTCCTCCAGTTCTCCGATTGCGATGATCGGTGTGGACTTTGCATTCGGATCCTTTATCTTTTTCTCAAGGAAGAGGATGACGTCCTCGTCCATGCTGCCGACATCGATGATGATGAGGTCCGGCAGGAGCTGGATGAGCGTCGTGTATGCGCTCCGTGAATTGGGGCAGTGCTCGAGCTTGACCTGCTGGTCTTTTAACCCGTCCGAGAGGTATTCGGCGAAGGTGTAGTGTGCACCTATCAGGAGAACTTGTTTCATACCTCTATCTTACCCCTATTCCGGTAGAATTTCAATGAAAAATCTGGTAAAATGAAGGAAAAGAGCCGGGACGGCCTTGTTATGGAGGCCTGCACCGTATGCTGCGGGCTTTTGCACCGGCTTCTGAAACAGGCATATCTGTGGGGGTAGTGTATGAAAAATGTTCTTGTATTCATTGCGGACGGTTCCGAGGAGATTGAAGCCCTCTCCCCGATTGACTATCTGAGGCGGGCGGGGCTTTCCGTCAGCGTCGTTTCCGTCGGAACTGCGTCCCGGACGGTGACGATGGCGCACAAGGTCAGCGTCAATGCAGACATTACGCTGGAATCATACCTGTCGTCCGCTGCGGACAGCCTGCCGGATGCCGTGGTTGTTCCCGGCGGCATGCCCGGAGCGGCGAACATTGCGGCTTCCCGGAGCGCCGTTGCCCTGCTGGAAGCCTGCTGCAGGGCGGGAAAGCTGGTCTGCGCCATCTGCGCCGCGCCCGCGCTCGTCCTGTCCAAAACTTCCGCCCTGGAGGGCAAAAGCTGGACCTGCTATCCCGGCATGGAAGGGAACGCAGCAGCCTTTGCCGCCGGGCACCGGGAAGGAGTGCCGTTCGTGCACGACGGCAATGTCATTACGGGGCGCGGGCCGGGGGCCGCGGAAGAGTTCTCGATGGAAATCGTGAAGACCCTCTGCGGGCAGGAAGCCTTTGATACGATCAGGAAGGGAGCCCTGCTCCGGTAGTTGGCTGCGTAGCAGCCGTTGCGATAGCCGGCTCTGCGTGGAGCCGTTGCGGCAGCCCTGCTCCGGTAGCCGGTGTGCCGGGCGGAAAAGTCCTTGTTTCGGGAGCAATCCTGTAGTATGATATAAAAAAGGAGTTTGTTTATGACGGTAAAAGAATTCTATGATGCGATCGGTTCGGATTATAATGCGGCGCTTTCCCGCCTTATGGACGATGCCTTCATCACAAAGCTTCTGACGAAGTTCAAGGCGGACCAGAACTATGAGACGCTCAAGTCCACGTTGGAAGGCGGCGACTACAAGGCTGCCTTTACGGCCGCCCACACGCTCAAGGGCCTTGCCCTCAATATGGGTATGGATGCCCTGGGAAATGCCGCTTCCGAGCTGACGGAAGCCCTGCGGGGCGATTCCCCGGACGGTGAGAAGGGAAAGACCCTGCTTCCTGCCGTCGTTGCGGAATATAAGAAAGTCGATGATGCGCTGAAGGCCCTGCTCGGCTAGATTTTTTCCTCGATAATCCTGTCCAGGGTCTTTTTGGCGTAGTCGTGTACCCGCTGGGAGAACTGGGGATACAGGAGGTAGCTGAGGATTGCCTTTCCCCGTCTGGCAAAGGCGGGGATCCCCATGAAGCGGCAGATTTCACAGGTTGCATCGCAGATTGCCATGAGCGTGCCGTCACTGCCGGACGAGGGGGTGTGCTGGGCCGTGTACAGGAGTGCATCGAGCAGTGAACCGTCCGCATCGAATGCAAGTTCTCCTGCCGCCTTGATGAGCGAGAGGACGAGGGGCGCGTCGCCTGTCTTGAGCAGGAGACGGGCAATGACCGGGCTGAATGTTGCCAGCTGGCTTGAAGCCGCGAGGGCGAGCAGCTCCTGGCTGTAGGCCGGATGCGTGAGGAAATAGACCGCGTCGCCTGCGGCCCGGGTTGAACTTGCCGAACTGTAGGCGCTGTTCAGCGCGGAAAGCTCGCCGGTGAGCAGCGAAAGGTAACCCTGCTCCCGTCCGCCGAAGTTTCCCGTTTTCCAGTCGCTGAGCATTTCGGCCGAAAGCCTGCCGGAAATTGCCCTGCCGTAAAGCTCGGACGAGGTCATCTGATTGTCGTTGTAGAACGAAAAGTACTGGGCGGCTTTCTTTCCTTTAAAAACTGCCGTTTCTCCCCTGGACAGGCTCTGTCTGACCCGGTAGGACGAGATGACCCAGTCCTTGCCGCAGAAGTGTATGAAGCCTTCGTCAGAGATGAACATATAGGACCAGCCTGCGGCGTTCGAGTAGCGTGCCTTCCAGACGGGGAGGACAACATCCGGGGCATTGCCCGGGGCAACGCCCGAGGTGCCGACCGAATAACATTCCGCTCCCGAGCTGTCGGCGAGTGCCAGCCCCTGCGCCGTGATGCCCGTATAGCGGAGGGCGGCGGCGTTGATGCCTGTTTTCGCTTCTGCTTCGATGCTGCCGGTCTGCGTGTTCACGTAGAGCAGGCGGGCAGGGGAACCTGCGAGGAAGGCCGCCGTCCTGCCGGAACCGAGGTCGGGGATGATTGCTGCTGCGGAAGAAAAATGCGTTTCGGCGGTGCCCTGTATCCAGCGGGAGACGGACTTGCCGCCCTGCACCGAACACAAACCGATTGCCCCGTCGGAAAATGCGAGCAGGACCCCGTCGCCGCAGGCTGCGGCTGCCTTGACCTGGCCCGAGAAGGTCAGTTCTTCCATCGGCTGCCCGAAGGGGGAGACGGTGAGGGCACAGCTTTTGCCCCCTTCCGTCTTTGTCAGGAATACGAGGAGCCTGCCGTCGTTCAGTTCGGTCAGGGGGAGCCTTGTGTCCTGCCCCTGCACCTGTATGGCCCAGCGCCGGGTGCCCTTGAGTCCGTAGCAGGCGATGTCCGAGCTTCCCCTGACGAATACGCGGCCGTCCCTTCCCGGCAGGGGATCTCCTTCCATGGAAAAGCCGGTGCGGGTTTTCCACAGCTCCTTGCCTCCGGGACTGATCATGCAGAGGGTTGTCTTCCGGCTGCCGGCATAGAGGATGCCGCCGATGCCCGCCGAAAGGCTGTCTACCTTGCTTGAAAGTCCGTGCGTCCAGGCGACGTTCCCTTCGCCGTCAAAGGCATAGAGGATTTTTCCTTCGATGGGAATCATGAATCCGGACTCGCTCCGTACTGCTTCGGCAAGTGCAGCTCCGCCGAGGACCGTCACCTTGCTGGGCTTTATGGTGGACAGGTCCAGCACGGGGCAGGAAGGCTCCTCCGTTTTGGCCGTGCCTGCCGCTGTCTTTGCTGCGCTTTTGCCTGCCGCTGCTGCGGGAGGGGCGGCAAACAGGGTGGGGCTCAGGAGGAGGGCTGCGATGGCTGCCGGAATCAGTTTTGCGTTCATGGGTATTGCCTCTTGCTCTACCGTGTTAACCACGCAAGGCTTTCGATGTGACAGGTCTGGGGGTAAAAATCGAGCAGGAAGAGGCGGTCCAGACGGTAGCCGCCTCTGACCAGGGCTGCAATGTCCCGCGCATGGGTTGCCGCGTCGCAGGACAGGCTCCTGATGTGGGGAATGCCTGAGGCGGCGAGCCAGGAGCTGACGGACTTTTCCATGCCGCTCCGGGGCGGGTCTACGACGGCGGCGTCAAAGGGGCCGTTCAAGGCGGTGTAGGGGGCGGCATGCTGGCGGATCCAGCTGTCTGCGCTGACCCCGTAGCTTTCGTGGTTCGTTCCGGCGAGGTTCATCTCCGCCCAGGCGAGCGCGTCCCGGTTGTGCTCGACCAGACAGAGCTTGCCGAAGCGGTCCGCAAGGAAGCGGGAGAAGGTGCCGACGCCGGCATAGACGTCCAGTGCGTTGTTCCCGGACAGTCCTTCCGTAATCAGGGGAATGGTCTTTGCCAGCAGTTCCAGGTTGGACTGGAAGAAGCCCTGTACGTCGAAGTTCAGTTCTTTGCCGAGCAGGGAAAGCCTGCAGCTGTTGGCGGGGTCAAAGCGTGTTCCTTCGAAGCGGGGCTTTATCTTCTTCTGTTTTTTCATCGGCCTGCCGTGTATGGTCTTGCGGGGCTGGCCTTTCATGCTTTTTTCTTCCTTTTTCTTCTGCCGCTCTTCCTCGTGGGCTATGACTATCTTGTCGTAATCGTCGGGAATGGAGCTGATGGCGTCGCTGCCGAAGATGTGGACCCGGCCTTTCGGGCGTTCTTCCGGGGGAATTTCGGACAGGTAGCGGTTTACTTCCGCCGTAGCGCAGGCACAGGCGTTCAGCCGGATGATGCTGTTTGATCCCCGTGCCATGAGGCCGCCGTCGTGGAGCTGGAAGCGGGCCCGGTAGCCCCGGTCCGCCCCCGCGACGACTTCGATGTCCGGTAGTTCCAGCCCTTCGCGCAGAAAGGCTTCTTTTAAAATGGACTTCCGCAGTTCCTGCTGAAAGCCGGCTGCGATGTGCATCATGTTGCAGCCCCCGCAGCTGCCGTAGAGGGGACAGAACGGCTGGACCCGGTGGGGGGAGGGCGAGAGTACGGAGACGATGCGGGCCTGGCTGTAGTCCCGGAATTCCTTCGTTATCGCAACTTCCAGCTCTTCGCCCGGAATGGCGAGGGGGACGAATACTTTCTTGCCGTCAATCGAGGAGATGCAGTCTCCTCCCGTAACCATCTGCTCTGCGGTAATTCTATAAGTCTGCATGGGAAGGATTATACCCGAAAGGCGGGGGCGTTTAAAGCGTCTCGTGTTTTGTATCCCGTTTCCCGGTGTTTACGTTTCTGCCGGCTGCGTGCAATAACTCTTCGGATATGCTTAGTTTGCTTGTGTTTGCACTTGAATTTCTGTGCAAATGGAGTATACTGTGGATATAGTATACGAGAGGAGGCTTTTTATGGCACAGGCTAACATGACAATCCGTTTGGATGCGGGCGACAAGCGCACTTTTTCTGCAATCTGCGAGAACATCGGGCTTTCGGCGACGGCGGCAATCAACGTCTTTGTCAAGGCGGTCATCCGGGACAAGAAAATCCCCTTTGAGCTTTCCACCGGCTCTACGGCAGCCCCCGATGACTTTTACAGCGAGGCGAATATCAGGCACCTTGAGGAACTCAAGCGGCTTGACGACGAGGGAAAGCTTCATTTCATAAGCAAGACAATGGAAGAGCTTAAGGCGATGGAAAAATGATTATCCAGTTTTATGAAGAGGCGTGGGAACAGTTTCAATACTGGCAGACGCAGGACAAGAAGACGCTTAAAAAGTTGAATAAGCTCATTGCGGACATCCAGCGCAATGGCAACAAGGGAATCGGACATCCGGAACCGCTGAAGGAAAACCTGTCGGGGCTCTGGAGCCGTGAGATTGACGAAAAGAACCGCCTCATCTACCAGATAGCAGACGGCTGCCTGAAGATTTACCAGTGCAGGAACCACTATTCCGACAAGTAGCCGCAGTGTCTGATGCAGGCAGGAGCCGGTGATACGGCGCTGCCTGCAATGACGGGCTGTTAGTAGTATGTTGTTTTCTGCTCTTGTTTTCCTGCACTGGGGGCATTCCCCTCTATGAAGACCATATCACCCGTAATGAGGCTTGAAACCCCTCCATCTGCAGCAGCAGGTAAATCTGACCTTGAGAAGTTGTTGTCTAACAGCGCACTCGCTTTCCTTTCGACTGTTGAGCCTGCAATCGTGAAGCTTCCTGAACCGGTAATCGTCCCCGTGCTGGTTATTCCTTCACAGGTGAACGTAATCGTAGTGCCGCTTATGGTGTAGGTTATGCTTTTTGTCACGAAATCTCCATTCCAATTACCCGCGCCTGCACTAGGACCTACAGCCCAAATCTTTACGGTTGCTTCGCTGTCGGAAGTTCCCGTGATGTAGCAGGAATCCGTCAACGTGTATATCTGCTCTTTCATGCTGTGGGGGGTAACTTCCCTATAGGCAATCGTATGCATATATACCGGGCACACGAAGGTCTTGCCGTTCAGCGTCGTGAGCGGCTCGTTCGTGTTGTCCTGCCTGACGTTTCCGCTCCCGCCGGCTGCTGCTGACCCGGCAGAAAGCACAACGACATCGTTGTTGACGGCTATGGTGACCGTTCCGAAGTCGAAGCTCAGGGTATAGCTGCCGCTGAGGTCGAGCGTGTTGGCGGAAGCTGCTACTGCCCTGGCATAGGTGCCGGAGACAGTTCCTGAGCTGCCAGCAAGTACTGCCGTACCGCTGGTAGAGCTGCCGGTCATGGTAAGCGATGTGTAGGACGTACCGTTGGCTGTCATGCTCCCCGTATACGCGACGGAGCTGTCTGACGAACCTGACGAGTTGTAGGCAATATTGTCATCATCATCGTCACTGCTGTTGCTGCAGGCTACAAGGGATGATGCCAAAAGGCCTGCCGCAAGTACGGCAAGTCCTGTGAGAAAGAGTTTTTTCATAATCTTTTCTCCTTTAGAAGATTTGGAAGGATGGAATGGTTTTCATATAAAAAGTCCCCGGGAATGCGACTGACCGCGCCTTCTGGGGACACTATATGGGAAGGAATGCTGTGTATTCTGCTTGTTGTATTTAAAAGTTCATTCTGAGGACATCCGCAGTCCGCAGTCCGCAGTCCGCAGTCCGCAGTCCGCAGTCCGCAGTCCGCA
>CAMJZA010000032.1 GCA_946410085.1 uncultured Treponema sp. | reverse complement strand
CAGATATGGCATCCGCCACAGATATGGCATCCGCCACAGATATGGCATCCGCCACGTGCAGCGTAAAGCGGATTTCATCTGCGCCAAGCGTTGCCTCCCCGACCCTGCCTTCTCCGACAAGGGCATGGAACTCGGCATAGCTTTTCCGCTCCGGCTTCGGGGCAAGGAAGAGGTCATAGGCAAACCAGGCGGCAAGGGCAGCTGCCGTGACGGCAAGGAGCGCCAGCCTCACTTTTTTGGGAAAAGCCTTACGCATTTGCCTGCACCTTCAGTATCGCATCGGCTGCAGCCTTCAGTTCCTCGCGCGTCATGTCCTCCTGCTTCTTGAGCAGGGAAACCGGAACACCGTAGGCTTTCTCAAGCCCTTCGTCCGTCATCACCTCGTCAGGTGTTCCGTAGTCTATCGTCCGGTCCGGGTGAAAGAGCAGCACCTTGTCCGCGTGGCGGCGGCTCAGGTCAAGTTCGTGCATGGAAACAAAGAGGGCCGTCCCGGTTTTTACCGCATATTCACGGAGGTAGGCAAGTGCACGATCCTTCTGGGCGTCTTCCATCGCAAACAGCGGCTCGTCCATAAAGACCGAGGCACTGCCGTAGAGCAGGGAAAAGGCAAGCAGGACCCGCTGGATTTCGCCCTTGCTCAGCTGCCGCAGTCCCCGGTCCATGACCTTTTCAAGTTCAAGGACATCGATCAGTTCGGCAAGGAGGTCACGGGACGGTGCACGGATGCCTGCAGCCTTCCCCTTGAGGGCACCGGCGGAATACACAAACGAGAGCAGTCTGTCCACCGCCTCGTCGCTCTCGAATTCCATGTTCTGGTAGATGACCGAAGCCAGCAGGTTCTTCTGTTCCCCGCCCAGGCGGGCAACATCCTGTCCGAAGAGGCGGCAGCAGCCTGACTGGGGCAGGAGACGGCCGGACGCCAGCAGCATGAAGGTGGACTTGCCTGAACCGTTCGGGCCGATAAGACTGGTCAGGGAACCCGCAGCACCGGCAGATCCGGCAGCTGCGCCGTCGCTCCCGGAAGGAACGGCCCCCGTAAAATGGTCAAACACCGGGGCAGGAACAATCTGCCGTCCCTCCGCATCCAGATCGCCTTCCACGGGCGGGTAGGCAAACGAAACATCGTCGAATTCAATGCAGTCCATGTCCCCATCATAGCGCAACGGGGATGGAAATGCAATGCGCAGTGCGCACACCAGAAATGCCGTCGGCCCGGGGCGGCCGCCAGCCCCTTGACATTATCAGAGGGGGCAGGTAGTCTAAATTCCGTGGTAACGAGTCTATACTCAGTAGACGCACAAGGAGAACAAGTATGAGCAAATACGCTGGAACCCAGACGGAAAAGAACCTGCAGGCTGCCTTCGCCGGAGAAAGCCAGGCCCGCAACAAGTACACTTACTTCGCTTCGGTCGCCAAGAAGGAAGGTTACGAGCAGATTGCCGACATCTTCCTGCACACGGCAGAAAACGAGAAAGAACATGCCAAGATGTGGTTCAAGGAGCTTGAAGGCATCGGCGATACCAAGGCAAACCTCGCAGCCGCCGCTGACGGAGAGAACTTTGAGTGGACCGACATGTACGAGGGCTTTGCAAAGACTGCCGAAGAAGAAGGCTTCAAGGCGCTCGCCGCCAAGTTCCGCGGGGTCGCCAAGATAGAAAAGCGCCACGAGGAGCGCTACCGCAAGCTGCTTGAAAACGTTGAAACCGCAAAGGTCTTCGAGAAGAGCGAGGTCAAGGTCTGGGAATGCCGCAACTGCGGGCACATCGTCGTCGGTACGAAGGCCCCGGAAGTCTGCCCGGTCTGCGCACACCCGAAAGCCTACTTCCAGGTGACGGACGTCAGCTTCGAGTAAGATTCCAGTAAAATCATCCACACAAAAAAGGGGCAGAAACCGGACGCTTCTGCCCCTTTTGAATTCCAGATAAGCCTGCCTCGTCTTAGTCTTCCATGACGAGGACAAAAGACGAGAAGCACATCTGCCGGTCCGACACATTCTTAATGAAGACCTCCAGGTCGGGAACGGCTTCCCGGACGGAAAAGCGGATCTGAACCTGCCCTTCGGAAAGCTCGCTCGTAAACGGATAGCGGGTCTTCCCTGCCCCGGAGTTGACGTTGATTTCCATTCCGTCCAGATTTTCCCCTTGTATAGTCACCCTGTAATTCCCGGGAAACACCGTCCAGTAGGGACCTTCACTCATTCCCTGAGGATTCAGGTAGCGTCTGCCGGCGGCCTCATAGCCATCCGAGACAATATGCGTGCCGTTAAAGTTCCACGAGCGTTCTTTCTTCATCAGCTCTGATGTGCGGGGCGGCCTGCTCCAGCTGCCGGTCGCAAGATCCAGCCCCCAGACGTTATCAAGCCCCTCCCTGGCTGCCAGAAAGGCAATGCCGGGAAGATAGTCTTCGCCCGCTATAACCCACAGCTTTCCCCATCCTTCCGGCATCCCGCCGGAGTATCCGTTCAAGGTCGGCACATTCAGGCAGGAAGCAAGCTCAAAGGCGTCCAGCTGATCCAGCTCCGCCGCCCGCATCCTGTTTCCGGAATCGGTAACATAAAAAGCCGTGCAGGAAGACGGGACATCCTGCACGGACGCAACGAAAGCCCGCTGTGTACCGGCATTCCAGGCACTGTAAACTCCCCCGCGCCGGATTTGCGTCAGAAGGAGCAGGGACAGGAGGGCGGCGGAAAATGCTGCAGCAAGCCGGGGACGCCTGCTCCGCTTCAGCTTCTGCCCCCCGTAGACCGCAGCGGTAACCGATATGGGGAAACTCAGGAAAAACAGGAACCTCGCCACCGCGCGGACGGACTTGCCGCCGGGAATCAGCTTCCAGACAAGGTAGCGCCAGAAGGACAGGCCCATGCCGCTCATCCGCATCGGCAGGACAAGGCAGACGGCACATGCGATGGCGAGCGCGGACAGGAACAGAGCGCCCCTCCCCTTCTCCTCCCGCCCCTTCCGCAGGAAAAAGCGGAGGGCAAGGATATAGGCGGCAAACAGGACGACGCTCATTCCCTCCTCCAGCTCGTCCCGCCCGTCCATGTGCAGCTTGCGGATAAGGCGGCCCAGGAAAAGGTTCGAGTCCCCAACATTCAGTATGTCAGCGAACTCCGGAGAATAGGAAAAGGCCTCGCCCCAGTCGTAGCCGCCACTATTCCGCATGACAGGGAGGTAAATCAGTGCGAACGGAACAAGCAGGACAATCCCCAGCATCAGGAACTTCACGATATCAAAACCCAGCGTCACAGCGACGGAACGCAGGTCTCGCAACGCGGCCTTAGGTCCCGGCTCACCGGTCAAGAACCAGGTCACGATCAAGACGAGCATGAAGATGGCGGTGAAGAAGGCGACATACCAGGATGTGTACATGAGCAGGACAAAAAAGGCGATGAACACGCATATAGCCCTGTTCCTCCGCCGCCGGTCGGAGAAGCCCTGCAGGACATCCACGAGCTGGACCGCAAGAAAGGGAAGCATGCTCATGCCGAACAGCTGGGTATGCACCGCCGCAGCCCTGGCGAATGTGGTCGAATAAGAGAAAGCGGTTACCCCGAACAGGGCCCATACAATGCCCGTGTCGAGCTTCCGGCGGAGCAGGTAATAGAGGGTGAAGGAGCCGGACACATGAAGGGCTATAAGGGTCATCTTGTATGACAGGTACACGTCGAACGACAGAAAACGCAGAATGCTGTGTACGATGCCGTAGCCCAGAAACATGTCCGTATATCCGGCAACATTCCTGTTCGGATAGAACATGGCAAGATCCGCAAAACCTTCTTTTCCGGTCAAGAAGCGGAACCAGTGTTCCGTCAGGAGCATCGTCAGCCGCCCGTCCCTGCTGTCACCGAACAGTCCGTCATTTCCGATGACATTACGGAAAAACAAAAGTTCAAGCGCTATGATAAGGACGGCAGCCAGACAGTCGGGTACCGCCCGTTTGCATGCAGACATACTGATCTTCCCCGTGCAGCACGCACGCAGGGAACGCAGGACCTCCCGACGCATCCCTAGCCGAACAGTGCCCTGTGCAGGACTTTCACGACGCGGTCGGCCTCGTCATTGTTGACGATGAAGCTGATGTTTACCTTGCTCGCGCCCTGGCTTATCATCTGCACGTTTATCCCCTCTTTTTCAAGGGCGGCAAAGGACAGGGCAAGGGTTCCGCTTGAACGGGAAGCATCGCAGATTATCGTAACGATTGCCTTATCCTGCTTCACGTTCACATCCCCCACCCGCTCCAGGTCGGGAAGCAGGCCGGTCAGGTCGGTCTTGCCGCCGACGGTCAGGGACACCGAGACCTCCGAGGTCGCAATGACGTCGATGCTGATGTTCCACTTGAGGAACTGGTTGAATATGTGGGCAAGGAAGCCCGCTGCACCGAGCATGCGGCTGGATTCGATGTCGATCAGGGTAATGTGCTTGACGCTCGTTATCGCCGTCACGAGGGGGCGGGTGCCGGAATGCTGTTCGACGATGATGCTGCCGGGGCTCTTGATGTTGTAGCTGTTCTTGACGCGGACAGGGGTTCCCGTCTTGCGGCAGGGCAGCATGCTGCGGGGATGCAGGACCTGGGCGCCGAACATCGCAAGCTCCTGCGCTTCCTCATAGGTCACTTCTCCCACGGGCCGGGCGTCTGGCACGACACGGGGGTCGCTCGTCATAATGCCGTCAACGTCCTTCCAGGTCTGAATCTCGTCCGCACCCATTGCGGCACCGATAATCGTTGCGCTCAGGTCGCTGCCACCGCGGCCCAGGGTCGTTATGATGCCTTTCCTGTCTTTCGCAATGAAACCCGTAACGATCGGAATTGCCTGCTCCGCCCCGTTTTTGTATGCGGCAAGCGCCTTCGGAATGTTCTCCCATACGTCATCGAGCAGTTCCGCAGCCATGTAGTTCGAGTCGCTGACCATGCCGATGTCCCAGGCATCGTAGAACTGTGCGGCAGTTCCTTCCTTTGCCAGGTAGGCCGCCATCATGCGCACGCTCATCCGCTCGCCGAAAGAAACCAGGTAGTCCCGCGTCCGCTTCGTCAGCTCGCGCAGCATCGAAATGCCGGTAAGGAGGGTCTTGAGCTCGCCCAGCAGTTCCTGAATGGCGGGGACGTCTACCCCCAAGTCGCGGGCCGTATCCAGGTGGAGCTTTTCAACATTCCCGATGTCGACCGTTCCCTGCACGGCCAGATCGGCGGCTTCGAGCAGGTAGTCGGTCGTGTCGCCCATCGCGCTCAGGACGACGACGGGCCTCTGTTCTGTATATGCCTGAATGATTTTGGCTACATGGCGGATCCGCTCTGCGTTGGCAACGGAAGAACCGCCGAATTTCATCACTATCATAATGCCATCGATTATAGCGAATCGGACAGGGTTAAACAAGCACGCTTTGATTCCGGGGACATCCACGGGCAACAGGCTTTTCACGCGTCCGGGTGACACTTCCCACGCACCCAGGTGACGTCTCTCACGCGTCCGCGTGGCGTCTCTCACGCGTCCGGGTGACGTTTCGCACGCGTCCGGGTGACGTTTCTCATGCGCCCGCATGACGTCTCTCTCTCGTCCGCGAGACGTCTCTCATGCGCCCGTGAGAGCCTACTGGCTGGAGGCATCCAGGCGGATGCGGGGATCCAGCCACTGGACCACAAGGTCAACGAAAAAGTTGACGATGACGACGAGGGCGGCAATGTAGAGCACGATTGTCTGGGCAAGGGGAAAGTCCCGGTAGCTGACGGCGGAAATAAGCAGGCGGCCCACCCCGGAGATGCCGAAGACCTGTTCCACGATGATGCTCCCCGAGAATATGCTGCCCGCTATCATGCCGAGCAGGGGCACGACGGAAACAACGGCGTTCTTGAAAATGTGGCAGGTCAAAAGCCGGAAAGGACTGCAGCCCCTGCTCCGTGCCGCCTTCACGTAGGGCGCAGCGCTTTCTTCCCGTACCGACGCTGCCAGGTACTTTGCCAGGACGGCAATCTGCGGGAGGGCGACGGCGACGGCGGGGAACAGCATGAAGCGGAAAAAGGCACCCGCATCCTCGCTCAGACTCACGTAATTTCCCGGCGTAAAGCACTTTAAAACGAGGCCGAAAACCCAGATTAAAAGCAGGGAAAGAAAAAATCCCGGCAGCGAAATGCCGAGTACCGAAAAAGCCCCGACTGCAGCCCTGGCAAGGGGGTGGCGGACCCGCCCCGCAAGCAGGCCCAGGGGAATGCCCGCAAGGAAGACCAGCAGGAACGCCATGAGCCCCAGCAGGGACGTCAGGAGGATACGGGACCCCAGCAGGTCGGCGACGCTCCGGGAGTACTTGAGCGAAACGCCGAAATCCCCCCGGAAAATGCCGCCGAGCCAGCCGGTATACTGGGCAAAGAGCCCCCGGTCCGTCCCCATCTCGTGCCTGAGGGCGGCAAGGCTTTCTTCGCTCGCCTCCGTGCCGAGGATCAGCATTGCACTGTCCCCGGGAATCACGTGGAATGCGAAGAAGACCGCAAGCGATACGAGAAAGAGGGTTAAAAGCAGTATGGCAGACTTGCGGACCAGGTAGCGCATCCGGAACCCTTACTTGCTCTTCATGACGTACACGCCGTCCCACAGTTCCGGCAGACCGTTTGCAATGTAGTCATTGCAGCGGTCTATGAAAGTGTCGGAAGACTTGTCATCCGGGAAGCAGGCTTTTGCCTGTTCAAAGAATGAAAGTGCCTTCTTGATTTCCGCAATGTCCTTGGGAGCCTCGGGAGTGTCGCGCCCGTTCAGGTAGAGCCTCATTCCCTCGTTGAAAATCTGCGCCGCCTCTATCTGTTCGGCAGGCAGTTCGGACTTGAGGCCCAGAATATTGTAGAGCTGGACCGGTTTCTTGACGTTGATGACCTGGACGCAGTCAAAGCAGCGGGACAGGAGCAGGCCCTGCTTTTCTCCCTTGTCGGCGGCGTTCCAGGTGGACTCCGAGCACATGATCCAGGAGCCGTAGGCCTTGTTGGTTCCTTCCAGACGGGAGGCAAGGTTGACGTTGTTGCCCATGATCGTGTAGTTCAGCTTTTTTTCCGTTCCCATGTTGCCGACGACCATGTAGCCGGTGTTCAGTCCGACGCGGGAAAGCAGGGGGGCGGGGATGTCGTGGTCGGTGTAGAAGTGCTTCTGGTTGTAGACGTCCTCCGCCTGCTTCATGCGGATTCCGGCGACGCAGGCATTGAACGCGTTGTACTCGTCATCGATCGGCGCACCGAAGAAGGAAACGATTTCGTCACCGACGTACTTGTCTATCGTACCCCGGTTGTCCATTATGGCGTCGCTCAGCAAGCCAAGGTACACGTTCAGGATTTCGACCAGGCGGACAGCACCGTTCTCCTCGCCTTCCTCGTTGTTGATCATCTCGGTAAAGCCCGAGAAGGACTTGACGTCGGAGAAGAGGGCGGTGATGTTCTTGTTTGCGCCTCCCAATGACAGGTGGCTGGGGTCCTTGACGATCTGGCTGACGACTTCCGGGGAAACGTAGGCATCAAATCCGCGCCGCAGGGTGTTCCGGTCGCGGGAAACCGCGATGAAGTTGATGATTGCCTGCACGATGTAGGTAACGAGCAGGAAGAGGCTGGGGAGGAAGAGCGGGATGTAAATCCGGAAGAAGTACATCAGGGCAATCATCACCGCAATCGGAAGCATAATATAGAACAAACCGTACACATTCTTGCGGCCGTTGGACTTGTTCCGGTTGTAGAAGCTGATCAGGAAGGCGCAGATGAAGGCAAAGCCCAGTCCCAGCCAGACCGGCAGGGGGGTTATGAAATCCTGCTGCAGGATCGTGTTCATGACGTTGGCATGCGTTCCCAGGTTGGGGTAGCGGCGCTCGAAGGGGGTGACTCCCAGATCGGTTGAAGAGGTTGCCGTGTTTCCGATGAAACAGAAGGAACCCTTGAACTTGGCAGCAAGCCCTTCGTAATAGCTCATGAAGGTCTTATAGTCGGTCGCAAGTCCGTCAAAGGCAGCGCCCATCTCGTCCGAAAGCTCCCGGATGCTGTCCGAGTTGCTGCCGTCATCCAGCGAGGCAAGGAGGGAAAGGACGCCGTCCTTGAAGCCGGCATCAACGTACTGGCCGACCTTGCCGTAGAAGTCCTGCCTGAGGGCAAAGTAGTTGTCGTAGTCCTCTGCTGCTATGCCGCCGCCGATCGGACTGCCGTCATCACCGTAGCCCTGACAGCTGTGCAGCATGGCGGACTTCATCTCACCGATCTGCCGGTATTCCTCAAGAATCTCGCTCGCGGCGGTATAATAAGGAAGATCCCAGCCTTCTTCATCGGTCATGCGGATCCTCGTGACGTTGCTCAGGTTCTGGGAAATCCGCTCTTCGGCCCGGTCAAGCTCGTAGACGTACGCCGCCGACACATGCTCCTTGAAGGACTTGTCGTACAGCTCATGTGACCAGTTGACGAGCATGCGGCCCTTGTCGTCCAGCGGAATGCGGATGTCCACCCGCTTATCCCGGGAAGGCAGCTTTGCCCCGCGCAGGATGCAGCTGTACTGCCGGCGCTCCACGGACTGGACGTCCAGATAGTTCAGAAGCGGCCGCAGCGCAAGCTGGCCCACATAGTAGTCTTTGTCCGCCTCATGGGGCTGCCAGGTCTCCCCCTCTTTTACCCAGAAGAACTTCTTGGCGGGATCCAGATGATGGAAGAGCTCGATGCGGCGGCGGCTTCCGTCGCTGTCAACGATAACGTTCGTGGCACCCGCCCCCTTCGCAGCCTTGAGGAAGACATAGCGGGCGGGATAGAAGCCGCGGTAGGACTGCTGCTCCAGCATGGAGGCCTGGTTTCCCGCCTCGATGAAGCCGTCGGGATCATTCAGCAGGTCCGTCAGCAGAAGATGGTCCGCAGCCCAGTTGCGGGCATCGATGAACTGGCGGTACTCTTCGTTCACCTCCGAGTCCGGCAGGCTGTCGGGCGTATCCAGATCGTATGACATGCCCACATTCACGGTCATCCAGGAATTGCCGAAGAACTGGAGGGCTCGGGCAAGATACTCGTCGTTGTCGCGGGCAATGGAAGCGGTCGCCTCCCTGACGCCCTCAAGCGAAGCGCCGACATACTCGCCCATCTGGCTGGAAATCTCCGCAAGCTCTTCGGGAGAGTACATGCCCGAAGAAGCGGCATCGGCAAACTGGCCCATGAGGGAACCGAGGTTCTGCCGGGCCGTCTCAAGTGACTCGTTCACCAGGCTGTCCGCATTGGAAACGAGCGCCATACCTGACTTCTGCAGGTACTCAATATCGAATACGATGTCGGTCGCCCCGAATTCCTTCATGCGGATCAGGATGTCACCCACGATGTCGCGGCTCCAGGGCCACACACCGACGTCATCGATGGAAAGGTCGTCAATGTCTATGAGCAGGATTTCATCCGCCGTTTCAATCGGCCGTCCGGCATTCAGCTCCATATCGTACACACGGAACTCAAAGCGTTCAAAGACGTTCCAGACGGCGAGCAGGACACAGACTGCACCGATGATAAAAGGCACAAACAGGTCCATGCGCTTCTGGAAGAAGCCCTTGTTCCCGGACGAAACCTTGGAGAGGGCACTCTTCACCTTCTTTTTCTTTTTATTTGCAGGCTTTTCGGACTTCACTTTTTTCTTTTTTTCTTCCTTTTTCAAAACAAACTCCGTTTATGTTTTTCTCTGTGCCAGTATACCGTGCCGGTAAGCGGCAGGATACAGTGTATAGAACAGTACAGTGCAGCATACAGTATACTTTATAAAGGCAATAAAATAAAGCATAAAGCCGAGAATCCGGAGCAGAAAGGGGCATTTTTACGGAATGTACCCGGAATGCTTTTACGATTCCCGGTAAGGTCATTGCGGGATAGCGCGGAGGCAGTTTCAAAAGTCCAGACGGACTTTTGAAACTGGACAAAATTCACCTGCGAGGGCCGCAATTGCACGAAGTGCGATGAGGCCCTCGTGAGCCAGTGCAAAAGTAACCGACTTTTGCAACTGGCTCAGCGGCATGATTTTGCATGATGTACGGAAAATTATGGAAGATTTCATGAAGGCTCCATGAAAAAGGAAGGCTTTCAGGGACGGACAGCCTGATTTAAGGAACAAAAAGAAAAGGGATTTTTCGTCAAAAAGAATATTGCATTTCATAAGAGTATTTGCTAGAATAAAGATTGGGTGTGGAGTGAAAAAAGTGAGCGCACGAGTATGAGGAAAGGATTACTGATCGGGTTGCTGTGCATGCTGGGCGTGAGTTCCTGGGCGCAGTCAGCGGACCGGCTAACAGATACATTGAACTCGGAAACCGTTACCTACGGTCAGATAAGTTACCTCGCAGCAAGTTACCTTGGTCTCGTCAGTGATGATGCCAGCAACGAAGAAGCGATAGAATCCCTTATCGACAATAAAATCGTCAAGGCAAAGCACATGGGTAAAGCGGATGCGGCCATCCCCCTTGCAAACCTCTGCAACATCTGCTGCGGTGCCTGGTATGTCATCGACAGCATTAACTACTGCCTTTTCAAGAATCCCTACTATGCCTGGAAGGAGATGAAGGCATTCAACTATATTCCCGCAACATATACGCGGGAAAAGCTCCTGTCAGGCTATGAAGCACTCAATATCATAACACGCTGCATTGAGCACCACGACCGGGATGCACATGAACGGGAACTCAGAAACGCAATCATAGAGGAAGAAAAACAGCATGAAAAGTACTGGTAAATTCCTGCTGACGGCGCTGTTTTCCTCCCTCCTCATGGCTCCGCTCTCAGCATTTGAGGCGGGCGGTCAGGTTCTTGTTTCCGGCGGAGCTGCGGGAAACGGCAGCGGACGGTATGACAAGTGGGAATACGATGAAAATACAAACCTGTTCTCCACCTTTCTGGAACCGGGCTGGTGGAGTGCCCACCACCTCTTTACCGGAAAACTGGTCGGCTGGTTTGACATGCCCTTCATCGAGGACGGCACCTTCGGGCTCGCGGGCCAGGGGTCACTGAAATACTCCCAGGAAAACAGCTCTGACGAGTATCCCGGCATCAGTCTCGTCGCAGACGTAGACCTGCTCCGCTACTATTACAACAGCGTTGACGAAAACGGCGGCTTTGTCCTTTCTGCCGGACGCTTCAACGTTGCCGACAAGACGTCGACCATCATCAACCAGAAGATAGACGGCATGTACGTCGGCTTCAACGGATCACACGTGCAGTTCGGTGCATACGCCGGTTATACGGGCCTCCTGAACTCGAAGAACACGCTGATGATCAACTCCTCCGGCAAGAACTACTGGCGGGCGCTCTATTCCAACAGCCTGTACAACATCTACCGGGCCCGGATAAAGGACGACCGCCACACAAGCCTGTACGTGAGCGAGATCGGCGAACAGCTGTTTACCTGGGCAGATCCCTATGTTGTTTCATCGGCAAACCTCACCTTCCCCTACCTCTTTGCCAACCAGACCCCTTATATAGAAGCAAGCGTTGCTGTCGGGACGGAAGGACCGAGCAAGATTGAAGACCAGTTTGACCGTTTTTACCTCACCTGCGGCATGTACGGCCCCTTCATCTACTCAGATTTCGTATATAACATCTCGACGACATTTGCCACCTACGGAGACGGCGAGTCAAACAAGTCATCTTCCTTCAACAGGCTGTCGAACCTCAGTAAGCTGAACATTACCTATTTTACGAACTTCCATTCCCTTGCCCTCTCCGGCGCATTGACCTACGCTTCGGGCAACAACGGCATGTACGCCCCCTTCTACGGCTTTACGAGCACACCTATTTCCTACATGCGCTTCAGCCCGGAACATTCTGCGGCAGTAAAGTACGGCCTTTCCGTGAGCTTTAAGCCGATCAAGGAGTTCCTCGTAACCCTGGGAGCCGACCAGCTCTTCAGTTATGAGGAAAATATCGTTGATTACGAGGGCTGGCAGTGCTACACCGAGATAAAGCTCCAATGTACCTCAGATTTCCAGTTCCAGGTGAAGGCCTACCGCTTCCTTGCGGATAAGGACACCTACTACGACAACACGGGCGCAACGGTTACCGCCGTATTCTCATTCTGATTCCTTCGTTCCGGGGTCCGTTTTTCAGAAGGAACGTGTCAAGAAAGAGGTTACCTGTACCGAATTCTGTACTGGTTTGTTTTGTATCTGGAACGAGTCTGCCGGATACAGGCTTACTATAGAAGGGCATTCAGAAAAGTGCGCTTTTCTGAGGGCTTCCTGCAGAAAAAAGTGGTAAAAACGAAGGTTTTTCTTGACTTTTGGGCCGACCTGTGAGATAGTTAAGCGGGAATGCTCTTTATGAGGGAATACCTTTAAAAAACAGGAGGTATCATTATGAAGAAGAACTTCAAATGCCTTATTGGTCTGGCCATCGCAGCCTGCGGAGCTGTCTCCGCGTTTGCGTTTGATGCGAAGGTCACTTCTGTCACCGGAAAGGTGCAGGTACAGAACAAGGGATCCAGCGAGTGGATTGACCTCAGCAAGGGCGACCTTGTTGAGGAAGGTGCCATTATCTCCACCGGATTCAACTCAAATGCGACGCTCAACCTGGGTGAGTCCGTCTGCACGATAGCTCCGCTCACGAGGATGTCTGTCGAGCAGCTCACCCGCAAGGATGTAGAAGGAACGGACAAGAACGTTACGAAGACGACCGTCTATATCGATACGGGAAAAGCATCGTTCAAGGTTAATTCGACGAGCAAGAACCTGAATGACTTCAAGGTTCATACGCCGGCATCAACGGCTTCTGTCCGCGGAACTGCATTCGACAGCTACGCAGGAGGTGAAACCGTTGTTACCGAAGGTCTCGTCGGTATGAGCGGCGGAGAGACCCGTGAGAACGTTGAAGGCGGCAGCGACCAGTACTTCATCTCCGATGGAAAGGCACTGACCGGCTTCTCGCAGACAAAGGACGTCGGTGGCGGTCTTATCCCGGTATTCGCAGGTCAGCGCATCACGATTACCAACGGAACTGCGTCCATGGACAATCCGATCAACCAGCGCTTCGCGGATGCGTATTCGCTTCCCGGCGACAGTGCGGATCTGGCAGAAAAGACGGTTGTCGCCAGCGGCGTTGCAACCGGCGGTTCCCTGCCCACGCCGGAAGGTACGGAAGTCGTCAATACGACATCCTATACCGGCATCACCATTACGCCGACACGGGCTGCCGACTAACCGCTGCAGACCGAAAGGCACAATCGAAAGCACCGCTCTGGCGGTGCTTTTTTTTTAGGTAAAAAACTTTTTAAATTTGCTTTATTTCTTCCATATCGTACAATGATTCCCCGGAGGTAGCACATTTTATGAAACGACTTTCCCTTCGTGGACAATGGACACTGACACAGGCATCGGCTTCCGCTGCAGCGCAGGCTTCTGCGGACTGCAGGCAGGATTTTCCTTCCGTCAGCATGGCAATCCCCGGCGACAACTACAGCGCCCTGATTCAGGCGGGACTCATGAAAGATCCCTACTACGCATTCAACGAGCAGGAGGCCCTCTGGGCTGGACGCGCAGACTGGATTATACGGAAGTCCTTTCACTGGAACAAAGCCCCCTCAAACAGGGCATGCTACCTTACCATCGAACGGGCAGACACATTTTTCACGCTCAGGATAAACGGCAGGGAGGCCGGAAAAGGCGACAACTACTTCCGCATCTGGAGATTCGAGATCTCCGCTTACCTGAAAGACGGGGAGAACGAGATAGAACTGTATTTCGCATCCGCCGAAAACGAAGCCGTAAGGCTCGCACAGTCCCTCCCCTACCCCATTCCCTTCACGCAGTACGATGTCGTCTCCCCGCACAGGAACCTAGTGCGCAGGATCCAGTGCTCCGCCGGCTGGGACTGGGGTCCCTGCCTCATGACGAGCGGCATATACGGGGACATCTACATCGAGGAAGTTCCGGACATCCTCTTGAAGTCGCTTTCGGTACAGACGGAACCCCTGCACGCGGAAGGATGGACGGGAACGTGGCGGCTGAGTGCCTGCATCCGCTGCCATGCCGAGCTTGAGGGCGAAAAGAAATTCCATGTGGCGCTGTCCGGGAACGGACTGGAAATACACCGGGACATACCGGCATGCCTTCCGGCCGGGGACGGAGAGGTGTGTTTCACCATGGACGTGCAGTCCCCGGTACTCTGGAAGAGCGCAGACCAGCTTAACGGATGCGGGGTCCCGGAAGGAGAACCGCCTAAAGTCAACGAACTGTACACGCTCAGCATACAAAGCGGTGACGGCGCGGCCCTGGAACGCAAAATCGGCTTCAGGCAGCTCCTGCTCCGTACGGTAAAAGAAGCGGGGGACAAGCCGGGACTGGGCATATACTTTGAGCTGAACGGCAGGCCCCTGTTCGCCAAGGGATCCAACTTTGTCCCCGTGGATGCCCTGCCCTCCCGCTGGACGGAAGAACGGTACCGCTACTTCCTGGAAAGCTCCGTCCGGGCAAACATGAACTGCCTGAGATTCTGGGGAGGCGGCCAGTATGAGAGCGACCTGTGCTACGGTATATGTGACGAGCTTGGAATCATAGTCTGGCAGGACTGCGCCTTCGCCTGCTCCCTGTACCCCGCAAGCGGGGATTTCCTTGCAAGCGTGGAGAAAGAGCTTGAGGACAACGTATACCGCCTGCAGTACCATCCGAGCCTCGCGGTCTGGTGCGGCAACAACGAGAACCTGGGTGCACTCGGCTGGTACGAAGAGAGCAGGCAGAACCGGGACCTCTACCTGCTGGACTACGACAGACTGAACCACGGCACGGTGGAAAGGACTGTCAGGAGGTGCGACCCGACGAGGAGCTGGTGGCCCAGCTCGCCCTGTGCGGGAGGCGGAGAGAACGCTTTTGCCGACAACTGGCTGGACGACAGCCAGGGGGACATGCATTTCTGGAGCGTCTGGCACGGCAAGGAGGACATGGAAAAGTACATGTCCATAAAGCCGCGCTTCGTCAGCGAGTTCGGCTACGAGAGCTTTCCCTCAATGGAAGGCCTGCTTGAGTTCACGGACAGGAAGCACGTGAACCTGAGCGAGCCGGTCATGGAATACCACCAGCGGTCTCCCAGCGGGAATTCCATCATACTGGAGAATTTCTCCCGCTACTTCCGCTTCCCCACGTCAGGCCCGGCAGACCAAGGGCCGGACTGTGCCCCCGCCGGAGCCATAATGGAGTCCGTCCTGTACCTGAGCCAGCTGCAGCAGGCCCTCGCGCTCAAGACCGCCGTCCAGTACTGGCGGAGCCTGAGGCCGCACTGCATGGGAGCCATCTACTGGCAGCTGAACGACGTATGGCCGGTCACGTCCTGGTCCTCCCTGGAATACTCAGGAAAATGGAAACTCGCCCACTACGCGGCCAGGAAGTTCTTCGCCCCGGTCTGCCTCTCCCTGTTCAAGAAAGATGACACGGCCTGCGCCTGCGTCATAAACGAGGGGGCGGAGAAAATAACGGCGGACGTGACCATAGAGGCGTTCGGCCTGGACGGAAAGCTCCTGTTCAGCAGGGAAGCGGGACAGCTGGAGATGGGATGCGACGAAGTGAAATGCGTCTGGAGCATGAGCATGGATGAGATACGGGGCATCCTGCCGGAAGGAACAGGCACGGAGGACTGCTTCCTGTACGCGCGCATGACGGCCCGGTCGGACTCCTGCATGACGGAAGCGGATGACACGCTCTTTCTGGAACGGTGGAAGCGCTGCCCCCTCCAAAAAGCCAGCATACAGGCCGAGATCCTCCCGTCCGGACAGATTTCCCTGACGAGCGACAAGCCGGCCTTCTACGTTGCAGTTGATCTCCCCGGTACGAAGGGCTTTTTCTCCGACAACATGTTCACCCTCATTCCCGGCAGGAAAAAGACCGTATCCTTTACCGGCAGCACATACGGACAGAAAAGCGGCGGAAACGACGGGGACAAGGGCAGGTTTACGAAAACGTTAGAGAAAAATATCAAACTATTGTCATTAAAAGATACTTATTTTGAGGGATAAATATGACATCCAGGATACTTTTCTACCACTTTTTTTTAAACTTTACACAAAAACCATTACATGCTAGAATAAAGCCAGAACATCTAACCAAGAGTTTTCTGGAGGAAGCATGAAATTCGGACATTTTGACGACGCCCGGCGCGAATACGTCATTACAAACCCCTTGACCCCCTATCCGTGGATTAACTATCTGGGAAACGAGAAGTTCTTCTCGCTCATATCAAACACCGCAGGCGGCTATGCATTCTATACGGACGCACGGCTCCGCCGCCTGACCCGCTACCGCTACAATGACATTCCGCTGGACTATAACGGCCGGTACTTCTACATCAACGATAACGGAACGGTCTGGAACCCGGGTTACAAACCCATGAACACGCCGCTCGACAGCTATGAATGCCGCCACGGTTTCGGCTATACCAAGATTTCATCTTCAAAGAACTCCCTCCGCGCCGAAGCCCTCTACATGGTTCCGAACGGCGAAAACTGCGAGGTTGAAGCGCTGACCCTGACGAACAAAAGCCTGGAAACCAAGAAGATTTCCGTTACGTCCTTCATCGAATGGTGTCTCTACAATGCACAGGACGACTGCACGAACTTCCAGCGGAACTTTTCTACCGGTGAAGTCGAGATTGAAGGCAGCGCAATCTACCATAAGACCGAGTACCGCGAGCGGCGCAATCACTACACCTTCTACTCGGTAAACGCCCCCGTTGCCGGCTTTGATACCGATCGCGAGACCTTCCTTGGCCTGCACAATGACCTGTCCACGGCAGCCAGCATCGTCAATGACAGGGCGGGCAACTCCGTTGCCGACGGCTGGTCCCCCATCGCAAGCCACCGGCTCGAGTGCGTGCTCAAGCCGGGTGAAAGCAAGACCTACGTCTTTGTCCTCGGCTACATCGAAAACGAAGACAGCAAAAAGTTCATCGACAAGAAGGACGCAAAGGCGGACCTCCTGTGTACGAATGCCTATTCAGGCATCATCAACAAGGAAAAGGCCTACGCACTGCAGGAAAAATTTTCCACGAAAGAAAAGGTTGACGCTGCCTTTGATGCACTCAGGAAGTTCTGGGACGAGACCCTCTCCCACTTCGTCATCAAGACGGGAGACGAGAAACTTGACCGCATGAGCGTGTGGAACCAGTATCAGTGCGTCGTCACCTATAACTTTGCCCGGTCTGCCTCCTACTTTGAAAGCGGCATCGGCCGCGGCCTGGGATTCCGCGATACGAGCCAGGATATGCTCGGTGCGGCACATCAGATGCCCAAGGCGAGGATCCGCGAGCGGCTCTATGACGTTGCGGCAACCCAGTTTGAAGACGGATCTGCCTACCACCAGTTCCAGCCGCTCACCAAGCGGGGCAATGCGGACATCGGCAGCAACTTTAACGACGATCCGCTCTGGCTCGTGCTCGGGGTGGGCAACTACATCCGAGAGACGGGTGACACGGACTTCCTCAAGGTGGACGTCCCCTTTGACAACAGCGAGACGAACAAGGCGACGATGTACGAGCACCTGAAGCGCTCATACAACTATATTCCCAACCACATGGGACCGCACGGCCTGCCGCTGATCGGACGGGCTGACTGGAACGACTGCCTGAACCTGAACTGCTTCTCCACGAACCCGAACGACTCCTTCCAGACCTGTACGAACAAGGAAGGCAAGAATGCCGAATCCGTCATGATTGCCCAGATGTTCGTCTTCGTTACCCCTGACTATGCAGCGATGTGCCGCATTATGGGCGAGGAAGAAGAGGCGAAAAAGGCCGAAGCCCTCTGCAGGAAGATGGAAGAAGCCATCTGTACGGCAGGCTGGGACGGCGACTGGTATCTCCGCGCCTACGATGACTTCGGCCACAAGGTCGGCAGCAAGGAATGCGATGACGGAAAAATCTTCATCGAGACTCAGGGCTTCGGCAGCATGGCACAGATCGGTGCAGACAAGGGCTACCCGGCAAAAGCCCTGGACAGCACGAAGAAGTACCTGGACTCCAAGTACGGCATCTGCATCGTCGAGCCGCCCTACTCCAGCTACCACGTGGAACTCGGCGAGGTTTCCTCGTATCCGCCCGGATACAAGGAAAACGGCGGTATCTTCTGCCACAACAACCCCTGGGTCATCATCGGCGAGGTCAAGACCGGCCGTCCCGAAGACGCCTGGGTGCATTATACGAAGATTGCCCCGGCATTCCTTGAGGAAATCTCCGACATCCACCGGACGGAACCCTATGTCTACGCCCAGATGATTGCAGGCAAGCGTGCCCGCAGGTTCGGCGAGGCAAAGAACAGCTGGCTGACGGGAACGGCGGCCTGGAACTTCGTCGCCCTGTCCCAGTACATCTGCGGCCTGCGCCCGGATTATGACGGCCTCATGGTCGAACCCCGCCTTCCCGCACACATCACGAAGGCTGAGTTTACGCGGAAGTTCAGGGGCACCGAGTACCGCATCCACGTTGTCAACAACAACAACGGGGGAGCGGTCAAGATAGCCCTCAAGGACGCTTCAAAAGGCAGGGTCTCCGGCAACTGCGTCAAGGCGAATGACGGCGTAAAGGAACTTGAGCTGACGGTCACGATCGGCTGAAGCTGATTCCCGCCACAGTACGAAAGCCCTTCCGGACATCCCCGGGAGGGCTTTTTTTTCAGCTTTCCTGCCGGATCAACGACCGGGGGCTGCCCGGCACAGACCTGCATGCAGACCTCAATCTTTCCCTTGACACAATTCACGCAATATTCTATTCTTATATGGAATAATTCTATACAGAATGGGGAATGTGTATATGTTGCAGTTGCTTACATACATAGTCCTCCCGATTGTGGGAATTGTTCTTGGATGGACTATTCGCTGGATTTATGCCAGATTTCAACTTTCCGCGTCCGAACAAAAAGCCGAACGCGTTAAACAGGATGCTATAAAAGAAGCTGAGGCTCTCAAAAAAGAGTTCCAGCTGCAAGCAAAAGAACAACTCATTCAGGAGCGAGCCCAGCAGGAAAGGGAGAACCGCGATCGCCGTAAGGAAATTCAGGATTACGAGCGGCGCGTCACGAAGAAAGAGGAACTCTTGGACCAGAGGAACCAGGAGTATGACAAGAAGGAAAAGGAAGTCGCCGAACGGCAGGCATCCTTGCTCCGGAAGGAAGAAGGACTGCGCCAGAAGGAAGAAAGCCTTCGTACGGAACTGGAGCGGATTTCCGGCCTGACCCGGGACGAAGCAAAAGCCCTGATTGTCAAAAGCCTTGAAAATGAGGCCAGGCACGATGCCCAGGCCCTGCTCAACAAGATTGATCAGGATGCGCAGCTTGCTGCCGAGAAAAAGGCTCAGGAAATCCTCATAACGGCAATGCAGCGCCTTGCGTCAGAGACCACAGGCGATAACACTGTTGCAACTGTTTCGCTTCCGAGCGATGAAATGAAGGGACGGATTATCGGCCGTGAAGGACGCAACATCCGGACACTCGAAACGCTGACCGGTGTTGATATCATTATTGATGATACGCCTGAAGCCGTTGTCATCTCCTGCTTCGATCCTGTCCGCAAGGAAATTGCAAAGCAGGCCCTCGAACGCCTCATAACGGATGGACGAATCCATCCCTCACGCATCGAGGAAATCGTCCAGAAGGTAACGCGGGAGATTCAGCAGAAGATTTACGAGGAAGGAGAGCGGACGCTCTTTGACCTTGGAATTCACAATATGAGCCAGGAAGGCGTCCGTGCCATCGGCAGGCTCTACTTCCGCACGAGTTACGGACAGAGCGTCCTCACCCACTCCAAGGAAGTAGCGGAAATTGCCAGCATGCTTGCTGCAGAAATCGGCTGCAACCGGGAACTTGCAAAGCGTGCCGCCCTGCTGCATGACATTGGAAAAGGTGCCGAGGTTGACAGCGACCAGAACCATGCCGAAGTCGGCGCGGAAATGGCCCGCAAGATGGGAGAAGATCCCCGCATCGTCAATGCGATTGCCGCCCACCACAACGATGTGGAGCCGCAGACGCTCGAAGCCGTTCTGGTACAGATTGCCGATGCAATCAGCGCTGCCCGCCCGGGAGCACGGCGTGAAACCGGCGATAATTACGTGAAGCGGCTGGAGAACCTTGAGGCAACTGCCCGCAGGTTTGAAGGTGTCGAACAGGCCTATGCCATTCAGGCAGGACGTGAGCTACGGATTCTCGTGAACAACGAAAAGATTCCTGACGAGCAGGTGAAGGAGCTTGCAAAATCCATCGCCAAGCAGATCGAAGACGACCTGCAGTATCCCGGCAGGATTAAGATAACGATGATCCGCGAAACCCGCATCATCGAGTACGCCCGCTAGGGCGTGCTACCCAACGGGAGAGTACGCCCGCTAGGGCGTGCTGCCCGAAAGGTGAGCAACCGATCGGACATACACTGAGCTTACACTAAAACGCCCCTCTCCGGGGCGTTTTTTTTACTTTAATTTCTGTTCCCACTTGACTTTTTTTAACTATAAGGCAATATGTGGGGTATGACATCACTTGCATGGTTCAACAGTTTCCTCAAAAAGCAGAAAGGCAAAATGACTGTCGGCCTCCTCATCATCACGGTCGTATCAGCAATGGCAGTCATAAATCCCAAAGTCTCAGGCTTCATCGTTGACCGCATCATTCTGGGCGGCGAATACCGGTACATCCCCGTCAGCATGGCAATTCTGCTGGGAGTCTGCATATTCCGGGAATCCTTTCAGTACTTTGCCCTCCTGCTCATCGAACGTTCCAGCCAGGGAGTCCTCTTTGACATGCGCGATGCCGTCTACCGGAAACTGCTGCGGGAGGACTTTGCCTTTTACAACAGGAACCGCACGGGAGACCTCATGTCCCGGCAGACGGGAGACATGGATGCCGTCCGGCACTTCGTCGCATTCGTCATCATGAATATCTTCCGCAATACCATCTGGCTCGTCGCAGCGGTCATCATGATCTTCTTCGTCAACCTCAAGCTTGCCCTCATGTTCGTTGCCGTCCTCCCCATCAGTGCCTTTTTCGTCTATAAGCAGATGCGGGCAGTCGGCCCTGCATTCTCGGTCGTGCGGCAGTGCTTCTCAAACCTCAATGCCTATGTACAGGAGAACATTGCCGCCAACAGGGTTGTCCGGGCCTTCGCAAAGGAAAGCTTTGAACTGAACCGTTTTGAGCGGGAAAATGCCGCCTTCCGCAAGAGCGAAATAGACGCATCTAAAATCTGGCAGAAGTATGTCCCGATCTTTGAATTCCTCGGTACCGTCGTCAATGTCATCCTGATGATATACGGAGGCTGGCTGACGATACGGGAAGAGATGACCATCGGAGACTTCGTGACCGTCAACGGATACCTCTGGATGCTCACCAATCCCCTCCGCATGCTCGGCTGGCTCATCAACGATGCCATGCGGTTCAAGGCCTCACTCGACAAGATTTACAAGACATACCAGGTGGAACCGGATATACGGCTGCCCGCCAGCCCCGTCGTCAAGAGCCAGGTCGACGGAAACATCGAATTTGACCACGTAAGCTATACGGCAGACGGAGAAGAAATCATTCACGATGTCTCTTTTACGGTACAAAAAGGACATTCGGTCGGCATCATCGGGGGAACTGGAAGCGGCAAGACAACCGTAATGAACCTGCTCTGCCGCTTCTACGACGTCAGCTCCGGGGCAGTCCGGGTCGACGGGACTGACGTGCGGCAGATGGACATGCGGAACCTGCGGGCACATATCGGCATGGCAATGCAGGACGTCTTTCTCTTCAGCGATACTATAGAAGGCAACATCGCATACGGCGACCCGGACTGCCCCTTTGAGAAGGTCGAGCAGGCGGCAAAACTCGCCGATGCAGACGGCTTTATCCGCAAAATGACTGACGGTTACGATACGATAGTCGGGGAACGGGGCGTCGGCCTTTCCGGCGGCCAGAAGCAGCGCATCTCGCTTGCCCGCGCCCTGCTCAAGGATCCCCCGATCATCATTCTCGACGATACGACGAGCGCAGTCGACATGGAGACGGAAACCCAGATTCAGGGAGCCCTCAAAAGCGTCGCAGCGGGCAGAACAATATTCATCATCGCCTACCGCATTTCCAGCGTCAAGGACTGCGATCAGATCCTCGTCATGCAGGGGGGCAGAATCATTGAGCGCGGAACGCACGAGGAACTGGTACAGGCAGGAGGCTACTACGCTTCGGTCTTCCACCACCAGTACGGGGAGTTCGAGCAGACGCAGGACAACGGAACCGACCCGTTAATCGGTTCGTTCGACGGGCATGACGGCTTTAACAGGAGGCAGCACTGATGGCGCGGAACAGATACGACATAGACGAAGACCTGGAAGACAGCTACGACTTCGGTCAGCTCAAGCGGCTGGGAAAATACGTCCGTCCTCATGCAAGGGCAATGGTCGGCATTATCCTGCTGATGCTGCTGACGGCGGCACTGGGCATGCTGTATCCCTATTTCCTCAAAATCGTCATGGATGACTGCATACCGGCGAAAGACTTCAGGAAAATCGTCTTGCTGGCACTTGCAACGCTCGCCATCTCGTCATTCACGGCACTTGCACTCAAGGTCAAGATACACTTCATGACAAAAATCGGTCAGGCCATCATCCATGACCTGCGGACAGACATATTCAGCCACATCCAGCAGCTGCCCTTCAGTTACTTTGACTCCCGTCCGCACGGCAAGATTCAGGTCCGCGTCGTCAACTACGTGAACAACCTCTCCGACGTACTGAGCAACGGACTCGTCAACACGATAACAGACCTCTGTTCGCTGCTGTTCATCATCATATTCATGTTCACGATTAACCTGCCCCTGACCCTCGTCGTACTCTGCGGTCTGCCCGTCTTTATCACCTACGTGTTCATCCTCAAGAAACACCAGCGGAAAGCCTGGCGGATTCAGAGCAACAAGCAGTCAAACCTGAATGCCTACATCGCCGAAAGCATCAACGGCATCCGCGTAACCCAGTCCTTTGTCCGGGAAGCAGAGAACATCAAGATTTTCGATAACCTTTCTGCCTCCTACCGCACGGCGTGGATGCACGCGATTACGGTTTCTTTCCTGATGGGGCCCTTCGTTCAGCTAATTTCAACGGCAACGAGCGTTGCAGCCTTCGTCCTCGGCATCCGCTGGATCATGACGGGCTTTTCCGGCGTAACAGTCGGTATCCTCGTCGCTTTCACCGCCTACATCAGCCGTTTCTGGCAGCCCATCACGACGCTCGCAGACTTCATCAACAACCTGCTCACGGCGGTTTCCTACGTGGAACGGATTTTTGAAACGATAGACGAGCCCGTCACCATCCACGATTCGCCTGCCGCACAGCCGCTTCCGCCCGTAACGGGCAGGGTCGAATATCGGAACGTCTGCTTCAGCTATGATGACGGCATCCGCGTACTGGACGACATCAGCTTTTCGGCGGAAGCGGGCGAGTCCATTGCCATCGTCGGCCCGACGGGCGCGGGCAAATCGACCATCGTCAATCTCCTGAGCCGCTTCTACAATCCAGAGTCCGGGCAGATTCTGGTAGACGGCCATGACCTGCAGGACGTAACGATACAGTCTTTACGGACCCAGATGGGGGTGATGATGCAGGACAGTTTCATCTTCAAGGGAACAATTATGGACAACATCCGCTACGGCAACATGGAAGCGAGTGACGAACAGGTCATGCAGGCGGCTAAGACCGTCTGCGCTCATGACTTCATCATGCAGCTGGAAAACGGCTATCAGACGGAAGTCAACGAGCGGGGCACCCGGCTCAGCGTAGGACAGCGGCAACTCATCTCCTTTGCCCGCGCCCTCCTTGCCGACCCGCGGATCCTGATACTGGATGAGGCAACCAGCTCGATTGACACCGAAACGGAACTCCTGCTCCAGCGGGGCCTGAACAAGCTGCTGAAGGGCCGAACATCGTTCATCATTGCCCACCGCCTTTCGACGATAAAGAATTGCGGTACGATTTTTTACGTTGACCACGGGAAAATCGTGGAACGGGGGTCGCACTATGAGCTCATGGCCAGGCTCGGCCCCTACTACAAGCTCTATTCATCACAGTTTGCCCTGCTGTAACGGCAGTTTGCCCCGCGATTACCGGACAGCAGGTACCGGCCAAAGAGCCGGGCAGGTGCCGCAGGACACAAAAAAAGCCCCCTCCATCCAAAGAAGGGGGCCTCCGTGCCCACCGGACCACAGAAGCCCGGCAGACAACTCCATCAATATTTCTTGTCGGCGTAGCCTATCCAGCCCTCATTTTCTATGAGGGCCTTTTCAAAGCCTTCCAGCTTAAAGGGATAGGAAGTTGACAGGGAACCGGCGATCAGCTTCACCTTCCAGGTTCCGTCTTCTTTCTGCTCGATTTTACAGGTCGTATCCTTGCTTGCGAAAGAACGGAACATATCATCAATATCCTTCTTGCTCATATCAAGGGCAAGCAGGCCGCAGTTATACATATTCTGCCGGAAGATGCGGGCAAAATTCACCGCAATGACGCAGTAAATCCCGTTCACCTCCAGGGCCCAGGGCGCATGCTCCCTGCTCGATCCGCAGCCGAAGTTCTCGCGCGTGATGATAACTTTCTTTCCGGCAATGTCTGTCTTCGGATTGAAGCCGTCAAGCTTCAAGTCCTCCAGCAGATAAGGCTGCAAAGCCTGTTTCGTATTCTCCGTCAAATACTTGGCGGGAATGATTTCGTCCGTGTTGATGTCGGACCGATCCAGAAAGAGAACGTCTCCTCCAAACTGTTTCATCGTGCTTCCTCACTTTTTGAAGAAATAGCAAAGGCAACCCGCAAAACGTGCTCACCGCATTTTTTGAGCTGCCCGAAGTATGTTCATCCCTCGTAGAGGGGTGAATTCGTTATAGTCCCCTGTATCGCCGTAGCAGCAGCAGAAGCAGGGCTCATCAGATGCACCATGCCGCCCTTTCCCATGCGTCCGTTGAAGTTCCGGTTTGTCGTGGAAGCACACACCTCCCCTTCCGCCAGAACTCCATTGCTCATGCCAAGGCAGGCTCCACAGGTCGGATTCGTAACACAGAAACCGGCATCCATGAAAACCGCAAGCAGCCCTTCATCAAGCGCCTGCTTATAAATCGCCGGTGTAGCGGGCGAGACAATGCCCCGCACACCTTTTGCCAGATGCTTCCCCTTCAGGATAGAAGCGGCAACCCGCAGGTCTGAAATCCTGCCGTTCGTACAGCTTCCGATATACACCTGATCAACATGCGTCCCTTCCATTTCGGCAATCGGCTTAATCTGGTCAGGCTTATACTTTATTGTACAGACAGGAGCGAGATTTGACAAGTCAAAAGTGAGGACTTTCTCATAATTAGCATCGGAATCATCCTGCCACCGGCTGAACTCCGCAAGTGCCTCATCCCTGCTCTTGTAGTCCCCCTGAATGAAGGGCCACAGGTAGTCAACCGTCTTTGCATCCGGGAAACAGATGCCGCTCGTCGCACCGGCTTCGACCGCCATATTGCAGATCGTCATCCGCTCTTCCATAGAGAAATTATCTACGACCGGACCGGTAAACTCCGCAACGCAGTTCGTTGCCCCGTTTACGCCGATCTGCCCGATAAGGAAGAGAATCACGTCCTTTGCATAGACCCCCTTCTTAAGGCTTCCGTTCAGGACGAACTTTATCGTCTTGGGCGTGCGGAACGAGCAGACGCCCTTCAGGATTCCAACCTCAAGGTCCGTCGTACCGACACCGGCCGCAAATGCACCGAAGGCACCGTGGGTACAGGTATGACTGTCGCCCATGATGACCGTATAGCCGGGGCGGACAAAGCCCTTTTCCGGGAAAATCGCATGACACACACCGTTATCCCCGATGTCAAAGAAGTCCTCTATGTCATGCCGCCGCGCCCAGTCACGCAGAATCTTTTCCTGTGTCGCGCACTTGGAATCCTTTGCAGGGCTCACGTGATCGATGACGGCCTTTATTTTCGTCTTGTCAAAAACACGGTCCATGCCACGCTCCACGAGGTCATTGATCGCAATCGGCGTTGTTATCTCGTGGCAGAACACCCGGTCCAGCCTGAGTATGTTCGTTCCTTCAAAGGGCTGGTCCACAAGATGAGATTCAAAAATCTTTTCGGCAATAGTCTTACCCATAATCTACCTCGCTCTATCTCTGTAGTTATAGTAAAGTATATGAAGTATTAATAAATGTTTCAAGTCCCCTCTGGCAGAGCTCCCTCCGGCAGGGTGCCATACAAACAGACAGCTTTTCCGGAAACCACAGGCACCGGCCAGCCGAATGTCCCGCAGCTCAACTCGCTCCGATACGAAACGCCCCTAGGTGCGCAGCTTCGCCTCAAGTACCAGCTCGGCTTCGCTCTTCCGCACATAGAGGGGGCCGTCATAATCCTCGAGCGCTTTTTCACCGACAGCCCGCTTCCGTTCTGCAAGGGCAAAAAGCCCTTCGGTACAGTCAGACCCCCGGTCAAAAGCTTCCAGCAGAACCAGCGGCGATGATTCCCGGGCACCCTCAACAAAAACAGACGCAGCAGGGCCGACAGCAATCGTCCGCCGTTCAGTACTCAGCAGTCCCTCTATGTCGCTCCCCGGCTTGTCCTCGATGTCCGTTAAAGCCTGTCCTTTTGCAAAGAACTGGTAAAAGTATTCGTCTTCCTTCGCCGCCAGCAGACTGACGACGCTTTCTGCCTCTGCAAACGGCCACGCGTATGCCTCCAGGCTGGGGATCCCGTACACCGGAACACCGCAGGCAAGGGTCAGCGCCTTCAGCGTACTCAAGCCCAGCCGCAGACCGGTAAAGGATCCCGGTCCCAGCGTCAGACAACAGTAGTCAAGCTGGGCAGGGAGCAGCTGCAGCTCCCGCATCACGAAATCAACGGCAGGCAGGAGCTTTTCCGACTGCCTGATTCCAATGTCATAGACAAGTTTAACCGTTTTTTCATCATCTTTGGCAGCTATTGCGATTTTTGAAACCGCACAGTCAATGGCGAGCGCTTTCATGCAATTGATCCTTCACCTGATTCTTCAACGGAAGCTTCCAGTCGGTCCAGAGCTTCGATCGGTCCGTTATGCCAGTTTTCAACCGTGATTTCCCGGCTGCCGTCCTCGTTCGGTATAAAGGTCATGCAGATAGTTTTTTTCGGCAGGCAGGACTGGACTTTTTCACTCCACTCAATGACGCAGACCCCCGTTCCGTAGAGCATGTCTTCCACCCCGAGATTCAGGAAGTCCTCGGCTCCTTCCAGCCGGTACACGTCAATATGGTAAAGGGGGAACTTTTTCCCTTCATATTCACTGATTAAACAGAACGTCGGGCTGGTTACCGTATCTTCAACGCCCAGGGCCTTTGCAATCCCCTTCGTAAAAGTCGTCTTTCCCGCAGCCAGCGTGCCTCTCATCGCCACAACATCACCGGCTTTCAGAAGGGAACCGACCTTCATGCCCAACGCAATGGTCTCTTCCTCAGACCCTGCATGCAGGGTAAAGCTTTTGCCCGTCATGGCAGCTCGTTGTTTTTATCCATATGTATGATGAATTCTTTGAGTGCTTTTTTCACCGGCAGGACAGGATAGTCTAACGTTCTCGGGAGGTCACTGACATTATATGAACGCACACCCAGCGGATTTATCTCAACAGAAAAAGAGAAAGGGAAAGAAGCCTGCTTTGACAGGTATTCAATAACCGCCGTTGCCTTATAGCGGTTTATATAATAGATATAACCCTCTTCTTTTGAAATTGATTTTATCTCAGCCACACGCATTGTTCTAGTATAACGTAAATTTGTATGAAAAACAATAGGGATTTCCGAAAAGGCAGCTCCGAAAATCCCCCTACGTTCATCCTCCTCTTTGATTCAACCGGCTCGGAGCGGTACAAAACAGCCGGCAGCATACCGGCCGGCTCCGCTCAACAGCACTCAGTTGTAGTCGTACACAAAGGCAGCTATCTTATTCTTCACCGAAATGTCGATGTCAACGAACTTAATGTGCAGGATATACGCCGCACCGTCCGCTTCAGTCCCCTTCGTCGTCATGACAATGTAGCCGATGACCTGGAACGGCTTTCCGTCACCGATGGCAAACTCGACATTAAGGTACTGCCCCTGTTTAATCGGTATCTGACAGTCAAAACGGCAGCCGCCGGTCGAAACATCATGCATCCTGCCGTCATACTTCTTCTCGGCAATCTCATAGTTGACCGTCTTGCCCTGCTTTATCGGCTTAACGGAAGAGAATTTACAGGGAACAACAAGGGAACGGCGCTTTGAACCGCGGCGCTGGGCTGCGGTCAGGGTACTGTTGGAAGACGCAATAAGGATAAACTTCCCGCTCTTCTCTTCCTCATACCTGACAACCCGCGACAGCAGGGCATAGGAAGAACCTGTATCCGTTTTAAAGGTCATGACGAACTTCGCCAGCGGAGCAGGCTTCTTGTCGCTTGCATACAGCTGCTGGGGAATCGAAATGACAATGCCCTGATTGTCAATCCGGTCCAGGGTCAAGGTCCAGGGGGAACGGTCTGCATCAAGGTAGGTCAGCTTCTGTCCCTCGGGAATCGCCTTCGGGTTCGAAATCATCGAAAGGCTGTCATTCAGACGGTCAAGCTTGCGGACCATCTCAAAGAAAGTCTGCATCTTGTCGTCATCAGTGCCGGAAGACCGCAGCGTACCATACTGTTTTCTAAACAGATCCAGTATCGAACTCTTATCGCGTATCAGGTATTCCAGATTCCGTGGATTAAAATTCTTGCAGGTTGCTTCAAGCACCCGCTTTTCCTCTGCGCTCAGATTTGCCTGCCGGGCAACATTCTCTATGTTGACTTTCTTGGTCGGCTTGTCCTTGTTTACTTCCAGCCAATTGGCAGGCTTGCGTGCGGCCCGTATCTTTGCAAGGACAAGTCCGACCAGAACCGCTCCCGCGACTATGCAGAGCACGACACCAATGACTGCATACAGTGCACTATTGGTACCAGGCGTCCTCTCAACATCCAGAAGCAAGTTCGTATTAAAAAACGGCATAGTCTACTCCTTATATAGTAGAATCGGCAGAAACCGCACTATCACACAGCAAAAAAGCCCGTCGCACCCGTCACGCAAAAGGATTATAAGGCAGCAATGGCCTTCATGACCGCTTTCAGGCGGGGCTCAATCTCATATTCAGCCAGATCCCCGACCGTCACCGTATCATTTCCTTCCATTGCATCCTTGAAGTCCGAGAGGATCGACAGAAAATCCTTAAAGAAATCCATAAAATCTGCCCCGTCTATCGCCAGCTTACCGTATAGCTCGGGAAAAAGCGAAGCCATCGAAGCCGTATGGAAGAAGGCATTACAGTCGGAGGCAAGGCTGTCTATGATTGCGGCAGCCTCCTTATCCTTTCCTCCCTGCAGCAGGACCGGAATATCTTCGAGGGAAAGTCGCCCAATCCGCTCAGAAACATCCTTCAGGGAATCAATCAGCTGTCCCTTCGTCAGAACCGTCAGTTCCAGCGAAGTCTTATCTTCCAGCGGGCGGTCCAGAATTTCATCAAAACGGTCAGGAGAGACAGCCTCACCGTCAAGCACAATCCGCACCGTCGTCGCTTCATTCTCCGAAGCGGCAGTCTCAAATGACTTGAGGACATCTCCGACCGTCTTTTCATCCTCCAGCGTTACATCGATATCCTGCCCGTTTACGTTCAAACGCATCGTCTATCCCCTCTTTATTTGTTTGCATTGGTGTTGGAGAAGGTATTCTGAAGCGACTTCTGCTGACTCTCAAGGCTGTTGAGCGTACCCTCCATGTTCGAGTACTTCGTCTTCAGATTGCTTTCCGTCCGGTCCAGCTGTGTCTGCAGCTCAGAGATCTTCTTGTTTGAGTTCTCAATCTGAGTACTCAGGGTACTCATCTTGGATGCAATGATGCCGCCCGACTGCGTCCATGAAGTCGCCTGCCGGTCCAGCTGGTAGGCAATGCCGTCATCCGCAATCAAATCTCCGTCCTTGTCATAGCCGAACAGCTTCTTTATATCCTCAAGGTTGTTGTCGATCGCGGCATCAAGTTTCTTTTCGTCGATTTCAAGGTAGCCCCGCAGGCGGGAAGCGCTGTAACTCGTGCTGTTCGTCGAGGCATTCGTCGAAATGCCGATCTGGTTGAGCATCGTCACTTCCGCAAACTCCGAATGCGGATAGGAGGCAGAGACAATCCGCTGAATCGAAGACTTGCCGTTATTCAGCGTAAAGTCCCCCATGAACATGCCGAGCTTCTCCTCTGCCTTCTCCTTCTCGTCGCTCGTCAGGTAATCCAGTTCCGTAATGACCTCGGGCTTGTCGCTGGTCAGGATATTTATCTCCGCAACAACCTGATTGTAATTGCCGACGAAGGTAATGAGGGCATTCTTGACGGCTTCCTTGTCACTCGCAATGCTTATCGTCGCGGGTTTGTCGGTTTTGCCGTGGACGTGCAGGGTTACTTCGGGCACGATGTCGTCAATATCGTTGGAACCGCGGGTTATCGTAATGCCCTCGTATCTGAGGGTTGCATCTCCTGCAGAAGAAACTGCATGCTTCGGGGCAAAACCGCGGCTCTGCGATGCGTCAAAGGACTCGGGAACCGACATCGTCAGTGCCTTTCCCGTATTCGAGTTGCGGACTATCAGGCCGACTGCATCAGGATAGTCATCGAGCGAAATGGAAACGGTCACGTTCCCGTCCTCGTCCACCGGAAGCGCACTTATGTCAACCGGCGTCTCCGAGCCGTCCTTATTGCGGATTGCCAGATAATTGGAGTCCTCTATGGGCATAAGCGGAACCTTGTCCGCCTTCACGAGCGCCGCATCAAGCGATGCATCGCTCTTTTCATTGTAAACCGTTACGCCGCCGAAAGTTACGCTTCCGGCATCCGGCAAGTCGGGATTTGAAAGTGCATTGTTGTAGCCTTCCGTGATGTCAACGGATTCCTCAGCCTTAAACGTAAATGAAAGCATCTGGTTGCCGTCAGCATTCAGGCTGCCGTCAATCGGAATCTCAATCGCATTCCGTGCCGGGATGGAAATCGTTCCCCCATCCATCGCCACCCCACCCTTCGAAAGAGCGGGCATGTCAGCCTGCGCAACACTGTCGTTTGACGCCGGAACGCCATAGTCCATGAGGGAAGCAGAAAGACTGGTCGTTTCCATTTTCGCATCCCCGACCATATCAATTGCCTTTGCAAATTCGAGGGCCTTTTCCTTAAAAACGAGCGTATTTTCAGCCCCTTCTTTAAGCCCTTCAATGAGCAGGGCGCTGTCCTTCTTGCTCACGCCGATGACGCTCGCCTTCAAGAGGTCAGTACCGCGCTTGTTCAGCGCCTTTACGAAGTCTGAAAGCTTACCGCCCTTCCAGTTAAAATCGATGGTCTTGCCGCCGACGCCAAAGACATACCGACCGGCTTCAACTTTATAATTCTTATCTATATTTCCGCTCAGAAAACGATCCGCCGTAGCCTCCTGGATAACTTCAATCTTGAATTCGCCCACATCAGCATCGCGGTCGGCATCTGCCGTAACGGCAGCCGCATCTGAGGAATCTGCATTTTTACTGTTAAAGGGATTGTCGAACGAATACAGGTTCTTGACGCTTTCCTTGAGGGCGGCGACCTTCTGGTTTACATCCCGCCAGGCGTTCTGCTGCCCCTGGAACTTTTCAAGGTTAGACTCCTCCCGTTTCAGCGGAAGGCGCTCAACCTCCATCAGAGCCTCTACAAGATCATTGGTCTTATATTTGTCCGAAACCCCAGGTATAGTCAATCCGTCTGCCATAGTAATTCCGTCGTCTCAAAGCTATCTCTCAAAAACCGAGTTTTTCAGAGCCATTCCCCATTTAAAACAACAACTACGCTGTCGGTTACGACAGCGTAGTTGCTTATACGTTCTCATCAAACAGCAAGCCTGACGCATTTTTTAGGTAGGCCTGCAACTTCTGCATATCTTCCGACGGGATTTCCCGTATAACCCGCTGAGTGTTCGGATCGATAACCTTGACTACGATCCTTCCCAACTCCTGGTTTACAGAGAATTGCAGTGTTCGACCAAGCACAACGTCCGAGGTCTTTAGAACCTTCTCGACGCTGTTTTTCGTGTCGGCAATGTTCTGAGACAGAGTTTCCGCAACTTCAGCCGCACTATTTGGAAAATTGCTTAACACGGCCTCTGTCGGGTTCCCGCTATAAGCTTTTTTACCTTTCGATACTGCCGGAGTCTTGTACAGGCCATCCGTGGCCATTGTCTGCCCAATCATACTGATTGCTGTATTCATGGACACTTCCTCCTGAATGTTAAAAAAGGGGGAAGGGGGCGCACCCCTCCCACTTTTTCGTGTACTTTGTCAAAAGATGACATCCAGCTGTCTCTCAAACAAAGTACAAAACCTTCCCTCTTCTAGCGCAACAAGGCAAGCACGCTCTCAGCCGAGTTATTGGCCTGAGCAAGCATAGCCGTTCCAGCCTGTGAGAGGATCTGATTCTTCGTGAACTCGACCATCTCAGAAGCCATATCCGTATCACGGATTGTTGACTCAGAAGCCTGCGTGTTCTCAGCCGCAATTCCGAGACCAAAAGAGGTCTCCTCAAGGCGGTTCTGATACGCTCCGAGATCTGCGCGCTGCTTGTTCACGAGCTTCAGTGCGTTGTCAATCGTACCGATGGCAACATTTGCTGAATCCGGTGTAGCAAGGCTCATAATCTCATCAGTACCCTGTGCTGACTTGAGTCCGAGCGCCTGAGCGGTCATCGTTCCCACGTAGGCCGTCATGCGCTGATCCATGTTTGCTCCAACGTGGAAGCGCATGGTCTCATTCGCGACAGAGTTCTGTGCATAGCGTCCCGTGAGCATGTTCAGTCCATTGAACTGCGCAGAAGAAGCAATGCGGTCAACTTCGGCGACAAGCTGAGAAACCTCAACCTGGATCTGCATGCGATCCTCATCCGTATAGATGCCGTTGGCAGACTGAACGGAGAGCTCGCGGATACGCTGAAGGATGTCGGTCGTCTCATTCAGATAACCTTCGGTCGTCTGGATGAAATTGATCGCATTCTGCGTATTCCTGTTGGCCTGGTTAAGACCACGAACCTGTGCACGCATCTTCTCAGATACGGCAAGTCCGGAAGCATCATCTCCAGCCTTGTTGATCTTCTCGCCTGAGCTGAGCTTGGCAATATTGCCCTGCAGCTCAGCGGTGCTGAGTCCCAGTGTCCGGTTAGCGAACATGGCACTCATGTTGTGATTGATTACCATAACTTATCCTCCATGTGCGATACATAAAGCATCATGCCTTACGCCTGGTTTGTACGGGCGGACGGCCAGTTGTTGCGCCCCCGGCCACCGTTTAGACCCATAACAGCAGGAATTGTTACTATGCATAGGTAAGAGTTACATAGCAACAGTCTATACTGTTACAAACCCATGAAAGAGTTCTGTCAAAGACCACTGTCCCGTCTAAATCGGAACTGATCGCTTCTTGCTTGAACGGATTAGATATAGGATGAATAAAGATACTGCTGGAACCACATCTAAGCCGCGCAATAAGCAGCGGGGCAGGCAGGCTGTAAAAGCTGCCCCACCCTGCTACTTATATTATACCATACTATCTCAGCAAAGACAAGACCGTCTGAGACTGTGCGTTGGCCTGGGCCAGCATAGCCGTTCCGGACTGCGTGAGAATCTGGTTCTTGGTGAACTCGACCATCTGGTACGCCATGTCGGTGTCGCGGATCCTGGACTCTGAAGCCTGAGTATTCTCAGCAGCAACATCCAGTCCCTCAACAGTCTTCTCAAGGCGGTTCTGGTAAGCACCAAGGTCAGCACGCTGCTTGTTGATCTTCTTCAGAGACTCATCAAGCGTACCGATTGCGCGGTTGGCATCCTCCGGCGTCTGCAATGTCATGATCTCTTCGGTTCCGACGTTGCGGATTCCAAGAGCGGCAGAAGTCATCGTGCCGATGTAAACCTGCGTCCTCTGATCCATGTTAGCACCGATGTGGAGCCACATAGAAGCAGTGGGGGTGTTCTCACCCGTTCCGCGAGCATAGCGTCCGGTGAGCATGTTCAAACCGTTGAACTGCGCGCAGGAAGCAATGCGGTCTATCTCAGCGACAAGAGAGCTGACCTCAACCTGGATGTAGGTGCGATCCTCGTCCGTGTAGATTCCGTTGCTGGAAGTGATAGCCAGCTCGCGAAGACGATGAACAATCTCAGTCGTCTCCTTCAGATAACCTTCGGTCGTCTGAATGAAGCTGATACCATTGGCAGCGTTCCTGGAAGCCTGGTTCAGACCACGGATCTGCGCGCGCATCTTCTCAGATACTGCGAGTCCGGAAGCGTCGTCTCCAGCGCGGTTGATTTTCTCACCAGAAGAGAGCTTCTCCATATCCTTCTGCAGGTGACCATTGCTGATTCCCAAAGAACGATTGGCGAACATTGCTGACATGTTGTGGTTGATGACCATAATTTTCCTCCGTGGAAATTGTATACAGGCAGAATCCTTTCTGCCCGGTTTGTAAAAGATTGCATCTGCATTACACGGCTACATCTGCAATCCTTTACAATGAATGCTTCTGGCTGTTGTCTTCTAGGAAGTTGAGCAGCCATAAAGATTCATATATATAGTCGTATTGAACTTATAAAAACTTTAGCACAAAAAAGAAAAAAAAGCAAATTTTTTTTACGCTACCCGGGGAAGCCGGCGCCCGGGAACAGCGAGGGCCAGACCGCACGAAACGACAAGAAAAAGCAGGGAAATCACCATTTTGCACAAAAACCAGCCGTTTTCCCCATCCGGGAAGGGCTGCGGCGCGGGGACACAAGGCCGGTAGGACAGGCGCAGCTGCTGCCCCTACCCGATGCACCACTCGGTCAGCTGGCGGTCCGCGCTGGAGTAGTTCACGCCGATTTTGACGATTTTGCGCCCGTCGTTCCTGTAGGCTATCGGGTAGTCCTTGCCGTCTATCTGTTCGAGGGCCGCTTTCGCGCTCCCGTCCATCTTGAACTCAAAGATGTAAATCGCGTCCTTCTGCCAGACGACCGCATCGCTCCGCCCCCTGCCGTTCTGCACCTCACAGAGGATGAACTCGCCCATCAGCTTGAAGATGAGCCAGATGAAGGCCTGGCAGTTCAGCTCGTACTGCTTCTGGTTGGTCGGCTTCGGCGCCGAAGCGAAGATGTTGTTTATCCGCTCCATGAACTCGTCCACCTTGCCGTCGCGGATTTCCTTAAGGAATTGCAGAACCTCGATGTTGCTGGTCTTCCCCTCGTAGCCGGCGTACAGGGGGACAAGGCTGTCGTACAGGCCGTAACGGACCTCGTCGTTCGGCAGTCCCAGCGTGAAACTCCGGAATGTCTTGTCGTAGGCTTTGATTGTAAGGTACCCTGCCTGGTAGAGCATGGGGAGGGGATCCGTAGCCGAAAGCCTGTAATTCTCCAGCGTCCGGGAGCCGATATCAATGTCGTTTTCCAGAGAAGCATAGTTGAAGTTTGAGTCGCGGATCATCCTGGTCAGGAAGCTTGGCGTTCCGGTTGCAAACCAGTAGCTGCCGAATCGTGTTTCCGAGAAAGCCTTCAGTAAACTGAAAGGGTTGTATACGTCGGTCGCCGTGTTCTCGGAGAAGTGGTAGCCGTCGTAGTTCTTCTTGAGCTCGGCAAGGCACTCCTCTTCAGAAAGATTGTTGTCCTCGCCCATACGTTCGATTTCCGGGCCAAAGCAGGTTTCCAGCTCTTCCTGCGTGATTCCGCAAATCGCCGTGAACTCCCGGTTCAGGGATATGTCGTTCAGGTTGTTCAGGTCGGAGAAGATGCTCACCTTGTCAAATCTGGTGACACCGGTGATGAGTATGAATTTTATGTGCGCGTCCTCGCCCTTGAGGACTCCGAAGAAGGATTTCAGTATCGCCCGGTATGTATCCAGAAGCTGTTCATCGCCGATTACGTTCAGAAGGGGCTTGTCGTATTCGTCAATTAGGACGACGGCCTGCAGGCCGGTCTTTTCGTGGGCCTGCCGGAGCAGGTCGCTGAATCGGTCTGCGAGCGTTCTTGCACCGCCCGAACCGTAGATGTTCTCGTAATCCTCAAGCTTCTTGCCCAGCGAGTCCCTGAACCGTTCTTCGCTCGTGTAGTCGCCCACGTTGAAGTCCAGGTGGAATACCGGGTACTGCTTCCACTCGGTCTCGGTTTTGGAGATGTCCAGCCCCTCAAACAGGTCTTTCCGCCCCTCAAAGTAGCTCCTGAGCGTGGACAGGAAGAGCGACTTGCCGAACCTGCGGGGGCGGCTCAGGAAGTAGGGCTTCCCGTTGTACGCCAGCTTCCCGACAAACTCAGTCTTGTCGACGTAGACATAATTGTTCCTGCGGATATCCTCGAATGTCTGTATGCCGATCGGCAGCTTCCGTCTTTCGCCCATACGGACAGTATACCGCAGGCCGCCCGCCGCCGTCAATGCGAACGATGCCATTCCCCTCCGCCCCGGCACGGGCTACAGACCGGGGCTGTGCCGGCTTCCGTCCGGTAAGATTCTAAATCCGCCAGTCCGCTGCAGCCCGCAGGATTACGTCCACGTAGCGGGCATATCCGCCGGGGTAGGAGGGGTGGTAGGCTTCCAGATACAGATGCTTGCCGCCTGAGTCTGTGAACGAGCGGAGCATGCAGTCACCGTCTTCTACATAGCTATGGAGCGGATTCTTATAATCCAGCCCCTCAAACAGTCCGTGACACAGGTGCAGGGTATTTCCGAAAATCATGATGTCCGGGGCGTACAGATCCAGCTGCCACCGCACGACATCCTGGAACAGGGCGAACTCCTCTTTCAGCTGCCTGTCCGTGACGGAACTTGCGCCGGGCAGCTTGCTCAGGTCAACAAGGGCGGTTTTACGGAGGCTTCTCAGGACGGCATCCCGGTCGGCAAGCAATGAATCGTCGTACCGTCCGATGCCCTGCTCCAGGCAGTATGATACGAGCGCCATCTTGGTGAACATCGGCGTTCCGTGCGGCGAACCGAACCAGCAGCGTATGTCCTGCCCGTCGCTCGCAGGATTGCCGTCCTCATCCGTCTCGTCGTAGGAGTTCTTGAGCACCCAGAGGACCTTCGTCCGTGCCCCCAGGTACTCGTCCGGGAACGCCACGCCGTCATGGAAGCAGCCCACGTCCGGGTTCGCCTCCCTGCCTATCCGGTCAATTTCACCGTATATCTTTTCCTGCTCTTCTTGCAGATTCATGGAAATGCCTCCCTTCCGCAGTGTATATCAAACAGTCCCGCCCCGGCAAGGGGCACCGCGCGGGAACGTGGGGCGGTAGCTTAATACAGACTTTCAAAGAATTCAGAGATGGTCGGACAGAGGACCTCGCAACTTTCTGTTTCGCTGTCAAGGCAGTCAAAGACGGAAAGGTTCCCCCTGTTAGCAGATGGCGAGGATATAAGTTCCGTCCCGGCTTTTATCCGGTAGAACTCCTACAGTGCAAGGAAGGGGCGGCCAAAGACCTTTTGCAACCGCCAGAGCGTTTCAAGCGTCGGGTTCGTTTTGCGGGGATTTTCAAGCCGCTGATACTGCTGATAGCTCATGCCCGCCGCCGCAGCGACCTCTTTCTGCGGACGGTCTGCACGGGCTTTCCTCAGCTCGATGGCGAATGCAACCTTGGGCGAGACTTCAACAGGGAAGCCTCCAGTATAAGCCGGAGCGGGAATAGGGAAACCGTTGTCTATGTCCACGGAAAGAACGCCGTCAAGGGCATCTTTTGCCATCTCAAGTGCCTCTTCACGCGACAATCCGAACGTCTGTACGTTGGTCATATCGGGAAATCTTGCGATGAATTTCCCGTCCTGCTCGATTCATTACTGTCCAAAATGAATTAGGTACTGTTTAAAGTCTGTAATTCGTGATAT
>CAMJZA010000031.1 GCA_946410085.1 uncultured Treponema sp. | reverse complement strand
GCGATTGACCGCAACAAGTTCTATGCGACCGGCCTCAAGAAGCCCCTCGCAATGATTTACAAGGAGCGGGATTATTCGGTCGTGACCCAGGATGCGAAGAACTCCAACATCAAGAGCATCAAGCTGCTCGGTGACGTGAAGGGCAAGGTCGCCTTCCTCGCCGACGACATGCTCGGAACGGGCGGTACCCTGCTCAAGGCGATGACCTTCCTGCACGAGCAGGGGGCAACCAAGGTCATTGCGGCAATCAGCCTGCCCTTCTTTACCGGAAATGCCATCGAACAGTTCGATGAGGCCTACAGACAGGGCCTGTTCTACCGGATCATCGGAACGAATGCCGTCTACCATACGGAACTGCTCAAGCGCGAGTGGTACATCAGCACGAACGTTTCCGGCCTCTTTGCAAACGTCATTACGCGCCTGCACCATGAGCAGTCGCTGGGCGACCTGCTGGATAACCGCACGATAATCGATAAGCTGATTAAGGCTTCTACCGCATCGGAACAGAAGGCTCCGGCTGACCAAAAGAGTCCAACTGAACAGAAGAGTCCGACCGAACTGAAGGCTGCCCCGGAGACAGCCGGTTCTGAAACCAATGCCTGAAATCGTTGTTGCCGTTGACATAGGCTCTTCCTCGCTTAAGGCTGCCGCAATTGCCGTAACGGGGCAGGTTCTTGCCCGTTCCCGCCAGCCCTTCCTGCTCCGATCGGACGGCAGGGCTGCAGGGGAGTGGAAGGACTGTCTCCGGAAGGCGATGGCGGATCTTGCAGCCCGGCAGCCGGACGTGACGTTGCGGGCCCTCTGTATCAGCGGGAACGGGCCCACGCTGGTCGGTGAGGGCGGGGAAACACTCCTCTGGAATGCACCCGCCGCCGTTCCTGCCGCTTCTCCATTGCAGGCCCCGTCGCAGGCAGAAAAAGAGTCCCTCTTCATTCCCCGCATACGGGAGTTCAGGAACCGCTATCCTGACGCCTGGAACAGGAGCCGCTTCGTCTATTCCGGTCCCGAGTATCTGATCTGGCAGTTGACGGGCGAGTCCCTGACGATCCTCCCCGAAGAACGCTACGTGCGGGCCTACTGGTCAGGCGAAGCCCTGCAGGCGGCGGGCTTTACGGATGCAGAGGCAGGGAAGCTGCCGCCGTTTGCTGCTCCCGGAACACAGGCAGGCTGCCTTTCGGAAGACCTGAGCCCGCTGGCCCGGAAAAGGCTGCCGGTGTACTGCGGGGCGCCGGATTTCATCAGTGCGCTCGTCGGTACGAACAGCCTTACTCCCGGTTCCCTCTGTGACCGGGCAGGTTCCAGCGAAGGCCTCAACTTCTGCTCTGACACGCCGCTTGTCGGGGAGGGAATCAGGACCCTGCCGTCCGTCATGCCCGGCCTGTGGAATGCGGGCGTCCTCCTGCCCGAAAGCGGTTCGCGCTTCAGTGCCTTCCGGGACCGGGTTAAAGCGGAACGCGGTGAGTCCTTTTCCTTTGAGGAGCTGGTGCACCTGTGCCTGTACAATCCCGGGCAGGAGGCGCTGTTTGACCAGGGCAAGTACCTGATGCTCCAGACCGCGATGCAGGTGCGCGACTCGCTCAAGCTCCTGCTCGCCTGTGCCGCAGACGGGAAGCAGCGGATCCCCGACCGCATGACGGTGACGGGCGGACAGGCTGCCAACGATGAGTGGAATCAGATGAAGGCGAACGTAACGGGCCTGACGGTGTTCGTGCCCGCCTGCAGCGATGCGGAACTGCTGGGAGATGCCGTGTTTGCCTTTACGGGCATGGGACTCTTCCCGTCGGTTGCAGAAGGGGCGGCGGCGCTCTGTTCCCCTGCAAAGTGCTTCGAGCCGGAAGCCTTCTAGCAGCCGGCGGAAGCGGGTTTCCCACCATGACGCTGTATTCCATTCCACGGAAGCTCAGGACAATCATTTTTGACATCGACGGAACGCTCTACACGAGCAGTGCATACGTCTTTGAGCAGGTAGACGCCCAGGTGCGGCACCTCGCCCACATCCGGGGGAAAGACGAGGATGCGGTCAGGAAAGAGATTTTTGACTACCGCAAGCGCTGGGCTGCGGAACACGGGGGAAAGAAAATCAGCCTGGGCAATACGCTGACCGCATTTGGCATTCCCATCGAAGAGAGCATCCGCTGGCGGGAAACCCTGCTTGCCCCGGAGAAGTTCCTGCAGCGGGACCCCCGCCTTGCCGCCGTTCTGGACGGGCTTGCCGGAAAATACCGCCTCATCTGCGTGACGAACAACCCCGTCGCCGCCGCCCGGAAGACGCTCGACGTGCTCGGCGTGTCGGCGCAGCTGCCCGACATAATCGGGCTTGACACCTGCATGAAGTCAAAGCCTGCCCCCGAAATGCTCCTGCTTGCGGCAGAGCGGACCGGGGCTGCCCTGGACGAATGCCTTTCGGTCGGGGACCGCTACGACATAGACCTTGCCCTGCCGCTCGAGATGGGGATGGGGGCGGTCCTGGTTTCCGGGGCCGAGGATGTCTACTCCCTGCCCGAAATCTTGTAGAACTCTTTGCAATATGATACAATCCTCTCCATGCAGATTATACCAGTTGCCTCGGGTAAGGGTGGTGTCGGCAAGAGCCTTTTGAGTGCAAACCTTGCCATAGCCTTGGGGCAGGCGGGAAAAAAGGTTGTCCTCACGGATCTGGATCTCGGAGCTTCGAACCTTCACCTCGTCATCGGTCAGACTTCTTCTAAAAAAGGCATCGGAACCTTTCTTTCCGGGCAGGGGACCTTCCGGGACTTGATTGAGCCGACGGACTACGAGAACGTCTCGTTTATTGCGGGCGATTCTGAGATTCCCGGCCTGACGTCGCTCAAACCGGCGAAGAAGAACGAACTCATACGGGAGTTTTCGTCGCTGGATGCCGACTATCTGATTCTGGACCTCGGTGCGGGTACCCATCTGACGATTCTCGATATGTTCCTGCTTTCGCCGCAGGGGATCGTCGTGACGGCGCCGACCGTGACGGCAATCCTGAACGGCTACCTCTTCCTCAAGAACGTCGTGTTCCGCATGATGTATAATACCTTCAAGAAGGATTCCCCGGCATACAAATACCTGGAGGATATGCGGAAGAACTCGGCTGCAATGCAGCGGGTCTATATTCCCAAACTGACGGAGACGCTGAAGGAACTGGACCGGCCGGGAGCGGAGCTCTTTGAAGCCCGCATGCAGAAGTTCCATCCCCGCCTCATCCTGAACATGATAGACGACCCCAAGGATGCCGACCGGGCAATCAAGATACGCCATTCATGCCGCCAGTTCCTCGGGCTCGACATAGAGCATCTGGGGGTCGTGTACCGGGACACGATGCAGGACAAGGCGCTTGCATCCCGCCTGCCCGTCATCATCTACAAGCCCCAGTCCGTCATTGCGCAGGCGATTTACCGGATTGCCGAAAAGATAAAGCAGGAAGAGTCGCTTTCCTTTGACCCTGCCTATGACATGACGCAGGTTTCCGACCAGTCCTTTGACCTGGCGGTTGAAGAAGCGTCCGATGATTTTGCCGCGAAGATGGCTTATGTCGAAGAGCTGACGGGGAGCGGTGCGCTGACGACGGGAGAACTCGTGGAGCTTCTGCGCCAGCAGCAGTATGAGCTGACCCAGCTCCGCAAGGAAAACAACCTGCTCAAGAAAAAGCTCGTCGATGCGGCGAAAAAGGGCTTTAAGGTCTAGCCGCGGGGCCTGACAGGCAGGCTGCGCAGTGCTGCGGCGTTTATAGGCGGTATATACGGTTATATAGTGGATATATAGGTACGGAATCATGCAAAACCTTCTGTTGTACATAGACTATCCCTCATGGATTCAGCCCGAGATTTTTCCCGGCCTGCCGGTACTCGGCCTGATACGCTGGTACGGACTCATGTATGTCTTTGCCTTTACAACGGCCTTCTTCATCCTCCGCAGGGAACAGCGGGAAGGGGCGCTGGACGAAGGGGATTACAGGGCGAGCGAGGACGACATCTTCAGCTTCATCGCCTGGGGCATCGTATTCCTCCTGCTGGGGGCCCGGGTCTTTTCCTGCCTCGTCTACGATACGAGCGGAGACTACTTCAGGAAGCCCTGGCTCATTTTCTGGCCCTTTGATCCCGTGACCCGTAAATTCAGCGGTTTTGCGGGCATGTCCTACCACGGCGGCTTTATCGGCGGCCTGCTCGGCATGATCCTCTGGTGCGCCGTCCACAAGAAGCCCCTGTGGAAGTGGGTTGACGCAATGTGCGCCGCAATCCCCCTGGGCTATACCTTCGGCCGGATCGGAAACTTCATGAACGGGGAGCTGTACGGCAGGATTACGACCGCTCCCTGGGGAATGGTCTTTCCCCGCGCACGGCAGGCGGGCGAGGTTTTTTCGGCCAGCATTGACTGGGTTCAGGCATTTGCCGCGCAGTGCGGCATGGAAATTGCTGCCGGGCAGAAGTTCGTCAACCTGCCCCGCCACCCGAGCCAGCTCTACGAGGCCTTCTTTGAAGGCATCGTCCTCTTTGCCCTGCTCTGGTTCCTGCGCAGGAAAAAGCCCTTCGACGGCTTCATCGGCTGCATGTACGCAATCGGCTACGGCGTGTTCCGCTTCATAATCGAGTATTTCCGCCAGCCGGACTCCGACCTCGGTTTCCGCCTGTCAGCGGCTGACGCTGCTGCCGGTGGGGAAGTCCATGCAATTTACCGCAACAGTTCGCTGCTTGACATTTCGACGGGACAGATCCTCTGTGCCCTGATGGTTGCCGGCTGTCTTGTCCTGATGTGCGTCCTCCGCCTCCTGTCACGGAAGCCCCTGTCCCCACGGCGGGGCGGGGAGGGAGCGCATGCGGCGGCGGACACGGACGCGTGAGGAAGAGGAGGCAGCATGTACGAATACCAGGTTGAAGGGGGATTCCCCATCAAGGGCAGCATTACGGCGAGCGGAAACAAGAATGCCGCGCTTCCCTGCATTGCAGCCTGTCTTTTGACGAATGAACCGGTCATCCTCCGCAATATTCCCGACATTGAGGATACGAACGTCATGCTTCAGATTCTCATGTCGCTCGGCGTCGGCGTCGAAAAAATCGGCGACCATGCCTGGAAAATCGATGCGGCCAAGATAAACTCCAGCAGCATTCCTGCCCAGATGAGCAGGAAAATCCGGGCGTCCATCCTCTTTGCGGGGCCCCTTGTTGCCCGGACGGGAAAGGCGATCATGCTGCCGCCCGGAGGGGACGTCATCGGCCGCCGCCGCCTGGATACCCACTTCCTTGCCCTTGAGGAACTGGGGGCGCGCATTTCGACCGAAGGGCGCTTCGAGTTTACCGCGAACAAGCTTGTCGGCACCGACATCTTTCTGGATGAAGCGTCCGTTACGGCGACGGAGAATGCAATCATGGCTGCCGTCCTCGCCGAAGGGCGGACGGACATCACGAATGCGGCGAGCGAGCCCCACGTGCAGGACCTCTGCGAAATGCTCAGGCAGATGGGGGCACAGATAACGGGTGTGGGCAGCAATATCCTTCATATTGACGGCGTGCGCAAGCTGTCCGGTACGGACTTCACGATCGGACCGGACTATATGGAAATCGGTTCCTACATCGGGCTTGCTGCCTGTACGGGCGGTTCGGTTGAAATCAACGGCATCCGGCCGCGGGAAATCCGCCCGCTCAAAATCGCCTTCGGCAAGCTGGGCATCCAGTGGAACATCGAAGGAACGACGCTGACCGTCTCGTCCGACCAGAAGCTCAAGGTCAACGCAGATATCGGCGGCATGATACCCAAGATAGACGATTCCCCCTGGCCGGGCTTTCCGCCGGACTTGACGTCAATCATGGTCGTCGTTGCGACCCAGGTGGAAGGAACGGTGCTCGTCTTTGAAAAGATGTTCGAAAGCCGCATGTTCTTTGTGGACAAGCTCATCAGCATGGGCGCGCGCATAACACTCTGCGACCCGCACAGGGCGGTTGTCAGCGGACCGTGCGCGCTTCACGGCGACCATTTGGTTTCACCGGATGTCAGGGCGGGCATGGCGATGGTGATTGCCGCCCTCTCGGCGCGGGGTGAGAGCCGCATCAGCAACGTCTATCAGATAGAGCGGGGCTATGAGCACCTGATTGAGCGCCTCCAGTCTCTGGGGGCACATATCAAGCGGGTTGAGGTTCAGTGAGCCTCGGCGCTGCGAAGAGGGGAGTGCCTGTATGACAGAATGTATGCGGATGGCCTTTTTTGTGTGTGCGGTATGCCTGCTTTCCTTTACTGCGGTTTCCTGCCCGGGAAAAAATGCGGCGGGTAACCCGCTGTCCGATTCGTTTGAAATAAAGTACACGGACATTGTACCGGGGGAAACCTCCGTTGCCCTCAAAGCGGCAGTCACCCTCATTACCCACCGGACGGACATGGCAACGCCCGACTATACGGGCCGGTCCTGGGACGATTACATCAGGGATTTCAACAGCCTGTACCCGAACATTCAGGTGTCGGTAGAGGCGCTGACCGACTATGATGCGGCGACAACCCGGATGCTTGACCGCGGTAACTGGGGCGACATCATGATGATTCCCGCCCTGGAAAAGAAGCAGTATTCCCGCTATTTTGTGCCGCTGGGAACGGTCGAAGAGATTTCCCGAACGATCCGCTTTGCGGACCAGTTTGCCTATGACGGGCGGGTATACGGCATTGCGTCGGCGGGAAACCTGCAGGGCATCATCTACAACAAGCGGATTTTTCACGAAGCGGGCGTCATGAAGCTGCCGAAGACGCCGGATGAATTCCTGATGGTCCTGCGGCTGGTAAAGCTGCATACGAAGGCAGTTCCCCTGTATACGAATTATGCTGCACGCTGGCCGCTGGATCAGTGGGACTACTATACGACGGTAACGGCAACGGGTGACAGCGGTTTCCTGAACTATACGCTGCCGCGGAAAAAGAATCCCTTTGCGGATTCCGGCAGCGGCAGCGGGGCCCGCAATGTGTACCGTATTCTGTACCAGGCCGCTGCGGAAGGCCTGATAGAAGAAGACTTTACGACAACGGACTGGGAAGGCTGCAAGGGCATGATGAACCGGGGCGGCATTGCGGCGATGGCCCTGGGCTCCTGGGCGTTCACGCAGGTCCAGAGCGCGGGCGGAAACCCCGCCGACATCGGCTATATGCCCTTCCCGATGCAGATTGACGGAATGCAGGTTGCCTGTGCCCGGCCGGACCGCAGTTTTGCCGTCAATGTCAGGTCAAAGGGCGTCAGGAAGCTTGCAGCACTGATTTTCATCAAGTGGATGGTCGAAAACTCCGGCTTTCAGTATAACGAAGGGGAACTGCCCGTCCTGCTCAGCGACAGTAAGCTCGCCGACGTCTACGAGGCGTTTGAAAAGTCCGAAATCATGGAGGATGCAGCGGCGCCTGACGGTGAGGAGGGCCTGCTCGACCGGCTGAATGCGGACTCCGGACTCGGCATCGGCCAGGGCGGGGCCGGGAGAATGCAGGAGCTCATCGAACATGCCGTTGCCGGGGACATGAGTTTTGCGGCAATCATGGATGACTGGAACGAACGCTGGAGCCGCGCACAGGAGCAGAACGGCATCAGTGCGCATTAACCGCTGACGGCAGGAAAAAAGATGCAACTGAAAAAAGAAACAGCGCTGGACATGACCGAAGGCGCGATTGCGCCGATGCTTGTCCGCTTTGCCGTGCCGCTGCTTGCCGGAAACCTCTTTCAGCAGCTTTACAATACCGTTGACTGCATCATCGTCGGGAACTACGTGGGTAAGGAAGCGCTTGCCGCAATCGGTTCGACCGGCTTTTTGATAAACGCCCTCATCGGTTTCTTCATGGGCCTTTCTGCCGGCGGGGCAGTCGTCATTTCCCAGTATTTCGGTGCAAGGCAGCAGGAGAAGCTGGGGCGGACGGTCCATACGATGCTGGCGGGGAGCATCATTGCAGGGCTCTTTCTGATAGTCTTCGGGCATTTCGCCTCTCCCGTCATGCTCCGCCTCATGGCAACCCCCGGTGATGTGTTCAGTATGGCGGACAGCTACCTGCGCATTTATTTTGCCGGGTCCCTCTTTCAGCTCGTCTACAATGTCGGTGCGGGAATTCTCCGGGCAGTCGGTGATTCCGAGCGGCCCCTGTACTTTCTGGTCGCCTCCTCGCTCGTGAATATCGTCCTTGACTTCGTGTTTGTCCTGGGCTGGGGCATGGGCATAGAGGGAGCGGCATACGCGACCGTCATCTCCCAGGCGGTGGCGATGGTCCTCGTCCTGCTCGTGATGATGCGGACGGAAGAATGCTACCGCCTGCGGCTGAAGGCCCTGAAAATTGACGGGGGCTGTCTTTCCCGCGTACTGCGGCAGGGCCTGCCCGGCGGCATCCAGATGTCGATTACCGCCTTTTCGAACGTTTTCGTGATGAGCTACATAAACCGCTTCGGCTCTTCGTTCATGGCGGGCTGGGCGTGCTTTGGCAAGATCGACCAGTTTTCCATGCTGTCCCTGCAGAGCATCTCGCTTTCCGTAACGACCTTTGTCGGGCAGAACTACGGTGCGCTCAGGCTGGACCGGGTCAGGAAAGGGGCGGCCGTGTCGCTCGGCATCGCCTTTTCGTTCGGCCTCGTTACGATTCTCCTCTTTGAGTGCATCCCCCATACCCTCGTTGCCCTTTTTAACCGGGATGCGGAGGTGCTCTTTTACGGTTCGGCCTTCCTCCGTGCCGGTGCACCCTTCTACCTCTTCCGTTGCCTGACCATGGTCTTTTCGGGTGCCCTGCGGGGCCTGGGAAACGCCCTTGCCCCGACCGTCGTCATGCTGTCATCCTTCGTTGCCTTCCGCCAGATCTATCTGTTTGTCATCACGCGCCTGACGGGCAGCTATGTGCCCCTCCTCTTTGCCTACCCCGTCGGCTGGGCGCTCTGCGGCATCCTGATGGCAGCGGCCTACCTTGCCTATACGCGGAGCCGCCGCTTTACCAGGCATTTCCCGCCCGAGTCCCGGACCGGCAGCTGCTAGAATGGTTTTGCAACCTTGTAGTCGTCCCAGCTGCTTGCCGGTGATGCTGCCGTGACTGTTCCCATCGTATCGTAGCTTGTTACGGTGATGGTATACGTACCGTCGCCTGTTACATAGCGTGTACCGTCCGTACCCACGATGGAAACCGACTTTCCGTTCTTGTCGATGATTGTTCCCGAGCAGGAAAGGTGCGTCAGCGTGCTGTCGCCCGTTACGATCCACCTGCTTTTTGAGTCGATGGACAGGTTTGCAGCACCGCTTCCTCCGCTGCCTGCGGCCTTCTCGTTATCGATGAATCTGCCACGGAGCGAACTGCCGCTGGTCATGAAGAAATCGAGCGTTGAGATGCTGTCGTAGATGACGTCGCCGTCCATGTCCTGATGTATTGCGGTAAACTTTGTGCATGCGCCGTTTGCCCCGCTCGTGCCCCAGCCGCGTTTGTTCGCATTGCCGGTTACCTTGAGGAAAAACTCGCTTCCCGTCGAATAGGCAATTTCAACCTCTTTCAGTATGAACGTTGACTCCGTATTCGTGCTGTAGAACATGCCGCCGTTTCTCGCCGTCAGCGAGCCGCCCTGCATTTCGAACGTACTGTTACCGATCTGGGAATCGCCGGACATGCTCTGATAGAGTATGACATTCCAGGTACAGTCGTTCTGATCCAGGTCGCTCATGTTTCCGCTCAGGTCGCAGTCAAAGAGATGGATTGAGTTTAACCCTTCAATGCAGATTGCTTCGCTGCCGTTTGCCTTCAGCGCTGCATTTCTGACCGCAATGTCCGCTGTGGAATAGATGGCGGGCGAACCGATTCCGTTTGACGTGTAGCTTCCTCCGTCCACGACCATCGTGCCGCCGCCCCGGTCGCTCCTGATTGCGGCTGATGATTCGCCGTTTGTTTCTACATTGACGTTCCAGGCGTAGAGCTTACCGCCGCCCGCGGCATGAATGCCGCCGGACGTATCCTTTTTGGTCATTATCGTACTGTAGGCAACGTAGGCTTCTCCGTCTCCGTAGGCAAACACGCCGGCCCCGCCCTTTGCATCCGTTGTGATGGTACTGTCATCTATGTACAGTGTGCCGCTGGTCACAAGGGTTGCCGCACCGACGCCATAAAAGGAGGCCGCATCTCCTCCGGTGGAAGAAGCAGATTTCCTCGTTATGCTGTCTCCGGTGAGCGTGACTTCTGCACCGCCGGTAACATGGACCGTATTCTCGTTCTTTTTTGTTGACGAGAGTTTTCTGCCGCTGACAGTCTTGTCTGACGTATATGTTGCTGCGGCATCATACGAGTCCGGCTTGCTGACCATTCCGCCGGGAGGAGGTCCGGGGGGATTCCCGGGACCATCAGGCTTCTTTGCAGGACTTGCCGATGCGTTGTATCCGGAAAGAACTGCGAGCGCGAGTATAAACGAAGTAATTGACAGCGTTGTCTGTTTCATGAACACCTCTCATTCATCTGTATAGCAATCCTTTCCCGTGCAGGTCTATATTTTTCCTGTTATGCGGGAGTGACAACAGAATTTTATGCGTATGTTCTTGAAATTGCATAAATATGCAGAAAAGCTGGTAAAACATGAATAAAAATCTTGACAGCCGCTGCGGATTTCAAGATAATGGGGCTACTATGATGAACGAACTGGCACAAGAGTTGAACGACGCCCTTGCAGGCACGACGGCGGGCAGCCTCCTTTCCGATATGGGACAGCGGCTGTATTTCCCCAAGGGAATCATAGCCCAGAGCGGCGAGGCAAAAAAGCTCGGCAAAACGGCGAACGGCACCATCGGCATGACCGTGATTGACGGTACGCCCGCAGCCCTTCCCGCGGTGCAGGACATCGTCCCTGCGCTGACTTCCCGCGAGCTTGTTGCATACGCTCCGACCGCCGGAAATCCCGACCTCCGCGCCATGTGGAAGGAGAGCATCATCCGCAAGAACCCTTCGCTTGCGGGAAAGGCCTTCTCCCTTCCCGTCCTTGTGCCGGGGCTGACGGCCGGTATTTCTTACCTTGCCGACCTCTTTCTGGACGAAGATCATTCGCTGATTGCGAGCAATCCTTCCTGGGACAACTACGTGCTCATTGCGAGCGCACGGCGCAATGCTCCCTTTGTGCAGTTCCAGATGTTCAAGGACGGTGCCTTCAATATCGCGGGCCTGAAAGCGGCGATGGAAGCGGAAGCCGCAAAAGGTTCCGTCCGCGTCCTGCTGAACTTCCCTCAGAACCCGTCCGGCTACAGCCCGACCGCCGCAGAGGCGCAGGAAATCGTTTCCTTCATAAAGGGGCTTGCGGACAAGGGCACCAAAGTGATGGTCTGGTGCGATGACGCCTACTTTGGCCTGAACTACGAGGCGGACATCGAAAAGCAGTCGCTCTTTGCCCATCTTGCGGACCTGAGCGAGAACGTCCTTGCCGCCAAGATAGACGGCCCCACGAAAGAAGACTTTGCCTGGGGCTTCCGCACCGGTTTCATCACCTTTGCCTCAAAGGGCATGAGCGAAGCCCAGTACGACGCCCTCGTCAAAAAGCTGATGGGTGCAATCCGTTCGTCGGTTTCCTGTTCGTCTACCGTGCCCCAGTCCCTTCTCCTTAAGGCATTCCAGGACCCCGGGTTTGAGGCGCAGAAGGCTGCATTCAGGACGATCCTCGAAAAGCGCTACCGCAGGGTGCGTGCCTTCGTGAACAGCCGTACAAGCGCTGAAATCGAAGCGCTGCCCTTCAATTCCGGCTACTTTATGTCCTTTCATACGAAGACCGTCAATGCGGAAGACTTGCGGCAGACATTGCTCAAAGAACGTGGAATCGGTACAATATCGATAGACGCTCATACCCTGCGCGTCGCATTCAGCAGTCTTGAAGAGGACCAGATTGACACGGTGTACAGCGCAATTTATGAAGAGGCCGAACGGCTCTCAAAAAAATAGATATCCGGCGGCGGGGAACCATAAAAACAGCGCTGCGCGGAAGCGGACAGCCGTTCCGGGCCGGCCGTATCTTTTCCCGGCGGGAACGGGCCGCTGCATTCCTGCGGGTCGCCGTGTCCGGGCTGCCGCTTTCCTGTCCGCCCTGCTTGCCCTCTGCTTCCTGCTCGGCGCCTGCTCGCGCGGGCGGGAAGACCCCGTCATCATCTGGAGCGACCGGGCAGAACTTGCTTCCTATATCGAACTGTTCAATGCAAGCCACGACATAAAGGCCGTTCTCGTATACAAGGACGGCCTGTCCCGCTCCCTGCCGCCTGTCCGCGATGAACAGATTCCCGACCTGCTCATCGGTTCCTGGCTCAAGGCTGCTTCCCTCAAGAAGAATTTTGCCCCGATCGAAAAGTTCTTCAGCCAGAACAAGCTGGCCCGGACGGATTTCTATACGAAGCTGCTGAACTACGGTTCTTTCGGCGGAACCCAGTACCTGCTGCCCGTCAGCTTTAACCTGCCTGCGGTTGTTTTTGACGAAGGCAACGCCTCCTACATCATGAACAGCCATATCCTCACGCTTGACCAGATCCGCCTGGCGGACAGGGAGTTTTCCTCCCGGGACGACAAGGGCGTCTACCATACGATGGGCTTTGCCCCCTCCTGGGATGCGGAATTCCTCTATCTTGCGGCGAAGGCGCTGGGCGCGTCCTTTGCGGAAGGCGGCAGCACCTTTTCCTACAACCGGGACGCAATCAATTTTACCGTCCGCTACCTGAACGGCTGGACCCAGGACAACCATACGTCCTCCGCTGCCGAGCAGGATTTCAAGTTCAGCTACCTGTACAAGCCGGAAAGCGAGTGGCTTTCCGTGGGGCGCAGCCTCTTTACCTATATGAACAGCCGGGACTTCTACACGATGCGGCGCGATTCCGACTCGAACCTTTCCTTCCGCTGGGTTTCGAACGGTACGGGAATCATGATTGAAGACGACATGGTGTGCATGGGCCTGTATAAGAAGGCGCGGAACCCGAACAAGGCTGAGGTTTTCATTGAATGGTTTTTCCGCGAGGACACGCAGAAGGCCCTGATGGAACGCTACCGGGACATGGCGCTCGACACACAGGAGTTCGGCATTGCGGGCGGTTTTTCTTCCATTAAAAGTGTGAATGCTACGCTTTTTCCCGTCTTTTACCATGACCTTTTGGGCAACATGCCGCTTGAGGACCAGCTTATCCTGCCGGAGTCTCTGCCTGCCCGCTATGACCTCTATAAGGAACGGATTATCATTCCCTTCCTGGTCGAAAACTGTCAGGCGGAGCCCCTGCCGGAAGCTGTTCCGGGCGGAACTGCAGACGCCGGCAGCAGCGGAAGGGGGACGGCAGACGCCGGACCGGGGACCGGGGACGGGACTGCTCCGGCATCCGGTTCGCCAACAGGTTTGTCCGCTGGGCCGGAAAAAACGCGCAGGAGCCTTGACGACTACATTGCCGACTGGCGCCGCCAGGCCTTCTGATGGCACTGCCGTAAATATGCGCGCCGTGAATATTGCCCAAACGTCTGCATTATGCTAGAGTAAACGCTAAAAAGTGCCTGAGTCACGGCATGACCAGACGGGTGTATGAACGGTACAGCACACCATGCAAATTGTCTCTTTTTCTTCCTCTTTTCCGGCCTGTTTGTGCTGGCTGCAGTTGCCTGTAGGGGCGGCAAACTCAGGCGGTGCCGTGTATACTCCGGGCGGGGGCAGTCCGTCTGCTGATTCCGGCAGCGGTGAGGGTGCTGCTTCCGGCGATACGTTTACTGCACAGGATCTCCTTGACCTGTCCAACTCCGGTTCGATACCCCGGATTGTGGACCTGCTGACTGACAGGGACGAGGCATCCTCTGAAACGACGACCCTTGACCTGACTGCCGCTTCCCTGAGCCTGCCTGCGGGGTGTACCATCGTCATTACGCTGACCATAGACGGGAAGGCGCACTCCTATACCGCACGGGAAGAAAACGGCAGCTTCCACTTTGAATTCCCCTTTGTTGCCTCCGATACCGAAGTTCAGGCGGTCATGGACGTGTACGATGCCACTGGCATGCTCATACTGACCGGCACGGCGGAAAAGACCGTCTCCGGTACGCTCGATGCGCTCGAAGTCGCGCTCGCTCCCCCTGCCGAATCCTCGTCCGATGGTCCGTTTACCGTCTCCTTTGACACTGCGGGCGGCAGCGCGATTGCTTCCATTGAAGACATTGCCCCGGGCTCTGCGGTCGAGCTTCCCAGCCCCGGCCCCACCAAAGCAGACTGTGTTTTCCTCGGCTGGTATACGGCCCCCGGCGGTTCCACCAGGTTCGATTTTTCTTCGATTATGGCGTCGGCGACGGCCTATGCCAAGTGGCTGCCGGTGGACGATACGATAGCGGCATCCACTACTCCTTCCGGCTACTGCCTCGATTATTTTGAAGGCTCGTCCGGCGGAACACATGTCCTAGCGCTGCAGGGTTTCCAGAAAACGGCAAGTTGGTCTTCCTCTGTGACCAAATTCGTAAACTCAAGCTCCGGTACGACCACGACCATATACATGGACATCCATGGGACGAACAAGCTTATCGGGGACAATCATGGGGGCCTGAAGTTCACGAATACGAACACTTGGCCTCCCAGCAGCCCGGATGCAGGCCACTTTGAGGTCATATTCACGACGTCCTCGTCCGGTACGATTGAGCTGGGATTCCAGACCGCCGGTACCGGCGGCTGCATACAGGTCGAACAAGTCACGGCGAATTTCTCTGTCGCGGAGGGCTGCACCGTCTCCGAGATGAAGATTGGCAGCACCGAGTATACGGACTGGAACACGTTCATCACCGCTGCACGGGCGAATACGAGCGCATACACAAACGCGAGCTTTAAAATCACCCGCAACTAGGGCCGCCGGGAGGCCGGGGCATCCCTCGCCGTACGAGCAATCCGGACGGCGGGCAATGTATGGAGCATGTGCTTGGCCCCCCGCCCGATTGTACAAATCCGCAGAATCAGATAGAATGAACGTATAAAAAGCTTTCGTTAACAGGAGTTACTATATGTCAGATACGATGCATGCGTTGCAGAAGAATCCCAACTGGAAGGGGAGGCGCGGGCCGGTCGTCCTGGTGATCATGGACGGCGTGGGCTACGGCAAGTATGAGGAAGGGGATGCGGTCAAGGCCGCCCGGATGAAGTACCTGGACTGGTTCACGGCAAACTGCCCCCACACCAAGCTCAAGGCCCACGGAACGGCGGTCGGCCTTCCCAGCGATGACGACATGGGCAACAGCGAGGTCGGCCACAACGCGATGGGCTGCGGCCGCGTCTTCGCTCAGGGAGCCAAGCTGGTCGGCGAGTCCATCGCCAACGGCTCCATGTTCCAGGCCGCGACCTGGAAGAAGCTGGTCAAGAACGTAAACGACAAGGGCAGCACCCTGCACTTCATCGGCCTTGTGTCCGACGGCAACGTGCACTCCCACATCGACCACCTTAAGGCGATGATCACCCAGGCGAGCAAGGACGGGGTCAAGAAGCTCCGCGTCCATGCCCTCTTGGACGGCCGCGACGTGGACCCCACCTCCGCCCTCAACTACATCACCCCGCTCGAGGAGTTCCTCGCGGGCTTTGCTGGCGTGGACTACCGGATTGCTTCCGGCGGCGGCCGCATGTACATGACGATGGACCGCTACAACGCGGACTGGAGCATGGTGGAGCGCGGCTGGAAGGCCCACGTCCTGGGCGAGGGCCGCATGTTCGACAGCGCGACCAAGGCGATCGAGACCTACCGCTCAGAAGTTCCCGGCATCCTGGACCAGGACATGCACGAGTTCGTCATTGCCGAGGGCGGCAAGCCCGTCGGCACGATCGAGGACGGCGACAGCGTCATCTACTTCAACTTCCGCGGCGACCGCGCGCTGGAAATGACCCGCGCCTTCGAGACTCCCAAGGGCGGCGACCTGCCCTTTGACCGCAAGCGCGTCCCGGCAGTGGAGTATGCCGGCATGATGGAGTACGACGGCGACGCCCACGTTCCCGCCCAGTACCTGGTGAACCCGCCGAGCATCGACCGCACGATGGGCGAGTACCTGACCAAGACCGGCGTGAAGCTCCTCGCCATCTCCGAGACCCAGAAGTACGGGCACGTGACCTACTTCTTCAACGGAAACAAGCAGGGCAAGTTCGACGAGAAGCTTGAGGACTACGTGGAGGTCCCCTCCGACGTGGTGCCCTTCGAGCAGCGGCCCTGGATGAAGTGCGCGGAAATCACCGATAAGGTGATCGAGGCGATCAAGAGCGGCAAGTACGACCACATCCGCCTGAACTTCCCGAACGGCGACATGGTTGGCCACACCGGCGTGTTCAACGCGGTCGTCTGCTCCATGGAAGGAATGGACCTGCAGCTGGGCAGGCTCAAGGCGGCGATCGACGAGGCGGGCGGCATCCTCTGCCTGACCGCCGACCACGGCAACTCGGACGACATGTACGAGCACGCCAAGGACGGCAGCGTCAAGAAGGACAAGGACGGCGAGCCCAAGGCCAAGACCAGCCACTCGCTCAACCCCGTCCCGGGCATCATCTACGACCCCGAGTACAAGGGCGAGTACGACAACACGAAGCTCAACGACGGTCTGGGAATCAGCTCTTGGCCGGCAACGCTGATTAATTTGATGGGGTACGTCCCGCCGACGGATTATGACAAGAGTATCATAAACCTGAAATAGTCAGTGCGAGTTTGCCGCAGGCAAACTCGTTAAGGTCGCTTTAGCGACCGACGATTCGTGCCGCCGACCGACTACGACAAGAGCATGGTCAACCTGAAGTAGTCCGCCTTTCCGTGCGGGAAAGCTGTTTTTTCCGCACGGAAAACCATATCCCGTTTGGAACTGTTTCCGCTGTATAATTCATTTTTCACTTAATCTTTTGTATGACCGACCGATAATCAGAATAGAAGGACAGTTTTTGAACTGCAGTCCGGCATTTTTGCGCCGGCCGCCGCTGTCCGATGATTCTCATGGAGGAGGTCACGTATGTATAACAACGGAATAAACCTGAACGCAGCGTCTTACAGGTCGGTTTTTACAGCTGGCTCTTCATCCGGCAGGCTCTATGTTCCCGTAAAGCCCGGGCTGGTGAAGTATACCCAGCTCGCTTATGTCCACGGCACTGCGGCCAAAGAGGGACAGAAGACTGTTTCCCTGGACAAGATTCATATTCTGAACACCCTGATTGACCAGCTGGTCAGCATGAACAAGAAGACCATATCCAAGGATAATATGGCTGAACTGACCGACAATCAGAAAGACGCGCTTATAAAAAGCTACGAGGAGCAGATTCACGCAGCCATCGCGCTGGCCCAGCAGCCCCAGACCTACGGGCTTGCAGGCCTTATGCCCGAAGTTGGTGCACTGGTCAACATAACGGCATGAATAATGCCCGTGAACGGACATTATTCATGCTGACAAGCCTCGCTATGCGAGGCTTGCGGCTTTACAAAATTCTGACTGCTTTTTTTACGCCCACAGGAGCCAGAGGGTGAGACCTGCGGCTGCTGTGGTTATCACGGTAAAGGGCACCCCGAGCTTGAGCCATCCGGCGAAGGACATGGGGTAGCCCTCTTTTTTCAGGATTCCCATAGACACGATGTTTGCGCTCGCCCCGAAGGGAGTCAGGTTGCCGCCGAGGCAGCTGCCGATCAGCAGGGCAAACATGTACAGTTCCCGCTTGAGTCCCATGTTCCCGGCAAGCGAGGCGGCAACGGGCAGCATTGCAATGATGTAGGGCACGTTGTCCACGAAGCCGGAGATGGCAACCGAAACGAGCAGGATGATGATGAAGCCTGCCAGCTTGGAACCGCCGGTGATCCCCGCGAGGAAGCGGGCAAAGTCTTCCAGCAGGCCCGTCTGCTGGATTGCGGCAATGACGATGAAAATCCCGATGAGAAAGCCGATGGTCTCCCAGTCCAGTCCCCGTATCATTTCCATCGTCTCCGAGCGGGACTTCTTCTGGACCAGCTTGTACCAGACAAGTCCTGTCATGCCGAGCGTAAAGACGAAGAGGCCGCTCAGGAACTTGATTTCCACCGGGATGAAGGAGATTGCTGCCAGTCCGAAAATCATCAGGAGGAGCAGGATAAAGGGCAGCCAGGAGATGACCTGTGTCTTCTCCATGTCCAGCCTGTTCCTGCCTGCCCTGGCGAAGAAGGCGTAGAAGAAGAGGCAGCCTGCCAGCATGCCGGTCTGCACGACGAAGAAGATGGAAAGGGTTCCGTCGTGGATAAAGAAGTCGTTGAAGTTGTAGCCTGCGAAGCTTGCGAAAATCATGGAGGGCGGGTCACCGACGAGGGTCGCCGTTCCTTCCAGATTGCTCATGACCGAAAGTCCGACCATGAAGTTGACGGGCTTGAGATTAAGCTTCCTGCAGAGGGCGAGGGCAATCGGTGCCATGACGAGGACGGTTGCGACGTTTTCGACGAATATCGAGATGATGCCGGTCATTGCAAGGATGGCGACGATTGCCACACCGGTATTGCTGCAGCCCGCAACGATTGCGTCGGCGATGCGGGCGGGGACTTTTGAATAGATGAAGAGGGCAGCGATGGCCATGCTGCCGATGTAAATGAGCAGGACGTTCCAGTTGACCGCCTGGGTGAGCGAGTAGAGGAGGGCGTGCAGCCGGGCGGAACCCGAATAGCCCTGCGGCATGCGGAAGATTGCGCCGGGCAGGATTGTTCCCAGAAGGATGACGAGGACTGCAGCCCCGGTCGTGAAGAACACCTTTTTTTCCTGAAAAGCGATGACGAGCGCATACATGATGAGCGCAACAGCAAGGATGATGAATTTTAACGGTATCATGCGGGCAGTATAGTACAGGACAGGCGGTGTTGTCCAGACGAAAATCTGCATGGTGGAAAAGCGCGGCAGTTCCGGGCATAAAAAAAAGTCCGCTGGACGGCGGACTTAGAAGAGCCAACTTCCGGGCTTGAACCGAACACCTGCGCGTTACGAGTGCGCTGCTCTACCAGATGAGCTAAGTTGGCAAAACGTGAATGTATAATAGCAGAAATCGGGAACTTGGTCAACAGCCGGACCGCATTTTGTGGACGCATTTTTTGTCGGTTGACACGATGTGGGAAATAGGGGAAAATAGTGCTTCATAGAACGATTTCATACAGCTTAGGAGTGTACAATTGAAAGTGAAGGGCTTCTCAAAACTGCTTTTCGGCGTGTGTATTCTTTTTTCCTTTCTGTCTTTATCTGCTTTATCGACGTCCTGTTCCGGCAGGAACAGCAGGATTCTGTACCTGTATAACTGGACCTACTATACGCCCGATGCCCTGCTGCGCAAATTCGAACAGGAGTTTGACTGCAAGGTAAAGCTGGACTGCTATTCTACCTGCGAGGAAATGTATGCAAAAATCAAGGGAGGTGCCAAGGGCTATGATATTGTCATTCCTTCCAACGATTTCGTTTCCATCATGATTAAGCAGGGCATGCTCCGCGAGCTTGATCAGGGAAAGCTGACGAACCGGGACAAGATAAACCCCGTTATCCTTGAAAAGCTGAAGCATGATCCCGACATGAGGTACGCAGTTCCCTATGCCCTCAGTGCGACGGGAATCATCGTGAACAAGACGAAGGTCGCCGGCATGGACTACGCCCGGGACTACAGCATTTTTGCGGATCCGCGCTTTCAGGGGCATGCGACGATGATGGATGAGATGCGTGAGGTCATCGGCTGTGCGCTCCTTCAGAAGGGCTACGACATGAATACTGCCGACGAGTCCCGGCTCGACGAGGCAACTGACATGATCATAAACGACTGGCGGCCGAACCTGGTCAAGTTCGATGCGGAAAGCTTCGGTAAGTCGTTTGCTTCGGGAGATTTCTGGCTCTGCCAGGGCTACCCGGAGATTGTGTACGGGGAAGTTCCTGCCGAAAAGTGGGAGGAAACGATAGACTTCTTCATCCCCGAAATCGGCGGACCGGCGACGGTGGACTGCATGTGCATCCTCAAGGATGCACCCCATGCGGAACTTGCGAACGAGTTCATCAACTTCATCCACCGGCCGGAAAACTATGCCGTGTTCATTGATGAGTTCGGCTATCCCTGCGTCGTCAATCTGGAAGCCCAGCAGTATACGAGCCGGCCCGCCATGTACAATGCGGAGCAGGCGTACAGCTGTACGCTCAAGCAGGATTTGGGCAGCGACCTCGACAAATACAGCGAGCGCTGGCAGAAAATCAGATTTGCAAAATAAAACAAAACCCCGGCGTGCGGCCGGGGTTCACTGCGCATGCAGCTCAGGGCTGTTCCGTTATTTGCTTAGATCGGACAGCCGCTTGTTGTAGCGTGCTGCCATGTAGCTTGCGACCTTGAACAGGTAGGGGGTCTCCGAGCAGGACATGACGTAGGCGTCTTCTTCCCCTTCCTTTCCCTTGTACAGTTTCATCCGGTAGTCTTTTCCGCCCGCCGTGAACGACAGCTCGGAAGCCGGCTCATACCCGGCGGGAACGGTCGCATTGTCGGCAAGCCAGGCTGACGCAGACAGGAGGGAAAGCGATGAAATCCAGCCGGAAACCTTGTCGCCGTCCACTTCCTTACCGTCTTCCAGCGTACCCGACGTGAGCTTCCAGGAGGCCTTGCTCAGGCTGACGGAATCTCCGCCTGTATCTCCTGCATCTCCTGCGTTCGCTGCGTCTGCCGTACCGCCTGCCGCCTCTTCCCGTACGAAGGAGTAGCGTTCGGTTTGACCCTTTCCAGCGTCCTGTCCGTTTTCCGCAGTAGCGGATGCTTCTGCACCAGTGTCCGGGTAGACGGTGCAGCGTATCTGCTCTATCTTTGCATCATCGCCCAGCGAGTAGATGCTCTTGCTCCTGATGTCGTCGCACTGCTTGTCAAAATCCCGGTGCAGGCTTGCTCCGACGATGTACACGGCAGCATCATTGTCCAGCTGCACGTAGTTCTGGCTGTTCGTCGAGGTTGCCTTGCCCACGTGCAGGGTGCGGACGGCTGTCTGCCCGGTATACGCGGTGACGACGATTTTTGATGCGTCATCAAGCCCGTAGCGGGCGCTGTCGCTTCCTGCGGACCTGCTTGCCGTGGCGAGTAGCTTCAGGTCCTTTACGTCGGTCAGCAGGCTGTCGACGATGGCCTGCGAGGCCTCGTATTCGGTCTGCCCCTCGCCCCGGCTCACGAACCAGCTGCCGTCCTTCCGGGTCAGGCGGACTTCCGAGGCCGCCGTCTGTATCGTCAGCGAGTCGACTTCCCCTGCGAGGGGCATGGCCTTAATGCCGGTCCTGCGGGAAAGGGCGAGCTGGACTATATAGATGCACAGCAGGACGGCTATGCATGACAGCAGGATTATTTTACGCATATACAGTTTGTTCATTTGGATACCTCGTGTTTGGACAGCTCACGTGCGTCGTCCGCATCATAGCGGAGGCGGATTTCCTTCCGGTGTGCACTGCGGGACAGCAGGGCAAAGAAGCCGATCAGGGCAAAAATCACCGCAAGTCCCAGTATATTGAAGTACTTTGCGAATGCCACGAGCGGGCCGGATGTCAGATGCAGGGTGTTCAGGCTCAGCCCCTTTGTCCGCATGGTGCAGAGGTCTGCGTTTCCGTTCATGTAGTCCACCGAGTTCTGCAGGAACTTCGCGACGGGATCGTCACTGCCAGCCTGCAGTATCTGCGGACCGGTGATGTAGGAGGTCGAGGCAAGGAAAATCTTTCCTTCCTGCAGGCTCTTTGCGGTGTGGTTCTGTGCGTTCAGGCCGGCCGGGCCGGTCCCTCCGCTGCTGCCCGCCGTGGCACCGCTGTCCGCCGTGCCGTCCCCTGCCGTGGCACCGCTGTCCTCCGTGCCGTCCGCGGATTCCGCTGCCGGCAGCTCCGGTGCCTTGGCAAAGGCGCTCTCGAATCTGCCTTCAACGAGGACCGCAAGCTCGTATGACTTCATGCCGGACTTGTCGGCGGGCGGGGACACCGTAAAGGGATTGAGCATCACGTTGTCCGCCATGGTCCAGGACTGTGCGGAACTGGAGGCGAGGACGGTGACCCGTTCGTCTGCCTTTGCCGCCGCTTCCGCCGTGTCAAAGACGCCGGGCATGAGGAAAATCACATAGCCCAGGTTGGCGCTGATCGGGTTCTTCTGGTTCAGGCTCTTGTCGCTCAGCACGGGTGCATAGTAGAAGTGCAGGTTCCCGTACTGCTGGGTACTCTGCGTGTAGCAGTCCTGGTCCAGCACGTAGGCGTTTTCGGTCTTGATGCCGTATTTGGCAAGGAGCCGCTCAAGGCCGGTCGTAATCTTTTCGTAGTTCGTTTCGCCCGTGTAGGGGTTGGACTGCGCATCGTAGGGGTCCAGGAAGAGCATGAGGTTGCCGCCCTTGAGCAGGAACTGGTCAACCTTGTACAGCTCAGCCTCGCTGAAGGCGGTCTTGGGGCCGTTTATCATGAGGGTCTGGACGCCGCCGGGAATCTCGCTCTTGGAAAGGTCCAGTTCTTCCAGCGTGTAGCTGCCTTCCAGCAGGCCCGCAAAGTTTGCGGCCCCGTTCTGTGCGTCGGCAAGCGAAAGCTCCCCGTGGTTGGTCAGGTAGGCAATCTTGGAAGACCGGGAGGCGAGCGCCTTGACGCTGTTCGTCAGGTTTTCCTCAAGGTCGTCCAGACCGTTGATGACGTAGGTGAAGATCATGCTCGTCATCTGGAGGGGAACAACGCGGAACTTGTCGCCCGCTTCAACAACGAGGCCGAGCGCTCCGTGCCGGGTTGCTCCCTGTCCATCCTCCCAGGCGAGCGCCTGAATGCCGTAGCGTTCGGAAAGGGCGACTGCCTCCGCCGGGTCGGGGTCCCTGACGGAAAAGCTCATCCGGTTCTGGAACTTGGCGTTGACCTTGCCGAAGGCGTCCTGTACCAGCTTTTCCATCTCGTCATAGCCGGAAATGCCGAATTCCGCCAGCTCGCTGGAGCGGTAGAGGGTCACGGTTACCTCGTCGCCGATTCCGGCGAGTGCGTTCGTGTTGGAGATAATCTTGCCGATGGTCTGGCTTATCTTGTATTCCAGGCCGTCCGTCTGGGTCAGGCCGTCCAGTTTTTCTATCTGGTCGGCATAGCTGAAGGCCATGCCCATGTAGGCGCTCTTGAATCCCATTTCATTCTGGGAGAACTCCTGTATCTGCACCTGATTGATGCCGTACTTGCGGGCAAGGCTCTGGTTCTCGCTGTCGTCCATATCATAGAAGGCATAGCTGAGCCTGCCCTTCGAGGCGGTCTTGTACTCGGACAGGATGTCCTGGACGTACTGGTAGACGGTCGAATAGGGGGCGGGCAGGTTGCGTGAGAAGAATACCTTCACGTCGAGCGGCTCTTCTACCGTCCGCACCAGTTCCTTGCTGGCGGGCGAAAGCGAGTAGGACTTGGATTTGGTCAGGTCCCAGCGTAGGAAGGCGCGGGACGCAACGAGGTTCAGCAGGATGACAGCGATGATGAAGAGGACGGTGTCTGCCGCCGGGTTGCGCATCCAGCGGGCAAAGGCGCTTTCGCCCTTTGCTGCGGTGCTTCCGCCCGCGCTGACGGTCTGTGTGGTGTTGCTCTGTTCGTGTATCGTTTCGTTCTGTTCCATATAATTAGCCCCTCCGTGCGTTTTCGATGCTCCGCACGGTCAGCACGAGGAATACGGCCGTGAGGGAGATGAAGTAGAGGATGTCCCGCGTGTCCACAATGCCCCGGGCAATCGACTCAAAGTGGCTGCTGGCTGAAATGAAGCTGACGAAGCCAACGAGCGAGCCGGGCAGCAGGACTGCGAAATTATTGATGACGGAAAGGACAATGCAGATGGCGAACGCGACGAAGAACGCGATGATCTGGTTTTTCGTCATTGACGAGGCGTACATGCCGATTGCCGTAAACGCCGCGCAGAGGAATATGCTGCCGATGTAGCCGCCGATAATCGGTCCCATGTCGGGGGAACCGAAGATGCTGCAGGTCAGCATGTAGAACAGCGTCGGCAGGAGCATGAGCAGGGAGGCTGCCAGCGTTGCAAGGTACTTGCCGCATACGATGTCGGTTACGGAAACCGGCAGGGTCAGCAGGGTTTCGAAGGAACCGGACCGCTTTTCCTCGCTGAATGCCCGCATCGACAGGGCCGGAATGAAGAGGCTGAAGATGACCGGCAGCATCTGGAAGAAGTTCCGCAGTTCCGCCCGCCGTATGGCAAAGAAGGTGGAAAAGAGCGTGAAGCCCGAAAAGAGCAGGAAGAAGCAGCCCACGATGTAGGCAATCGGGCTGGAAAAGTAGGCGGCAAGCTCCCGTTTGAGTATCACCTGCCATCCCCGGGTGCTGTTTGTTTTTACAGTCGTATCAGTCGAACTCATTTTTCGTTTCCTCCGGCAGTCAGGGTCCTGAATACGTCTTCAAGGCTGTTCTTGCGTGTTTCCATTTCGTAGAGGTCCCAGCCCTTGGCAAGGATGAGCCGGGCAATTTCGGGGCGCGCGTCCGTTTCCTTTGCGAGCGAAAGGGTTGAGGCAACCTTGTCTCCTTCCGCCGCTACGGAACAGGATGCGACGGCACTCAGGCCTTCCAGAGCCGCCTTGAGGCCGGCGGCATCCGTCTTGCCGACGAGCAGGCGCACTTCCTCCCGGTCCGTCTGGTGGCTCCGCAGTTCCTCGGTGGGGCTGTCTGCAATCTTTTTACCGCCTGAGATGATGATGACGCGGCTGCAGATGCTTTCTACTTCGCTCAAAATGTGGGTGGAAACGATGACCGTGCGGGTTTCGCCGATCCGCTTGATGAGTTCGCGGACTTCCTGCACCTGATTGGGGTCAAGACCGCTCGTCGGTTCATCGAGAATAAGGATTTCCGGGTCTCCCATGAGGGCGTGGGCAAGGCCGACCCGCTGCCGGTTGCCCCGTGAAAGGTCGCCGATGTTCTTGTGCATGACCTCTCCCAGCCCGCAGATTTTTGCCAGCTGGGGAACCCGTTCCCGGGCGTCTACGCCGTCCATCCGGGCAACATAGTCCAGGTAATCGGCAACGATCATGTCGCTGTAGAGGGGGGCGGATTCGGGCATGTAGCCGATCTTGCGTTTCGTTTCAACGCCGACGGCCTGCCCGTCTATCCTGATGCTGCCCTGGCTCGGTTCCAGGAAGCCCGTTATCATCCGCATTGTGGTGGTTTTTCCGGCCCCGTTCGGCCCGAGCAGGCCGACGATTTCACCGGTCCGGATGGAAAAACTGATGTCGTCCACGGCCCGGAAGGTTCCGAAGTTCATGGAAACATGCTCAACTTCAATCATACGATAGCCTCGTGTGTTTTGTTCCGTTTATTTTTTATAAAATATATGGAAAAGACGGGGCAAAAGCAAGCGTCCGGACGTAAAATCCTGTTATGGCGCTTTCGGGGCGGATGGGGCGTCCGGCACGGGGAGGGAGGGGGCCCGGCACGGGATGGACGGGGGAGGCAGTTTCAAAAGTCCAGACGGACTTTTGAAACTGGTCAAAATTCACCTGCGAGGGCCACAATTGCACGTAGTGCGATGAGGCCCTCGTGAGCCAGTGCAAAAGTAACCGACTTTTGCAACTGGCTCGGGGGACCTTTCCCGGTGCGGAAGGGCTGCTTTAGAAGCCCGGGAGGGCGAGGATTTCTTCTGCGCGGTCCACGATGGGCGAGGCGCCGTTTTGCTGCAGGAATTCCCGCGTCTTGAAGCCCCAGCTCACGCTGATGCAGGGCAGGCCCGCGTTCCGTGCGGTCGCCATGTCCACGTCGGAGTCGCCCACGTAGACCGCCGTGCTCCTGTCTTCGCCCAGGGCCCTGAGTGCGGTATAGACGGAATCGGGGGCGGGCTTGCGCCTGACGCCGGCCGCTTCGTTCTCGCCGATTGCCGCTTCCTGCGGAATGGAGGTAAAGTAGAGGGCTGCCAGCTCCTTCACCTGCTCGTCGGGCTTGTTGGAAACGATTGCCATCTTGACGCCCTTCTCCTTCAGGCGTTCAATCAGCTCCAGCACGCCGGGGTAGGCCTTTGTCTTGTTCCGGTAGTTGCCCGCATAGATTTCCTTCATGCCGGCGAGGGCCTTTTCGTAGTCGGGGTTGCCCCTGCCGCCGGGCAGGGCTTTTTCCATCATGACGCCCAGTCCGTTGCCCACGAACTGCCGTACCTCGTCAATAGTATGTGCGGGGTAGCCGAACCGTGCGAGCGCCTGATTGCAGCTGTCCGTCAAGTCTTCCAGTGTGTCCAGCAGGGTTCCGTCAAGGTCAAAGATAACCGCCCGGTATGTCTGTTTTGTCGTGTTCGTCGTGTCCATCGTGCGGCGAGTATAGCACAAAGGGAATGTCAGGGCAACCGCCAAGGAACTTTCAGGGCAACCGCCAAGGAACTTTCAAGGCAACCGCCAAGGAACTTTCAAGGCAACCACGCCCGTTGGGCGGCGGTTGTCCCTGCCCCTGTAAAGCGACGGGGGGCTTGGGGGCTACCCCCAAAAGAACGCCCTTTGACCTTTGCCCTGCAATGCACTATAATCGGCATATATATGGAAGACAAGCACAGGGTCGTCGGTGAGAAAATCGTCATAAACGAAAGCGAGGTCAAGAGCTTCTTTGACCGCCGCTGCGAGAAAAAGCTGCCCTACCTGTATAACTACGTGAACTATCAGGACAAGCATCCCGAGCTTGCGCTGGAGCGTGACCGCTACGAAAAGGACAAGATCCTGCCCCTCCTGCAGCTGCGGAAAGGCAGCCGGGTGCTGGACATAGGCTGCGGGGTAGCACGCTGGGCGACGGAAGGGGTCATGGGGACCATCACTGCCGAAGGGGTCTACGTTGGCGTGGACTATACGCGGGGCCTGCTGGACATGGCGCGGAAGAACACTGCCGCCTACGGCAACTGCCGCTTCTTCTGCGGGAGCTTTCAGGACATCCGTTCCGTCCTGCCGCAGGACCTGCTCGACGCCCGCTTTGACGTCATCCTCGTGAACGGCGTCATGATGTACATAAACGATGAGGACATCGCCGCCTGCCTGGGCAACGTCAGCAGCCTGCTTGCCGACGGCGGCATTGCCTACCTGAAGGAGTCGGTCGGTTTTACCGAACGGCTCACGCTGAACGAGACCTATTCCGACGAACTGACGAGCACCTACAGTGCGATTTACCGGAGCATTGCCGAGTACGATGCCTTTTTTGCCCGGTTCTTTCCGGCGGACAGCTTTACCGTGGTCGAGCGGGACGACATGTGGAAGTGGAACCTGCACAACCGGCGGGAAACGACCGCCTATTACTGGATTATCAGGAAAAACGGGGTCAGCTGACCGGCGGAACCGTCGGGGTCCCTGTCGGCAGAGCCCCCTCCTGTGCCGGCGGCCCTACTGGGCCACAGGCGGATGGCGTCGGCATACAGCGCCACCGGCCCTACTGGGCGACGGCGTCCAGCAGCGTTTCGTCTGAGTCTGAGCCTTCGATGCGGACGAATACCTTGTTGGGCAGGCATGCGGCCCATTGCCCCGGTTCCGAAAGGGCCCCCGTCATGACGCAGGTCTTGCCCGGGCAGGGGGAGTCAAGAAAGCGGACCGTACCGCCAGAGATTTCGATTTCGCTCGTGCCGAGGGAACCTTCGATCCGGTAGACCGCGTCTTTTGAGAGGGGATACACGTATTCCGCCTCTTCCGTCCTGATGATGACATGCCTTTCGTCCCGGCCCCCCCGCCTGAGCAGCAGGACGGAAGCCAGCAGGGCGGCAAGCGAGAGCAGGAAAAGGGGCAGGTCAAGCAGTTTTACGCCGGAACGTTTCATTTTCTTAGGATACTGCAAAAGGGCAAAAAACAGCAAGAGCGGGGCATCCTCTGACACACTGCCGAACTTCTGACGGCACATTGCCGAACTTCTGACGGCACACTGTCTTACTTCTGCTGACACTGTGTCTCACTTCTGCTGGCACACTGTCTCACTTATGCTGACACACTGTCTCACTTATGCTGACACACTGTCTCACTTATGCTGACACGGTGTCTCACTTCTGCTGACACACTGCCGCAGTTCTGACGGCACGGTGATTTGCGCCGTGTAATCAAGCTGTCTTTAATACTGTACTATTTTGCTGCTCTGTGCTAGACTGCCAGATACAAGGTTGCTGCATATGTTCCCGATTAAGCCGATGGCACCAGTTTTACACCTGCCCGCATGCTTCTCCCGCTCCTGCGCAGCAGTCCTGTCCGCCCTCCTCCTCACCGCGGTCATTGCATGTACCGGCAACGGCGGTTCCGTGGACTCCATGGGCGAAACCTACCATCCGGGATCTGAGGGGGGGGGGTAACACTAGTAACTCTAATGTAACTAACTCCGGCAGCAGCGCTACAGAACAATTTACGGCAGAAGACTTTCTGAACCTTTCCAACGCAGGCGACGCCTACAGAATCATACAGCTGGTAACCCAGGCGGGCGACAGTTCCCAGACGCAGACCGTCACTATGTCCGCAGCTGACTTGGGACTCCCCGCAGGCGGAAAACTCATTCTTGTCATTACGGGCGCCGTCAGCTTTTCGGGCGAGGCGGTTGCCGACGCCAGCGGTACCGTGAGCTTTGAAGTCCCCGTGGTCGAGACAAACAAGACGGTCACTATAGAGCTGTCTGTACAGGACGCAAACGGTTTCATCCTCTACAGCGGCAGCAATACCCAGAAGGTTGACGGTACGGGCAATCTGGAAGTCAAGCTGGTGCGCCAGTACTGGACCCTGCCCGCCGGCCTGACCGTCGCAGTATCTCCTTCCGCCATCGCTTACAACGACACTGCCCCGGACAGCACCTCCGTCACCTTCAGCATTACGAACTTGGCCGGTGCCCCTGACGGGGCCGCCTTGAGCTACAGCTGGAAGGACGAGACCGGTGCCGAAGTCGGCACGGGGGCAACCCTTACCCGCACTGCAGGCCAGATGCTCGGTGCTTCGTTCGTTCCTCTCAACGACTCCGAAACACGGACTTACTCCGTGGAAGTCTCCTATACCGACGCATCCGGCAGCACGGTCACAAGCTCCGGCAGTGCCACGGCAACCATCGCGACGGCAGCGACCCTTACCGTGAATGCCACCGGCCTCCAGACCGAAGGCGACCGGTATGTCCTCGCCGTGAAGAAGGGAGATTCCGCGAACTTCACTGCGGACGTCCTCTGCTACGGCGGAACGGCGGACTACAGCTGGTCTCCCTCCAGTCCGGCGTTCGGCAGCGTCACGGGTACGGGTACGCACAATGAGAACGCAGGCATAAGCCCCTCCGCGGGCGGCAAGTACACGCTCACCGTGACGGCAACGCTGGGCGACGGCAGGGTACTCACGAAGGACATCGACGTCTACGTCTTTGACATCGTGCTGAGCGGCGGCACTTCGCTTTCCGCCCCCACCCCGACTAACGCGCATTACGGCCTCTTCCTGACGACGTCGGACACCGCCGGAACGACAGTCACCGCGTCGCTTGCCGGAACGGGCATGCCGGACGTTGAGTACGTGTGGGAGCCCGCCGCCGGCGCGGACGACAAAGTTACGGTTTCCGGCACCGGCGCGTCGCGCACGCTCACGCCCAAGGCGGCAGGACCCACGTCCTTCACCGTCGGCGTCAGTTACGGCGGTACGACCGTCACCTCAAAGACCGTTGACGTCGTCGTTGCGGGCATCACGCTGACAGGTGACAGCACGATTGTATTCAACAGTGACCCGGCAGCACCGGCGACAGCCAACCAGATTACGCTGACGGCAACGCTGGCGGGTATACCGGCGACTGCCCTGACCCCTGTGGGCATCACGTTCGAGTCCGACGACACGAGCATCGCCACCGTCACGGCCGGCACCGCCTCGGGAACCGGCCGTCCGGCTACCGTTACCGCGCTCAAGTGGGGTACGGTCACTATCACGGCAAAGGCGACAATCGCTGCAACCAGCACGGAGCTGACCGCAACAAAGAAAATCACGATACTGGAGCTTGTGGTAAAGCAGGGAACGGCCGTCTTGCCCGACAGCGGCAACATCATCGCGGAAGGCGCCACGGTGCCCCTGACCGTCGAGCTCAAGGGCCCGCCCGCCGGTTCAGACATCGAATACACATGGGAGGGCGACACGTTCGGGATGCTCAGCCCCGCCAGCACAAGCGGCACGAACACGGTACTCAGCACGGGGGTGCCCGCAGGATCCGGAGCGACCATCACCGTGAAGGCGACCTACAATGGCGTCGAATACAGCAAGGTGATGGGCTGGTCCATTGGCTTCTCTGGCAGCACCGCGGACTTCCTGAAGGCGACCTTCGCACCCAACACGCTGGCGAAAGCCTGCACCGTGAAAATTACGGGCGCAACAACTATGGCGGACCTTCAGGCTATCGCAAAGGCACTCGGAGACCCGACGGATTCCAACTACAAGGGCGTATACATCAAGCTCGACCTGTCGGGGGCGACCGGTCTGACAAGCACAGGTGACGGGACGTTTTATGCCACTGGCAGCAAAGCCGGGCTTGCGACCTACCTGACAGGCATCGTGCTTCCCACCAGTGGACTTACCACGATAGGACACAACGCATTTAGGGGATGCACGAATCTTTCCGGTAGCGTGACAATTCCTGCTTCGTGCAATTGTATCGGCAAATGCTCCTTTAAAGATACCGGTATAACGGCACTGTCGGATGGAGCAAGCACCGCTCGAACTTGGCACAGAGTCCGTAATACGGTTGGTTCACCGGACTATACGACTCTTCCTTGGTCCGGTACGTTGAGCGGTGAGGGGGCACTTACTGCGTTAAATACAGAAATCTCTGTAGATGTTCTTTACATACCGCTGCCGTGATTTCACTGGCGCGCGCAATGGCTGCAGCAAACGTCCCGGTCGGCGGGTGCTGCAGCCCGAAGCTGCCCCTGATATGCGCGAGGCAGGGGGCAGGCAAAATGCCCGTTTTTCGCGCCGGGAAAACACCCGGACTGCCCCGTATTGAAAAAAAATAAAAAAAACGGGTGAAAGCCTTTCACTTTTACTTTGTTTTGTGCTATACTCTCTGTAGGATGCCGCAGTTTCCATTTATTTTTGCGGTTCCAATGATACGAGGTTGAACTATGAGTGCTGAAGAACTGTATAATAAGATTATGGCCGATGCCGGGCTCCAGGCTGCGCTTGAAAAGGCGACTGACAGCGGAACTGTTGCGGAATTCCTTTCTGCCAACGGCTGTACGGCCAGTGTAGACGAATTTACGGCCTGCGTAGCCGCCCATTCGTGATCGGTTTTCCGAATTTTCGGCTTTTTTGTAGTGCATTGACCGGGGGCCGCTGTGATGCTGCAGACCGTCCGGTCTGGCATCACCGCATGGCAACTCTTCTCCTGCCGAAGCAGAATTGACAGTTTTCTGCTTCGGTCGCTGGCGTTTAAAGCTGAACCGTCGCTAGCGCAGTATCTTGTTCAGCACCATGTCTTTCTGCCGCCAGTTTTTGTCGACCTTTACCTGCAGGTCCAGTTCGACCTTATAGGGGAAGATTTCCGCGCACTTTTTGAGCGATGCGACGCGGATCTGCTTTATCATGGCGGCTCCCTTGCCGATGACGATGCCCTTCTGGCTGTCCCGTTCCACGCACAGGCTGGCCCGGACCTTGAGCTTCTTTTCACTCGCCATCTTCATGTCTTCGATCCGCACGTAGAGGGCGTGCGGCAGCTCCTCGTCCAGGCGGTTCATGGCCTCGCCCCTGATGATTTCCGAGATGCGGAAGTCTACCTCCTGATCGGTGTAGAACTCTTCGGGGTACAGGTGCGGTGCTTCCGGAGCAAGCTCGTAGAGGGCCTTGAGTACGTCATTGACGCCCCTGTCATCCCGTGCGCTCATTTCAACGATCCGCCCTGCCGCAAAGCCCGGGAAGGTCTCTGCGAGGAATGCCTGTGCCTTCTTGAGGCTGGACTGGGCGGAATCCCGCTTATTCAGCGCGATGACGGTCTTGTCTGCGTGCGGCGCAACGAGCGAGGCGATGAGTTTTTCCTCATCCCCGTGGTCCCGGGTCGTGTCGATGATGTAGAGGATTGCGTCGCTGTCCTTGATCTGGTCTTCCGCCGTCCTGGTCAGGCGCAGGTTGAGCTTCTTGTCGCTGATGTGCAGGCCGGGCGTGTCCACGAACACGAGCTGGCCGAGCGAGGTGTTGACGATGCCCCTGATTGCGTTGCGGGTTGTCTGCGGAACAGCGGAAACGATGCTGATCTGCTCGCCGCTCGCCGTGTTCAGGAAGGTTGACTTCCCTGCGGAAGGCCGCCCGACGATGGAAACGAGCGCGGTCTTGGGCCCGACCGGGGGCTGGTCTTGCATTTCTGGCTCTACGGCCGTTGGCCCGGCCGTTGGCCCGGCCAATGGTCCCGTTTCAGGCTGTCTGGCCGCTGTATCTTGTGTTGTACCACTCATTGCGTCCAGTATAGGCAAAAAACGGATTTGTTGCTATAGGTCGCCGGGGAGGCTGCCGGGCGGAATCTGCTTCACCTGGGCACCCCTGCGGGACCGGGTTGCCCCGCCCGCTTCTTTTCAGCGATTTTCACAAAAACTCTTTGTCAAAAGACTGCTTTTGCGGTACAATACAACTATGAAAAAGTGGTTCTCCCTGATTCTGGCTGCCTTGCTTTTCAATACATGCCTGTCTGCTCAGTCTTCTTTTTTTGATACCTTTGTGTACCAGAAGTGGAGCTCGTTCGGAGGACTGACGGGAACGACTTCGACTGACATTATCCAGACGAGCGACGGTTTCATCAACATCGGCACCTACGAGGGCCTTGTCCGCTTTGACGGCGTTGCCTTTACGACCCTGCGGCGGGCCAGGGACAACGACTTCTCCTTTGCGTCTGTCCGTGCCGTCATGGAAGACAGCTCGGGCAACATGTGGATCGGTTCAAACGACGAGGGCGTGCAGCTCCTCCAGCCGGACGGCAACATCACGTTTACGACAAAAAACGGCCTCCCCAATAATTCAATCCGGGCAATCGTCGAGGACGAAGACGGTTCCGTCTGGGTCGGAACCGCCGGCGGCGTCGTGTACATGTCAAAGAACCGCCACCTGTACAATCCCCAGTTTGCGGCGGGAACGGTTTCCAAGGGAGTCATTTCGACCGGCCTCTTCTGCGATGCCGGCGGCCGGGTCTGGCTGACGACGGAGAACGAGCGGGGCCTGTTCGTGTTTACCGACGGGCTTTTCCGCACGATAGACGCAATGGACAAGTTCGGGGACTACACGGTGTCGTCCCTGGCCCAGGACCGGGACGGCAGTTTCTGGATAGGAACGGATACGGTCGGCCTCGTGCATCTGGTCGGCGACAATGCCGAAGTCGTCCATACCGGAACCATGCTCGACAGCGTTCCGGTCACTGCAATTTATCCGGCGGAAGACGGAACCGTCTGGTTCGGCACGGAATCCGGGCTTGCGGTCTACAGCGGCGGAGTGTTCACGGTCTGCCCCAAAGAGGACGTGCAGAATGCAAAGATAAACAGGATTATCTGCGACCGGGAAGGAAACATCTGGATTGCCACCGACCGGAACGGCGTGGGCAAGATGACCCGCAGCCGCTTCAAGATGTTCAGGACCGGCGTCACCGCCAACGCAATTGCCGAAGGCACTGACGGCCGGGTGTGGGTCGGCACCGATGACGGCGTAAGCTGCTACGTGGACGGCGAGCCGGTTACGAATGCACTGACCGAATATACGAAGGACATCCGCATCCGCCATGTCGGGGTTGCCGGGAACGGGGACATCCTCGTCAGCTGCTACAAGAAGCCCGGCCAGCTGCGCTACCGCGTTGCGGACGGTTCGATTACCAGCTGGAGCACGGACGAAGGGCTTGCGGGCAACAAGGTCCGCGTCGCCATCGAAGGTGCGGACGGCGAGCTCTACGTGGGAACCACGACAGGCCTCAGCATCATCCATACGGACGGAACGATCCGGAACTTCAAGCAGCTTGACGGGCTTGAAAACGAATACGTCATGTGCCTGTACCGGGACGAAAACGACATGATCTGGATCGGTACAGACGGCGGCGGCATTTACCTGATGCGCTACGAGAAGCTCCTCGGCAGGGTCACGACCGAAGACGGCATTGCGGGAAACGTCATCTTCAAGATTTCCCAGGATGCGGACGGTTCCTACTGGATCTGTTCGGGAAGCGGCCTGACCCGCTGCATTTCCTACGACAGCTCCCTGGAGCGGCTTCCCGTCGAATTCCAGACGATAAAGACGGAACAGGGACTGGGAACCGATTCCGTGTTCCAGCTGATGCCCGACCGGCGGGGAACCGTCTGGATGACCAGCAACTACGGGGTTTCGTCGGTTTCTGCGGACGAACTGCGGGCGGTTGCGGAATCCCGGCAGGACGAACTGGTTCCCAAGTTCTACAGCAAGAACGACGGTCTGGACTCGGACGGCGTTACGTCAACGGCAGTCGGCCTGTGCGACCGGGACGGCCGCCTCTGGTTCCCTCTGGTGGACGGCGTGGCGGTCTACAACCCGGTCAGGATCCGCGAGAGCCAGATACTGCCCCTCGTTTCCATAGAAAGCATCCGGGTCGACACGGTGGAACACAAGGACTTTACTGACGTCATCGAGCTCAAGCCGGGAACCAAGCGCGTGGACATCAAGTACACGGGCCTCAGTTTTGATGCACCCGAGCGCATCCTCTTTACCCACCAGCTGACCGGCTTTGACGACGGCCTTTCAACGCCGAATACCAGCCGTACCGTCTCGTACACCAATCTCAGGCCCGGCAGTCACATCTTTACGGTCTATGCGATAAACGGCGACGGCAATACGTCCGAGAAGGCGCAGACAATGCTCTTCGTGCAGAAGCCCTACATCTGGCAGACGACCTGGTTCTGGATTGCCGTGGCAGTCGTCTCACTGCTAGCCATATTTACGGTCATCTACCTGAAGGAGCGGCGGATGCGGTTGGAAAACATCCGGCTGGAAGGCCTGGTCGCCAAACGGACCCGGGAACTCGCCCATGAGAAGGAAAAGTCCGACCAGCTGCTCCGCGCAATCCTGCCGGACAAGATTGCCGAAGAACTCAAGGACAACGTGCATGCAATCGGTGAAAACTTTGACGACGTTACCATGCTCTTCTCGGACATCGTGAGCTTTACGACCGTGTCCAGCAACCACACCGCTGCCGAAATCGTCTCTGCCCTGAACGACCTGTTCAGCCGCTTTGACGAACGCGCCAAGCGGATGGGCGTCGAAAAGATAAAGACCATCGGAGACGCCTACATGGCGGGCTGCGGCCTGCCGACGCTGAACAGCGACCACGCCCGCATCATGATTGCCTTTGCGGAAGGCATGTACGAGGACCTCCGTGACTATAACGAGAGCTCGCTGATTAAGTTCAACATCCGGGTAGGCCTGAACAGCGGACCCGTCAGTGCCGGTGTCATCGGCAAGACAAAGTTCATCTATGATGTGTGGGGCGACACGGTCAATGTCGCAAGCCGCATGGAATCCGCCGCACAGCCCGGCGGCATCCGGGTGTCCGAGACCGTCTACCGGAAGCTCAAGGACAGCGGCGTGCAGTTCAGCGAACCGATAGAATGCAATATAAAAGGAAAGGGACTGATGACCACCTATGATGTCATTATGGGGGGGACGGAATGAAAAGCCTGAAAGGGATTATACGTGGAATGAGCGCCGCGGCAGCACTGATGCTGTGCCTTGCCGGATGTGCGAAGAAAGAGGAAGATGCAGTCGTGAAGGTCGGCATACTCCATTCCCTGTCGGGGCCGATGGCGCACAGCGAGGTGCCGGTCTATGAAATGGAACGGATGGCGGTCGACGAGATAAACGAGGCGGGCGGCGTACTCGGCCGCAGGATAGAAATCGTGGTGCGGGACGGCGAAAGCAACCCGCAGCGCTTCGGTGAGCAGGCACGGGCGCTCCTGACCGAAGACAACGTCGCGGCGATATTCGGCTGCTGGACGTCCGCTGCGCGCAAGGAAGTGCGGTCGGTCGTGGAAAACGATGAAATCTTCGGCCTCTTGTGGTATCCCCTCCAGTACGAGGGCCTTGAAGCAAGCCCGAACATCATGTACGTCGGTGCGGCGCCCAACCAGCAGGTTGTTCCGGCGGTCGAATACTGCTTCCAGCGCCTGGGTTCCCGCATGTTCCTGCTCGGGTCCGACTACGTGTTTCCCCATACGGCGAACAGCATCATCAAGGCGCTGATAACCTTCCTTAACGGTGAGACGGTCGGTGAGCGCTATGTGGACATGGAATGCGGGGACTTCAGCGACGTCATTGCGCAGATACAGGAAGCAAAGCCGGACGTAATCCTGAATACCCTCAACGGCGATTCCAACAAGGCCTTCTTTACCCAGCTCAAGGAAGCGGGCATAACGGCGGACGATATTCCGGTCATGAGCTTCTCGGTTGCCGAGGAGGAAGTACGCTTCATCGGTCCCGAGTACCTTGCCGGGCACTATGTCGTGTGGAGCTACTTCCAGTCAATTTCTTCCATGCAGAACCTTGCGTTCGTCTCCCGCTACAAGAACCTCTTCGGCAAGGACGCCGTCATCGGCGATCCCATGGAAGCGGGCTACATTGCAGTCTACCTCTGGGCCGCCGCCTGCGAAAAGGCGGGAAGCTTTGATGTGGAAGACGTCCGCATGGCGGCAAAGGGCCTGTCCTTTGAGGCACCAGAAGGAACGGTTACGATTGACGGCGAAAACCAGCACTTAAAGAAGCGCATCCGGGTGGGGCAGATCAATGAGAACGGACTCATCGACGAAGTATGGCGCAGCCCGACGGTCGTGAAGCCTGATCCCTATCTGAGTACTTACGCGTGGGCGAAGGGCCAGTAGCGGCAGGCAAACGGGCCAGTAGCGGCTCAAGGCCGAAAGGGGCTCAAGGCCAGTAGGGGCGCCCCGTGGCATCTGCTGCCCCGCTGTCAGCAGGATGCTGCGTCTACGGCGTCCTGCAGCTCGCGGTCAGTCGGCCGCTCGGGGTATTTTTCCAGCACTTTAGTATAGAAGGCAATGGTCCGCTTGCCGAAGACGTCGGGCGTAAAGTTCCGCGAAACGGCATAGCTCTTTTCGCCGAAGCGCCTGCGCTTTTCCGCATCCGCCGCAAGGTCCAGGATGTAGCCGTCCATTTCCTCGTCCGTATCGGCAAAGTAGCCGTTCTCCCCGTGAAAAATCGTATCGGAAAAGCTTGAGTCCCGCCGGGCAATGATGGGCAGGCGGGACATGAGTGCTTCCAGGACCGTCATCGAGTGCATTTCCGAAAGGGAGGCCGTGATGAAGATGTCGCCGATGCCGTAGTAGTAGTGTACCTTGGTCCAGGGTTCGTAGCCGGTAAAGATAATCCGGTCGGACACTTCCCGTGCGCGCTTTTCAAGGTCCTGCAGGGCGCCGCCCGAACCGACGAACATAACCTTGAGCCGCTCGTTTTTCTGAATGACCCGCATGCAGACTTCCAGCAGTTCTTCCACCCGCTTTTCTTCGACCACGCGGCCCAGGAAAAGGAGTACGACGTCATCGGGCGCAATGCCCCAGCTTTTGCGCAGGGCGGCGAGTTCTTCCGCCGCAACGGGCTTGCGGATGAAGCTGTCCGAGTCGAGCGCATTCGGAATGATTGCGGACGGACTTGCGGGCAGCATGAAGGGGGACTTGAAGTAGTCGCGGGCCTTCTCGGACACGTTTATGAGGGCAAAAAACTTCTTGTAGAGCCGCTTGACGCACTTGCGGATGAGCTTGACGGGAATGAGCCTGCCGAAGGGCAGGTAGTAGATGTAAAAGTCTTCCCAGAGGGTGTGCGTCGTTGCGATGACCGGGATGTGCAGCTTTTTCCCCGACAGCTTTGCGGCGTGGGCAATGAAAAACTCCGTGTGGGAGTGGATGATTTGAATCCGGTGCTTTTTCAGGAAGGGGATGATGATGCGCTCAAAGGGAAAGCCGATGTACTGGTCCGGAATCTTGAAGGGAGTCGGAACGGAAAGGATGCGCAGGATGTCCGGGTCGTTGTCGATCTCGGGGTCGTGGTAGTTGTGCGCATTGACCGTGACGATGACAACGTGGTGCCCCATGTCGGTCAGGACCTTCCGCAGCTGGAGAACGACCGTGACGATGCCGCTCTTGGTCGGTATGTAGGAATCCGTGAAAAGCGCTATGTTCATGACAGCATATAATATACCATCAGCGCCTTTTTTGCAACGAGGTGTTATCCGTACCGGCGGTCGAACCGGGGGGCTTCACGGAAACGTATGGCGCGGGGCAGTTTTGTTATCTTAAAATACCATATAAGGAATTCCCTATAGTCTGAACAAAAGCTTTAAAAATGACCATTTTCTTCTAACGCGGGAGCTTGCACAGATAGAAATCTATGGTATACTAAGCTGATAGACTGGCAGGTGCCTGCGTTCAGGGAGGACCCGGACGCAGGCCGGAGGAGCAGCGCAGTATGGACGGAAACAGAGTGTATGGAATAACAGACAGC
>CAMJZA010000030.1 GCA_946410085.1 uncultured Treponema sp. | reverse complement strand
TGCAGAAAATCTCAAGCAGGCCGCAGCCGGAGTCTATCATGATTCCTTCCGGCCATTCCCGTTTTACGGAGAAGCCGAGGACGTTCAGGTAGAAGTCCTTCGCCTTGTCAAACTCTTCCTGCGTACCGCATTTCATCGAGACATGGTGTATGCCCGTTATCATCGTGTTCCTTCCATTTCCCCTACCCGTTCATTCCGTCAACCATGTCGGCAGGCTTCGCTGTCATCTGGACCCATGCGGGGACAAAGCCGCTCTTGATGGCGTTGCGCACGGAACGGATGTTTGACCAGGCGGCGCAATAAAAGGGGACTTTCCCGCGGCGCATGATTTCCTTCGCAAGGCCGGATGTCAGGCAGGAGGCGATTCCCTGCCGCCGGTAACCGGGAAGGACGTCAATGCCAATCTGCCACATACCCTCGCAGTCAGCCGAACAGCCTGCAAGCCCCACGAGCTTTCCGTCATCATACGCCCCGAGCCCCAGGACATCCAGCTCCTTCCGCTTCTCGCAGAGGGCGTTGCTCCATTCGGGAAAGTACAGGCCCTCAAAATCGTCATGTGTCAGAAGGCGGATCTCGTAACCGCATGACGCATCCGTGATTTTGTCCGCGTCAAAAAGAAAGTATTCCGCCATGAAACATATTTTGCATCCCTTCTGGATCAGGCGTTCGTTCAGCCAGTGCATGTTCGGGGTCTCAAAGCAGTGATACGAACTGAACCTGCCCGCGTACTCCGTCACCAGATCGAAAAGTTCGTCCGAGGCAGCCGCAACAAGGTTGTTCCCGTAGGACACAAAGTCGCAGGGTATCGGCTCCTTCAGGTACTTCCGCGCGTTCCTGCCGAGCTTGAAATGAGTGACGACGTTTTCCTGCGCCAGAAAATCGTCCTCCCGGCAGCCGATGTCCTCCGCGGACTGCCTCATGGCAATCCGAAGCATTTCCTGATTAGTCATGCAAGGCTCCGTACGACAGGCTTCTTTCCACGATTTCTTCCAGCACCAGCCTGCCCCGTTCGTGCTCCTCGTAGAGGGGGCTGTGGGCAGAGTTTTCAAAAAGGAACAGGGCCTTATCGGGGGCTTTGACCGCCTCATAGTATTTCTGCTGGAGCGAGCTGCAACAGGTATAGTCATATTTTCCGGTCAGGAAATAAACGGGAACATCAAGGCCGGGCACGTCCTGCAGGGCATTGAATGCGGTCCTTGTGTCCCTGGAGGCCGGGCACTTGTTCGACTTGATTTTTCCCCTCCATATATCCACCCGCTCAGCCTGCGTGTACGCCCTGGTGCGGAGGCTCGGGAGGAAAATGCCCGTTATAACCGATCGCATGTTCCGGGCAGTTCCGACGCCCAGTTCATGCATCGCCTTGTCGCGCAGGCCGGAGGCGCAGTAATCGATGTACGCTTCCTCGGACCCGCTGATGTCCCGCTTCTGGAACTCGCGGACCATCTTTGCATTCCCCGCTTTCTCATATTCGCCTTTCATGTAGTCGAACGCGATTTTTTCGGATTCCGCCTGATTGACTATCTGCGCCATCGCAATGTAGCAGATGTATTTCTCCGGGTGCGCCTGAACCGTCTTGAGCGCGATGTAGGTCCCGAAGGAATGACCCATGATGTATATCTTGTTTTTGCCGAACCTGTCCGCAAGGTAGTCCGTCATGCGCAGGGTATCGCCGATGAAATTTTCCGTCGTCATCCCGTCGCTGCTGATGGCATTGCTATAGGACAGGCCGGTACCCCGGTAATCCCAGTAGCAGACGGTGAACACGTCGGTCAGCGGGGAACCGAGCATGGACTCCATCAGGTACTGCGGTATGCCCGGACCTCCCCCGCAGACAAGGAGGACGGGGTTGTCGCTGTCCTTGGAGAGGATGATTGCGCCGAGGCCGGAGCCGTCCGCCTGTACCGCCAGCTTCTCCGAAACAGCTTTGGGGCCCTGCATTGCGGGCAGTCTCCCGGAACTCGGGGGAAACAGAAACAGCATTGCCGCACCGAGACACAGCACAAGCAGTAGGACTGCCATGATTCGTTTTTTTCTTTCCATGCTGACATCTCACTCCAAAGTCCATGCAAGCCCGGAAATCTAGCGGAGACCCGCGGAATCTAGCGGAGACCCGCGGCGGCTTTTTTTGCGGCATTGCAAATCCGCTCGGGAATCTCTTTCATTCCCTTTGTTCCTGCAAGCCGGATTTTCGCACGGACTTTGAATCCCGAATACGAGAGGATTTCCTTGAGCGCATGCTCGGCCTTTGTCGTCTGCCCGGCAAGGATATTGAAGGGAAACGGCGTGGTACAGCTTGTGACTATCACGGCTTTTTTGCCTTTGTGGAGCGGGATGGGAATTCCGCGCGGCGACTCCCCCATCATCACGGCAACCACACGGTCAAACAGGCATTTGAGCTGTCCGTTCACGTTGCCCCAGTAGACTGGCGAGCCTACGATGATGCCGTCGCATTCCTGTATCATCCGGGCAATTCTATGCGCATCGTCCTGAGGAAACACGCAGGTTCCGCTTGAGCGGCAGGCCATACAGCCTGCACAGGGCTTGAACGCAAGGGCGGAGACATCGTAAAAACAGGCCTCATTGCCGGCCGCAATAACAGTTTCTTCAATCTGATGAAGGATGTGCGAGACCTTGCCGTTTTTCCGCGGACTGCCATTCAGGATCAGGAATTTCATGCATATATCCTATGGTACACGGGATAAAAAGTCAAGGACAGGGCTTTCACGTCTTTCAGGCCCAGGCCTGCTTTTTCCTTATCAGCGCCTGCACCTCGTCCAGGCGCGGCGGGTTCAGGGGCAGGGGAAAGCGGGAAATCGCGATGGCGGAACACGCGCTCGCAAAGCGCACCAGCTCATCGTCACCCATGCCGTGCAGCAGGCCGTACATGCAGCCCGCCTTGAAGGTGTCGCCCGCACCGAGCGTGCTTCTGACCGGTACGGCAAAAGGCTTCATGCGGTGAATCCCACCGCCCCGCCGCGCGTAGAGCATCTCGTCTCCGCCCCGGGTTATGATCGTGAGGCCGTCCGTCTCCTGCCGCATCAGCTCCATAATCTCTTCGGAGGGCATCCCCTTGTAATGCTCGCCGGTACATTCTTTTGACACGACGTTGACTGCGGCGTTTTTATGCAGGGGCGAGTCGTGCGGGTTGTCTATCGTCACGTAGGGTATCTTGTGTTTCCGGCACAAGTCCGCGGCAAGGAGCGTCTCGTCCTTGAAGAAGGGATCTATCGCACAGACCCGGCAGCCCGCTATGTCCTCCTCCCTGGGGACGCTCCACCAGCGTTTGCCGGACGCGAACAGGGTCTGGAACCTTCCCATCGGGGAGCGGATCAGACCCGCGATGACGACGTAATCCATGACCCCCTTGTCGTCCTCCATGAAGTGCAGGGACGACAGGTCCACCTTCCTGCCCGCGTAGAATTCCTTGAGCATGGGGGCGACTTCCGTCCCGATCCAGGTTCCGTCCATCCGCACGGAAACGCCGAGCGAGTCCAGCACCGTCGCCGCCGTCCCGGTCTCACCGCCGGGCAGGAAGTACTGCTCTTTGATTTCGGCATACTCGTCAGGCTCAAGGAAGCCGTCCCTGAGCAGGAATGAATGAGTCCCCAGCACCTGCCCGAACAGGTACACGTCCGCATTGTCTTTCATACCATACGCTCCTGTGTTTGTCTCACGTGTTTTAATCCGGCTCCACAGCCGGTTACTTTTGCAGCTGCACGCCCTTCAGATACGCGACGGACTTCTCCAGCGCGGCAATCGTCTTGGTCTCAAGCACGCAGCGCGCGTTCCGCTCTTCCGCCAGCTTGAGCCGGGCTGCAAGGTCAATCTCGCCGTCGCCGAGGGCAAGGTGGTTCCTGGGCGGTTTTTCGGAGCCGTCGTGTATGTGGAAGTGGCAGAGCTTTTCCTTGTGCGCCATGATGAAGGGCACGTCCGTTTCGCTGACCGCCTTGGAGTGCCCGATGTCCCAGGTCAGGCCGAAGCAGGGGCTTTCAAGCAGGTATTCCATCGCTTTCTTCTCGTAGTCCCTGAATCCGTCCGTGTTCTCCACGACGACCCGTACGTCCGCATCCCCGATCCAGTCCGCGCACTTTTGCCGGAAAGCTTTGAACGAGGACATGTAAGCAGCAAAGTCGCGCTCGTACATCCGGACTTTCCGGTCGGGAAGCGTGATGTAGATGCCGTGGTTCATGTGCATGTTCACCGTGAGCGGCTGGCTTTTGTCCCCGAACCTGTCCCGCAGGCAGACGAGCTTCTTTGCGGCCTCTATCGTCCGCCGTACGGTCTCAAGGTATGCATCCGTCACGAGGGGGTTGAAGTCTGCGATGTTGAGGTTCTCGTCAAGGTGTATCGTGTAGTACAGGCCCTGCTTCTCCGCGGCCTGTATGAGAAAGTCCGTATCCTCAAGCTGCTCCAGCTGATATTCCGGGAAGTTCATGTTCAGCTCGATGAAGCGCAGGCCCAGCCGTGAGCACAGGGCGATGTTGTCCGCAAGCGTCCTGTTCTCGATGAGCGTCGGCATGCCGAATTGCATTTTGTCAGTCATACAATCAATTCACCAGCACTTTTTCCATCAGGTAGAAAAGCCCCTTGCGCCACTGGGCTTCGCCGGTCTTGCGGTAGCCCGCGTGCTCGTAGAGCCTGAGCGAATAGGGGTTCAGGCTGAATGTGTCAAGGCGGAGGCTTGTCGCTCCGAGCCCGGCGGCCTCCTGCTCTATGTGGGAAAGCGTCTGCCTTGCGATTCCCTGATGCTGGAAATCGGGGTGGACGCAGAGGCGGTGAATCACGCGGAACCCGTCACTGCACTGCCAGGCGGCGTTCTCGTAGCCCTCGTAGCATTCCGTGTTCAGCACGTAGATGACCGCGATCCGCTTTCCGCCCCGGCCCGCTCCGTCGCCCGCAGAGGCCGTCTCCCCGACAAAAAGAGAGGCCGCCTGTATGTCGCGCAGCAAATCCCCGCGGGCGGGGTAGACTTCATCCCACTGGGGGATACCCTGCCTGTCCATCACCGCGATGGCGGCCTTGACGAGGGCAAAGACTTCGTCCAGGTCGCTTTCGGACGCGGGCCGGTAGCTCATGCTGCCGTTCATGTTCCCTTCCATATATTCACTACTCACGCTTTCTGCGCACCGGCCACGAAGTCCTCGGTCTTTAAATCACAGTAATACCTGCCGCTTTGCGCCGTGAACTTCAGCACGCAATAGTCGGGGTCGGTCCTGCCCTGCCTGTAGAACATCGTGTCGCCCGGCCGCCAGAGCTCATCCTTGATTCCCTGGTCGGTCAGCACTTCCATCGTGCCCTTGAGCATGACACCGGTATACCGTATGAGCCCCTTGTGATAGAAGTAAATGCTCGCGTTCGGGTTCTGCTGATACTGCCTTACCCGCATGGATGACGTGTTGGTGGAAAAATAGAATTCCTTCAGGCCTACATGCTTCCGGGGTCGGAGCATCGCCTTGACGTTCGGGAAGCCCTCTCCGTCAACGGAACACACGAAGCTGACTTTCTGCCTGCCGATGAATTTTTCGATTCTGTGCAAATCCATGTCTTACCCAAGCTCCTTGGTGAACGAGCCTATCTCGATGAGGTTGCCGTCCGGGTCCGCCACGTAGCAGGTGCGCTGGCCCCAGGGTTCCGTCGTCGGCGGAAGGACGGACTTTGCCCCCTTGTCGAGCGCGTTCTGGTATTCCCTGTCCACGTCGGCGTAGCAGGGGACGTCAAGTGCCAGCTCCATCGTGCCGTTGAAGCCTTCCGGGTACTGGTAGCTGCGGGAAGTCATCTTCTCAAAGTCCGGGCGGGGAAAGAGGATTATCCTCATGCCGCCCAGGAACATCTCCACGTTCGGCTGAATGCCGTCCCAGTCGCAGCTAAAGCCGAATGCCTTTGTGTAGAATTCGACCGTCGCCCTGTTGTCGCGGGTAAAAAGCCCGACCGTGTTGAATTTGAAGCGTTCTTTCATATCAATAGCCCTTCAGGTTGTCCAGTGCAAGCGCATTGTTCCCGATAATCGCGCCGACTTTCTCGCAGCGGTCCATGCCGTCACAGTCACTGCAAATCTTGAAGCCTTTGCCCCGGGCGCACTGGCGTATCGGGCAGAGGGACTGGCAGTAAGGCGTTTTTACCCCTTCTATCCGGCAGCCAACGCAGTGTATCATGTCGCTCGTAATGTCCACGCCGTTCAGCTCAGACCATTCTTTTGCGACCTTGGCGCGAAGCTCGTCGTCGTTGTTTACCGTCGCAATGCGGGCATCGCACTGAGCGCAGTCAAGGCCGCAGTATGCGATGAACTGCTTCAGGTACAGCTCCTTCGTGAGGCAGCTCACGTGCGCCGTCCGCTTTTCGTGCATGAGCGGCACGTCAACGTCTTTGTCCGTCCGCTGGTAAGCAAAGCCGCATTTTTCCTGCACGCGCTTGGACTTCGTGTTGCCGTCATAGTAGCCGCACCAGACTTTCTTCATGCCGCAGTCCTCAAAGGCATGGCGCAGCAGTTCCCGCGCCGCCTCCGGCATGAGGCCCCGCCCCCAGAAGGGCTTTCCCAGCCAGTAGCCCAGCTCGCACTCGTCGTCGCGCTCGGTCAGGTCGGTATGGCCCTTCAGCTTGAGCTCTATCGCGCCGATCGCCTTGCCGTCTTCTTTCAGGCATACGGCGTATGACTCCGGGCCGTTGAGCACGTTTTTGATGACATCCAGGCTTTCCTGAGCGCTCTTGTGGGGCGGCCAGCCGGCTATCGGGCCGACTGCGGGATTCTGCGCATATTCGTAGAGGCTTTCCGCGTCGCTTTCTTTCCAAGGGCGCAAAAGGAGGCGTTCCGTCTCCAGCTGTTTTCTCATTTGGCCGTCACCTCGATGCTTTTGACGATTTCCGGTGCCGTGGTGAGCCCCGGCGTTCCTGAATGAATCTCCCCATCGCTGCCGTCAAGGGAACCTGTTCCCAGAAGAGAAAGAGAGATTTCGCCGGACGCGAAGCCCTCCGGTATGTCCGCGCCGTAGACGACGGAAGGCTGCCCGTTCACGCCGCTGTTTTTCTTGGTGTACGTGTCGTTGTAGTCAAAGCTCGTATTGAATTCCGCCCGTATCCGGCATGCCTTGCCGCCTGTTTCCGTCGTGAAGACGAAGCCGCCTTTGGGTGTCGCGCTCGTGACGGCATCCAGCTTTTCCGACGCAGCCACTGCGCCGGACGCATCCGCTTTTGCCGCGCCCTGGTGCTTTGACGCATGGTACCAGACCGGAAGCGATTCGGGACGGCCTTCCTTGGGGCCGAACAGCCAGCTGCGCTTTCCGGCCCGGTTGGTGACATACAGGGTGCGGATGAAATTGCCGGCCGCGTCCTCAAGCCACACCACGCATTGCGGGGTGCTCTTGGCCTTCCAGTGCCCGCCGGCACCGACCGACACGATGACTTCCTGCGCGAACGCCGCCGCAAGCACTGTCATCATCGCAACAAACATCATCATCTTTTTCATGCTGTTCCTCCTTTTTCTTTCCATAGGCAGATGAAGCATTGATCACCCCTGACTATACAGCCAGTACCGCCATACGTCAAGGCGAAAGCTTGCAAGAGCGACTTCTTTATGCTAGACTGGCACCGGCAGCTGTGCTGCTCTTCTGGGGGTACGAAACGATGGCATTTAACGGCATATATAAAGGAAAAAAGGTCTTGGTTACCGGAAACACCGGCTTCAAGGGGGCCTGGCTGTCCGCATGGCTGCTCTCGCTCGGCGCGGACGTATACGGATATTCGCTTGACGTTCCCACCGATCCCGCGATGTTCTACGTCTGCGGCCTGGACAAGCGGATACACAACACATTCGGCGACATACAGGACAAGGACAAGCTCTGCGCGTACATACACGAAATACGGCCCGACTTCGTCTTCCATCTGGCGGCGCAGGCGATTGTCTCCACCTCCTACCAGCTGCCGTTCGAGACCGTCGGCGCGAACGTCATGGGGACGGCGGCGGTGCTGGAAGCCCTGCGGACGGCGGACTGGCAGTGCACCTGCGTCCTCATCACGAGCGACAAGGTCTACCAGAACGTGGAATGGCTCTGGGGCTACCGCGAGAACGACGCGCTCGGGGGCAAGGACGTATACTCCGGCTCCAAGGGGGCGGCGGAACTCGTCATACGATGTTACTGGAACTCATTCCTGAAGGACATGGACAACATAAAGCTCGGCATAGGGCGGGCCGGTAACGTCATCGGCGGCGGAGACTGGGCCAAGGACCGCATCGTCGTGGACTGCGTGAAGGCATTCGTCAAGGGCGAGACCGTCGGCATCCGCTGCCCCAAGTCCACCCGCCCCTGGCAGCACGTGATGGAACCCCTGAGCGGCTACCTGACGCTCGGCCAGCAGCTCGCGGACGGCCGCTGCCCGGACGGGGAGCCCTTCAACTTCGGCCCCAACGGGGAGAAGCCCACGACCGTCTTTGAGCTGACCCAGGACCTCGCCGGGGAATGGGGGCTGGACAAGAGCAAGGCCTCCAGGATAACCGGCAACATCCCCTTCAGGGAGGCGGGCCTGCTCCGCGTGAACTGCGATAAGGCACAGGCCATGCTCCGCTGGCATTCCACGCTCTCCTACACCCAGTGTATCCGCATCCTCGCGGAATGGTACAAGGCCTACTACGACGGGGGCAGCGACATGGCGGCCCTGACGGAAAAGCAGATCGCCTTCTACACCGGGGAAGCCGCCCGGCAGGAACTGGACTGGTCTAAATAAACAACCCGCACAGGCACAGGAATGCCCGTGCGATGTTCCCCACTGCGGGGCTTCCGCTTTCATTGACAAATAGGGGCTTTTTACCTATTATAAAGGGATTATGGAACGTAAAAAAATCTGGCCCTTCGTCCTGCTGCCCCTGCTCCTTTTGGGAGCCGCCCTTTTCGGTGGTCTGCTCGGGGCGGGACTCGCCGGAACTGCAAATATACGGAATTCGGAAAATTTCACGGTCCTGACGACCGCCCTGCCGACAAAGCTGCTGGATATAAACGGGGAGCTGATTACGGAGTTCTCGAGCGACGAAAAACGGGAACTGATTGCGCTTGACAGGCTGCCCCAGATCATGATAGACGCACTCCTGACCCGCGAAGACCGGATTTTCTACGAACACCGGGGCTTTTCGGCAAAGGCAATCATCCGCGCCGTCATCGGAATCCTGACGAATGAATCCCGCGGCGGCGGTTCCACGCTGACCCAGCAGATTGCAGGAACCCTCTACTGCGACCGTACCGAAAAATCGGCCGTCAGGAAAATAAAGGAACTCTGGTGGGCCATTCAGATGGAGCGCCGCTATTCCAAGGATGAAATCCTTGAGCTCTACCTGAACAAGATTTACTTCGGCGGCGGTACCTACGGCGTAAATGCGGCGAGCAAGTACTACTTCGGCCACGGTGCGACGGAGATTACCCCTGCGGAAGCCGCCCTCCTCGTCATCCAGCTTTCAAACCCCGCCTACTACAATCCCTTCGAGCATACGAACATCGCGATGGAACGCCAGCGTTATGTCCTCTCGGCAATGGTCGAAGAAGGCTACCTGTCCGAACAGGAAGCGAATGAAAGCTACGACGACTACTGGGCATCCTTCGACTACACGAGGACAAGCAGTTCCGCCTATACCATGCGCGACGACAAGGCCCCCTGGTTCTCCGAGTACGTCCGGCGGACCCTGAGCGACATGCTCTACGGGGACGATGACATCTACACCGGCGGCTTCACGGTCAATACGACGCTGAACCTGAGCCATCAGCATGCGGCGGAAGAAATCATGAAGGACTACATCGCCTACGCGAATGCCGCCTACAAGCGGACGATGGCAAACCGCAAGAAGAGCGACTTCAACACCTACATTCCCATGACGAGCCTGCTCAGCCTCATTTTCAACATGCCGAGCCTGCGGGTGAGCAGCCAGCGCAACGAAATCCTTGCCCTCAAGGACTACCGGGAGAACATCAACCCGATCATCGACATACTTTCCCTCGTTACCGGGGCAGAAACCCTGAAAACGGAGATGGTCAACAAGGGCAATGCGATGATTCAGCAGAACTCCGAAAAGACGACCATAGAAGGAACGATGATTGCCCTGGAAAACTCGACGGGCTACATTGACGCAATTGTCGGCGGTTCCAAGTACGACCAGTCCAACCAGTTCATCAGGGCGGTGCAGTCCAAGCTCCAGCCGGGTTCGACCTTCAAGCCGCTCTACTATTCGGCAGCGATTGACAGCCGCCAGTATACGATGACGAGCGTCATCAGCGACACGCCGGTCGTCTTCCATAATGCCGACGGAACCCCCTACATTCCCCAGGACTTCAAGGGCGTCTGGGAGGGGGACGTACAGCTCTGGTACGCACTTGCCCACTCCATGAACGTTCCTTCGCTCAAGATACTCGACACGATCGGCTTTGATGCGGCAATCAGCCGTGCATCAGCCCTGCTCGGCATCGATCAGGGAGAACTGGAATCACGGAGCTTCCTGCCCCTCTACCCCATCGGCCTCGGCGTCTGTTCCGTCCGCCCGATTGAGATGGCAAAGGCATTTGCAACCTTTGCAAACAACGGAAAGGAAGTTACGCCCATCGCAATACGCAACGTACAGGACCGGAACGGGAACATCGTGATGGATCCCGAAAAGGAACTGCGCGATGCCCAGAAAAAGAAGGGCGACAACATACAGATTATCTCCAAAGACACCGCCTTCATCATGCAGGAACTCTTGAAAAAGACCGTTGAAACGGGATCGCTGAATTACGGGTCAAACTTCGATTCAACCGCATGGACCATCGGAAAACGGAAAGGCTACGGCAATAAGTTCAAGTTCAAGAACATGAACGGGGACGACTTTACGATGCCTGCGGCAGGCAAAACCGGAACAACCCAGAACTGGGCGGATGCCTGGACGGTCGGCTTTACCCCCTACTATACGGCAGCCTTCTGGTTCGGCTTTGACCGGCCGGGTCAGTCGCTCGGACTCTCGCTGACCGGTTCAACGCTGGCAGGAGTCGCCTGGGGAGACTTCATGCACGAGGCAAACAAGGGGAAGGGTTACAAGCCCTTTACCGACAGTGTTCCCGAAGGCGTCGTCAGGCTGGAAGTCTGTTCGGTGAGCGGAGGCCTGCTGACGGAAGCCTGCGGCGACCATAAGGTTACGGGCTATTTCCTGCAGGGAACGGAACCGACGCAGGAATGTACCCGCCACAGCTACAATGCGAGCAAGACGCTCGGCATCCAGCGGCTCAAGAAAGAACGCTATCAGTCCGGTTTCTCCTTTGAATTTGAAGAAAACGGTACGGACGGAGCCCTTTCCCTGCCGGATCTGCGCTTCCTCAAAAGCAGGAAGCCCGTCCACAAAGAAGAAGAGGAGGAGGAAGATTCCAACGAATCCGGATCCGCTCCGTCAGGATTCTGGAGAATCTTCAACAGGAGACAGGCAGGTGACAGGCAGGAAACGAACAGGACAGATACGGATGCAGAATCCCCGGACGCTGTTCCTGTACCCGGCACTGACGGGGAAGAAGAGACCGGGGAAACGGAAGACTTCGGAAACAGCCTGCTTGACTGACAGGCTGCACGGGAGGAACGATGCTTGTTAAGATAAGCGACATAAAAGTAAAGAAACGGGTCAGGCAGGACCTGGGCGACCTTGAAGGCCTGAAGGACAGCCTGAAAAGCTACGGGCTTCTGAATCCCATTACGCTGAATGCAGACATGGAACTTGTCGCCGGACAGCGGCGGCTCGAGGCTGCAAAAGGAATCGGCTGGGAAACGATAAATGCAGTCGTCCTGGACAGGAGCGTTCCCAAAGTACAGCAGCTGGAGCTGGAGCTGGAAGAAAACAACCAGCGCAAGGACTTCAGCGATGAAGAACTGATGGCAGGCTATGAGCGGCTTGGCAGGCTGCGGAACCCGTCTTTTTTCGCACGGATCATCACTTTTTTTGCAGACCTTATTGAACGCATTGTCCGCTGCTTCCATGCCCGCTTCTCCGGGAAGAAGAAAAAGCCGTCCCTGCCACCCGCCCCACCGCCGCCAGCTGCAGGGGATGCCGCAGCACAGAATCTCATGCAGTAAGCCTGCAGCCGTTAAAAACCGGACGGGTTTTAAACGCTGCAAGGCCAGGTTTTAAACGTTGCAAGGCTAGGTTTTAAATGTTGCAAGGCTAGGTTTTAAACGCTGCAAGGCTAGGTTTTAAACGCTGCAAGGCTAGGTTTTAAATGTTACCAGGCCAGTTTTTAAATGCTACTCAGCCGGGTTTTAAATGAATTTCCAGGCGAACATCCGTGTATTTCCGAACGGGTTGCCCATCGCGCCGCTTTGTGGTAGCCTTACGGCATGGATATTATAAGCAGTAACTCCTCCCTTTCCGGTCATATACAGGTTCCGGGATCCAAGTCCCACACCATACGTGCACTGCTCCTCGCCGCACTGGCAGAAGGCGAGTCGCACATCTTCAATCCCCTGCCGAGTGCAGACTGCCGGAGTACGGCAGCGGCAATTCCCCTCCTGGGGGCGAGTGTCGACTTCGGAAAGAGCGGAGACGACTGCTGGACGGTACAGGGTGCGGGAACGCACTTTCACCTGCCCGATGACGTCGTGAACGTCGGCAATTCCGGCTCCCTGCTCTACTTTCTTTCTCCCCTCACCGCAACGCTGGAAGGCTGGAGCGTGTTTACCGGAGACGAAAGCATCCGGCGGCGGCCGGTTAACCACGTCGTCGATGCCCTCAGACAGCTGGGGGCGGAAGCCCACACTGCCCGCCCCGGAAGCACCGGCTGCCCGCTGATTATCTGCGGTCCGGTCAAAAAGCCCTACCGCCTGACGACGGAAGGCAGCGTCTCAAGCCAGTATATCTCGGGCCTCATGATGGCAGCGCTCAGGCTCGACGAAAAGCTGGAGCTGACCCTGACCGACCCCAAGGAAACGCCCTATCTGACGATGACGCAGAAATGGCTTGAAAAAGTCGGCGCAGAGGTCAGCATATCGGACGACTACAGGCACATCTCGGTCAGGGGGAAGGGGGTGTTTCCCGCCTTTGACGCACGGGTTCCCAGCGACTGGGAGGCGGTCGCCTTCCCGCTGATTGCCGCACTGCTCACCGACAGCGAGATAACGATAGACAACGTGGACTTTTCGGGCATACAGGGGGACGATGCCATTGTCCCCATCCTGCACTCGCTCGGCGCAGACATAGAAGAAGACAGGGAAAAGGCGACGCTCACCGTCCGGGGCGGCAGGAAAGCCCGGAACGGCCTTGGCCGCCTTTCCACGGAGTCCTGTCCCGGCGGGCAGCTGCACGTAAACCTGTCCGGTCTGCCCGACGCAATCTGTGCCCTTGCCGTTGCCGCCTGCTTCTGCGAAGGAGACTGTTACTTCGAGGATATTGCCGTCTGCCGCCGGAAGGAGACGGACCGGATTGAAGTGCTCCAGAAGGAACTCGGCAAACTCGGCGCATCCGTAGAGACCGGCCCGGATTACATGGTAATCCACGGCCACTCCCCGCTTCTGGCAGACGGAAGCAGGAATCCGGCATTCACATTGCACGGGGGTGAAGCGGAAAGCTACGATGACCACCGGGTTGCCATGTCGCTTGCCTGTCTCGGCCTTGCGCTCACTGGCGGTGAGCAGGTCAGGGTACGGCGGGCAGAATGCTGCTCGGTCAGCTTCCCCCGCTTTTACCCGGTAATGGAAGCCATCGGCGCAGACTTCAAGGAAGCCTAGGATGGAAAACAGCGATTTTCCAGACGGGAAGACTGCCCCGTGCATAAAAAAACGCATCGGACAATGTGCCTTTTCCCCTGCCCTCCCCCTGCTGCTGCTGGTGACCTGTCTGGCAGGCCTGCTGCTCCTTCTGCCCCGGATGCAGCTGCTCACCGTTCAATTCGGGGAACTGCTTGCAGGGCGGTCCCTGACGAGGGAGGTCTGGTTTGCCCGCTTCTCTTCCTGGGGCAGGACGACCGCAAGCTGCGGTGCAGCCGGCATGCTTTCCTATCTGATCATGTTCATATCCGCCAAATGGCGGAGAATACAGGCATTCAGCTGGGATCTGGCCTTTACGGCCCTGGGCATCTGGGCTTTTGCCTGGCTCTGTACGATTCCCGTTGAGCGGACAAAGCACCTGCTCATAGCCCTTGCCGGGCTTGTCCTGTATCTTGTCCTGTCAACGGCCGGACGCAGCACGAAACTCCGGACACTGACGGCCGGACGCAGACGCCTGACCAGCGGCATGCTTCTGCTGATTCCCGTCCTGCTGACACTTGTCCTCGGCCTCTGCTTCATTGACCGCGGGCATACCTGGGGCGGCGATTTTTCTGAATACATTGCACAGGCACAGGTCCTTGCAAGCGGCCGCGACAATCCCGAGCGCCCGCAGGTGAACTATCCCTATGGAACGGCAGTCTTCCTGCTCCCCTTCTTCAAGATCTGGGGAATGAAGCTGCTTGCGCTCAAACTGCCGATGGTATGCTGCCACGCAGCCTTCATCATAGCGGCCGGCTGCTTCTACCGCAGGCGTTTCCCGGCAGAAAAGGCAGCCGTTCCCGCCTTCATCCTTGCCGCATGTCCTGCACTCGTCAGCTACCAGAACAATATCCTGTCAGACCTCCCTTTCCTGCTTGTTGCAACGGTATCCCTGTGCTGCTTCTCGGAGGCCTTTGCGGAAGACAACGGTGCAGGGAAACAGTGCCTTGCCGCCGCCGCTGCGGGCCTGTGCGTAACCCTTGCCTGCAGCATCCGCTTTCAGGGCCTGGTTATCCTGCTGACATTCATCAGCATTGAACTGCTGCTTTTGCTGAAGCGCTTCTGCCCCAGACGGCCCTGCACGGCACAGGCCCTCATCCGTACCTGGACAGAGGCCCTTCGTGCAAAATCCATCTTTGTGCATCTGGTTTTCTACGCCGCATTCGTCCTCTCATATATTCTGTACCGGCACCTGGCTCCCGAAAGTCAGGGACGGACAGACCTGGGCTTTCTGGATGATTTTTCCCTGAAGGGGCTGCTGTACAACTGCCTGTACTACCCCTTCTTCTTCAACGATTTTTTCAGCTGCTACGGGCTCTGCCCCCGGCTCATCTGCATTGCAGCCTACCTTGTGTCGCTCCCCCTCATCGTGTCCGGTATACGCAGGAAAGCCCCGGAAGAAGTGATATGCAGTATTTTCAGCCTGGGCCTGCTTGCCCTCTACATCCTCTGGCCCGGTCCGCAGGATTTCCGCTTTCTCTTCCCCATCCTGCCCTTCATGCTGCTGTTCGCAGTATACGGCTTTGAAGGACTGCAGGAAACGGAACTGAAACGATGCTATGCACGCTTCGCACTGCTGATTTTCTGCATCTTTTTCTGTGTCATGGCATATCTTGACGTCAGGAATGTGCGGCGGAAAAGGGACGGCAACTACCAGGCCTTCAGCATACCGGCACAAGAAGCCTATGCTGCGGTACAGGAGTACACGGCTTTACATGAGCGGATCCTCTTCTTTAAGCCCCGGGTCCTCTACCTGGCGACCGGCCGCATCAGTGAAGCCTACGAAACGGAAACAGCGGAATTCAACGTCCAGCTCAGCCGCTGTGACTGCATCCTCAGCTATTCGGGGCAAACGCCCGCCCTGCCGCTCGATACAGCGGACTACGAGCTCCCCCGGGGAATACATCTTGAGGAAGCCTTTTCAAACGGGGACTTCTGCCTTTACCGGATTGTAAAGGCAGGTGAAACTCCCCGGCTTCCTCAGGATCAATAGTGGAAGGCCGAACCTCCGATGAACTCGCGGATAATCGAACGGTTCGGAACGGCAGTTGCAGGAATCGTCGAGAAGTAGCTCAGGAACTGCAGGAGCCGGTCGGCTTCGCTGTACTCAGGCTGCAGGGGCGTAACGCAGCGCAGCAGCGGTTCCGCATAGACCTTGAGGACGGGAATCTCGTAATCAAGCGCAGTGTTCAGCATTGCATCCGCATTGTTCTGGAAGGGGAAGATGTGCAGCCGTTCGCCTTTCTGCACGCTCTCCCACATCGCAATCGTGTCCGCAGCGCTCTTGCCCCGGAACTGGGAATCGCGGACAATGCGGCGGATAAGGCGGTTGTCGCTCGTCGAAATCCGGTTGTGGTCGTCGAGGTTCAGCTGGGTTAAGGCAGACAGGTAAATCTTGAATTTCTTGTCGGCGGGAACGAGCGGGGTCAGCTTGTCGTTGAGTCCGTGAATGCCTTCCATGACGAGGATGTCGTTCTCCTCGAGCTTCATCGTGTCGCCCTTAAAGTAACTCAGGCCCTTGTGGAAGTCATACGAGGGCAGCTGCACGGTCTTGCCGTCAAAGAGGTCTATCAGGTTCCGGTTAAGCAGTTCCACGTCGAGCGCCTCAAGGCATTCGTAGTCGTAGTTGCCGTTTTCATCCTTCGGAGTCTTGTCGCGGCTCAGGTAGTAGGAGTCCAGGCTGATTATCTTGGGGACATAGCCGATTGCCTCCAGCTGCAGGCCCAGCTTCTTGCTTGTCGTCGTCTTACCTGACGAGGACGGCCCTGCAATGAGGACGACGCGGGCAGACGAGCGCTGATGAATCTGCTCGGCGATGTCCGACATGCACTTGGTCTGCAGGGTTTCCGTTATATCGATGAAGCTGTTGACCTTCCGGTCATGAATCAGCTCGTTGAGCGAGGCGGCAGAAGTCACGTTGAGCCGCTTGCCCCAGTTCTTGTAGCGGCGGTATATCTCAAAGAGCTTGGGCTGGTCTTCAAAGGGCGGCAGGCGGTCCGGTTCCGTATGCTTGGGGAAGCGGAGCAGGAATCCCTCCTTGTAGAGCATCAGGTCAAAAACCTTGAGCATGCCCGTACTCGCAACGAGGGGCGTGAAATAGAGGTCGGAGAAATCGCCCAGCTGGTTCACGCGGATATAGGCGGGACAGCGGAAGTTCAGCTGCTTTCTGGTTTCCGTAAGCCCGAGACGCTCAAAAAGCTGGCAGGCTTCCGAATAGGAGATGAAATCCGTGCTTATCACCTCGTCATTATCGATGATGCGCTGCATCTCCTGCCGCAGAAGGTCCAGCTCCTCCTGCACGATCGGATGACCGTTCTCTATCGTGTAGTAGTAGCCGTAGCCCAGGCTGTGGCCTACGAGGAGCCGGGCACCGGGGAAAATCTTGTGGGATGCGGCCCCGAGGACAAAGCAGAGGGAGCGGCGGTATATCTTTGCTCCTTCCCGCGTATCCTCATACACCGGTTCCACACAGGCGGAAACACGGATCGGGCTGTAGAGGGAACACAGTTCGTTGTTCACCTTTACCGCAAGGATTTTCTTTCCCTTGTCCTCAAAACGGTTGAGGAGGGTCACCGGAGTTATTTCATGTTCGACTTCTATAGAAGAATTGTCTGGAAATGTCAGTTTAAAATGCTTCATACTTCCATTATAAGGCATATTGGCAGGAATTCAAGGTAATTTTTCGGCCAGGCTTCATTCCGGTTTTCCGCCGGTTCCCGGCATCGCCGTTCCGCCGGTCCCCGATATCGCCATTCCGCCGGTTCTTGCCCAATCTGCCCGGACGTGCTATGCTGGTACGACGATGCGAGAACCGGATGCTATGAGTAAAAAATGCACGGGTCTTTTGACACTGCTGATCCCGCTGCTGCTGGGTGCACTGTGTTTTATCCTCATATACGGCACGAAAATCCTGAACCCCTGCTATGACGGCTGGCTGCTTACCGGCGGAGACCTGTCCCAGCACTACATCGGCTGGGAAGGCTACAGGAACGGCAGATGGACCTTTCCCGTCGGCCTTTCGGATACGCTGACCTACCCGACATCGATTTCCGTCATTTTCACTGACTCCATCCCCCTGGCGGCAGTCTTTTTCAAGCTGTTTTCCCCCATCCTGCCCGAGACCTTCCAGTACTGGGGACTCTGGGGCCTGGCGGGGTTCATGCTGACAGCCCTCACGGGAGCCGTACTTGTGCGGAAATACTCACCGGACACTGCCTGTACCATCCTTGCAACGCTCTTCTTTACCCTTTCACCGACAATACTCCAGCGGCTCTACGGTCATGAGTCACTGGGCGGAGGCCAGTGGCTTGTCCCAGCTTCGCTCATCCCGCTTGTCTGGCATGAAGAACGCTACCGGGTCACGAAACGGGCGGCGGTTTTCTGGGGGCTGCTCGCCTTTTTCTGTGTCGGAATTCACATCTACTTTGCCGTTACCTGCTTCTTTGCCCTGATTGCGTTCTGCCTCTACGACCTGCTCACGACGAAAAAGCTCAGGACAAGCCTCGCAAGCGGCCTTTCCTACTGCCTCACGGCACTCATCGTCACCTGGCTTCTCGGGGGCCTCAAGGGTGGCATACGCGGCAAGGGGGCCGGAGAAGTCGGTGAGTTCAGTGCAAACCTGAACTGCCTCCTGAACCCCCTCGAATACTCACGGTTTTTCCCGGCGCTCCCCATCCACGGAAACGGCCAGTATGAAGGATTTGCCTGGCTGGGGCCGGGCATCATCCTGCTGCTCGCATTCGCCCTCATTCTGGCTGCCGCAGGGGGAAAAGAAGCCCGCTCCCGCCTGCTGAACAACAGGTACAAGGCCCTTGCCTTTGCCACAGCAGCCGGGCTGTCATTCCTCTTTGCCCTCTCCCCCCTCGTCACGTTCGGAAACAGGCTGCTGTTTACGGTTCCCCTTCCGTCTGCGGTAAACAAACTCCTCGTGACCTTCCGGTCGACCGGCCGCATGGTCTGGCTCTGCTCCTATTGCATCTATCTGGCAGCCATCCGGCTCTTTGCCCGCACAAGCGGCAGCGTACGGAAGCACGGGCCCTGGCTGCAGGCGGTAATCCTGGGAGTCTGCCTGATCCTGCAGATTATAGACCTTTCGCCCCTCATTCTCGCAAGACACAGCCGCTATGCAAAGAGCAGTTCATACGAAAATATGTTCTCCCGGAGCCCCCTGATGCGTTCCATCGCAGACAGGGGGGACATCAGGCACATCTGCATCGTCAGCGGATTGGAAAGCGAAGAACTGTACGGCGTAGCCCAGTTTGCCGTAACGCACCGGATGACCGTCAACCGCTTCTGGACGGTACATCAGATAGGCCGCAAAGATGAAGACGAACTGCTGCGCACAAGCCTCGCAGAAGCGCCCGGCGATACCGTTTTTCTCTTCAGGAAAGAAGATGAAGGCCTCTGCAGAACATATTCGCTGGAAGCATGCAGCATCAATGACCGGTATACGCTCGGCATTCCCCGCAAGACAGACGGTAAGACATACCGTGAATAAAAGATACAAAGGTGAACAAGCATGAATACACTGAAAGCCCTTTTCACAAAGCACAAGGAAATCATACTCTATCTCATCGTCGGGGTACTGACGACGATCGTCTGCTGGCTGACCTATGCGGTCCTCCGCCTGATTCTCGACGTAGAAAATCCGTTCCTGATGCAGCTTGCCGTCGTCATCCGCTGGATTGCCGGGGTCAGCTTTGCCTATGTCATGAACCGCATATTTGTCTTTGAAAGCAGGGACCCGCATATACTCGCCGAAGCGGTCAAATTTACGTCCGCCCGCATCACGACGCTTCTCATCGAGATGTTTCTCATGTGGCTCTTGACGATGCTGCTTCCGCCGAAAGTGTTCGGCATACAGAATGACTGGATTGCGACCTTTGCATGTGCAGTCATCGTCACCATACTGAACTACGTATTCTCAAAGCTGCTCGTGTTCAGGAAAAAGCCGAGCTAAGCCCCCGCAATGGAAAAATGGGAACGGAATACACGGAGCAGGACTGAGGCGCACCATCACGGAAAACCTTCCGTTCCCTTCAGTTTATTCTTTTAGAATTTTTTGCCCATGACGGCACGGCAGATTGCGATGAGGATGCAAGTGCCGATTACGCCGATAATGACCTGTCCCAGGAAACCGCCGAAGCTGATGCCCAGAAGACCTGCGAGCCAGCCGCCCAGTGCACCTCCTATGATTCCAAGCAAGGCTGAGAACCAGAAGCCATGTGAGCTGTGCATGAAGATTCCTGCGAGCCAGCCGACGAGGGCACCAACTAAAATAGTGATGATAAGACCTATCATATTTCCCCCTATTAGAGTAGATAAATTTTTGAAAAACTCAGTTCCGAATTCGGAGAAATTATAGCATAAAAACCGTAAATTTGATATAGTTGCAGTGAATAAATTTCGCATGAGCAGAGGTTTTTATGGCTACATCTATCTCTTGGAATAACCTGGACACGCTGGAAAGCTTCAAGAAGCTCCAGTCGCTCAAAGGCAGGGTATCAGTCGCACAGGAGCTGTCTGGTCCGGACGCAGTAAAACGGATAGCGGCCTGTTCAATCCCGATGGGGGGCGGGCTGACCTACAACTATGCCGCCAAGCAGGTTGACAGCCAGATTATCGACGTTTTCCAGAATCTGGCAGATGAGGCATCCCTCATTGCAAAATATGAAGCCCTCTACAACGGAGAGGTGATCAATCTCGGCGAGAAGCGCATGGTGCTTCATCAGCTGACGCGGGGACAGCTGGGCAAAGACGTCACTGCAGACGGCGCAAACAAGCGGAGCTTCTACGTCGAGCAGCAGCAGAAAATTGCCGCCTTCGCAAAGGACGTCCACTCCGGTAAGCTGGTCAACGAGAAGGGGGAGAAATACACGAGCGTCTGCCAGATCGGCATCGGCGGCTCCGACCTGGGTCCCCGCGCCATGTACCTCGCACTTGAGAACTGGGCAAAGGCACAGGGCTGCTTCAAGATGGATGCCCACTTCATCTCAAACGTTGACCCCGATGATGCAGCTTCTGTCCTTGCTTCCCTCGATCCTGCAAAGACGATTTTCATCCTGGTTTCCAAGAGCGGAACAACGCTCGAAACGCTGACAAACCAGTCATTCGTCAATGACTACCTCAAGAAGGCAGGACTGGATCCTTCAAAGCACATGATCGCCGTTACAAGCGAGACGTCTCCCCTGGCAAAAAGTCCCGACTATCTTGCAGCCTTCTTCATGGACGACTACATCGGCGGCCGCTATTCATCGACCTCGGCAGTCGGCGGAGCAATCCTGAGCCTGGCGTTCGGTCCTGATGTCTTTGATGCCTTCCTCAGGGGAGCCGCAGAAGAGGACAAAAAGGCAACCGAGAAGGATATACGGAAGAATGCGGCCCTCATGGATGCCCTGATCGGCTTGTATGAGCGGAACGTACAGGGCTATCCGTCCACCGCAGTGCTTCCCTACTCGCAGGCGCTTTCCCGATTCCCTGCCCACCTGCAGCAGCTTGACATGGAATCGAACGGCAAAAGCGTAAACCGCTTCGGCCAGAAGATTGACTATGTGACCGGGCCGGTCATCTTCGGAGAGCCGGGAACAAACGGCCAGCACTCCTTCTACCAGCTGCTCCATCAGGGCACGGACATCATTCCGCTCCAGTTCATCGCCTACCGGAAGGGACAGACGGGCAAGGATGTCGTCATTCAGGACTCGACGAGCCAGAAAAAGCTCTGCGCAAACGTCGTTGCCCAGATCGTTGCCTTCTCCTGCGGCAAAAATGATGAGAATCCGAATAAGTTCTTCGCCGGCGGCAGACCCTCAAGCTTGATTTACGGTGACGAAGTAACGCCCGAAAGCCTCGGAGCCCTACTCGCCCACTATGAGAACAAGGTGATGTTCCAGGGCTTCCTGTGGAACGTCAATTCCTTTGATCAGGAAGGCGTCCAGCTCGGAAAGATTCTGGCCAAAGCAGTTCTTGCTGACAAGATGGAACCGGCGCTCAAGGCATTTGCCGGACTCCTGATCAAATAATCCCGGCTGTATACAGGGAATATACGGGGGACGAACCGACCTGCTCCGGCAGCAGCGGTCCGTCCCTTTTTTACACGCAGATGGGAATCAATACGCTGAACGAAAGCGAACTCCACCGGATCCTCAAGACCCTGTACCGGGAGAACAACGAGGGCAGTACGCTGGAAGTCGAATATGGTCCCTATATCGTAGACATACAGACAGCGGAAGGAAACGTCATAGAGATCCAGACGCAGAGCCTCGGCCATCTGGCAGAAAAAGTACGCTATTTCATCAGTAAAAAGAAAAAAATCACGGTTGTATTTCCCCTCATCACGAACAAGAAGATTGAAACACGGCTCCTTGACGGGAGTACAAAACTGACGAGAAGCCCCGTCCACAAAAGCATATACTCATCCTTCCGCGAGCTGACGAAGCTCACCCCCTACCTGCTTTCTCCCTGCTTTTTTCTGGACACGGTGAATGTTTCTGTCATCGAGGAACGGCAGCAGACGGAAGAAAAAGTGCAGTCCCGGAACGGAAGGCGGCGATACAGGCAGAACTGGCTCAAGACCGGCAAACGGGTAGCGGAAATCGGAAGCATAACACGATACCATGGCAGGCGGAGCTGGAAAGCCCTCCTACCCAAAGGCATTCCGGCAGTGTTCTACCGGGCCGACTTTTACAAACTGCTGAAAGAGTCCGGCATACAGCTGTCTGCTGATGACGCATCGCTGATGCTCTGGGTCTACGCTAAAATGGGCCTCATTGAACGGACGGCAGAAGGGAGGAAGTACCGCTACCGGATAAAGAACCGCTAGAAGCAAGGCAAGAAGCGGCATCTGTCCCTATTTACAACGCAAGGTGAACAGTGTAGAATAAAACCATGACAGAAAGGCAATCCCACAGCATACGGAACGCAGTCTGGGCCGTACTATTCACGTTCGTTACCACCATCATGGGATTCGTCATCAGGACCCTGCTGATAAAGCAAATCGGAGCCGAATACCTGGGATTAAGCAGTCTCTGCCAGTCCATTCTGGGAACACTGAATCTCGCAGAACTCGGGATGGACACGGCACTCTCCTACAACCTCTATAAGCCCTATGCAGTCGGTGACAAAGAGCGGATAAATGCCCTCCTTGCCCTGTATCAGAAAGTATATAAAATCATCGCCCTCATCATTCTGCTGCTCGGATTTACAGTCCTCCCGTTCCTGCAAAGGCTCATCAAGGACGAACCGCCTGCCGGCGTCAATATCCATCTGGTATTCATGCTCTACCTGCTGGATACCGTTTTTTCGTATCTTTTGTATCCGCCGAGACGGCCGCTCGTCGTCGTATCCCAGCAATTTTCCATTCACCAGAAGATCCTGCTGCTTTCCTTTGCATGCATGTATGCATCGCAGATCGCCGCACTCGTATGCTTCAGGAACTACACCTTTTACTGTTACTGTTTTCCCGTTTTTTCCATCACCGGAAGCATCATCTACCGCATCATAACAAACAGGAAATTCCCGCAATATCAGGCTGCAGGCAGACTGCCCCGAAGCTTTTACGGCCCCTTCATCAAACGGGTATCGGGAATTGCCATTGCCCGCCTGCGGAATGCAAGCCGTTCCTATATCGACGTCATTTTCATTTCTTCATTCCTCGGCCTGTTCCTGTCCGCCCAGTACAACGTCTATGCCATGATCCTCATAATTCCCCAGTCGGGCATAAACATCCTCATTTCGTCCATAAAGGGGAGTATCGGTAACTATTTCTCGCTGGAAAATCAGGAACGCAAATACGGGCTGTTCGACCTCATAAGCTTTATATTCGTCTGGCTTGCGGCCTTCTGTGCAATCTGCCTTGTCTGTCTCTATCAGAACTTCATCTGCCTCTGGGTCGGCAGTGACATGCTGCTGCCCTTCACCGTCGCCGCTGCAAGTGCCCTGCTCTTCTTCGTCATGACGATCGGCTCCGTACTGGAAATGATGAAGGATATTACCGGCATCTACTGGGAAAACCGCTGGACGCCGCTGGTCGAAATGGCCGTAAACATCGTACTCGACCTCTTCTGTATACAGCACTGGGGCGTTCAGGGCGTTCTGTTCGCAACGGCAGCCTCGATCGGACTGATTACGCTGCCGTCTGACCTGTATGTCCTCTTCAAATACTATTTCCGCAGATCTCCGGTCCGGTATATCCTCAAGTACCTGCTTTTCATGTGCATTGCCGCTGCCGCTGCCCTTGCCTGCTGCGGATTATGCAGACTGAAGGAAGGAAATGATTTCCCCGCACTGATAATCCGCATCGGCATCTGCATACTCGTTCCGAATGCGATTTTTGCAGCCGCATTTTTCAGAACGGACAGTTTCAAATCCCTCCTGGGAACCATCAGGCAGCTGACAGGTACAGAAACTTAAGATTCTCCGTTTTCGTCAAGGCGAATCTGATTGATCTTACGGCGCGCAAGCCACAGGATCCGGGCAATCTTCCGTTCAGAAACATGCAGCAGTGCCCCGATGTCCCGGTTCGACGGGGCAATGCTGAGTTTGTGTTCAATCAGGTCATTGTTTTTCCTCCATCGTTCACTGTGCACCGTATAGTATTTGCAGACCGACTGATGACGGCTGCCGTCAAGCTCACCATTCAACGCCTGAAGCCGGTATTTTCTCCGCAGGAAGAAAGCCGAATCCCTCGCCTGGCAGGAGCGTTCCCTCCGGCACCGTTTCTTGTCTACAGTTTCCTTCAACTCCGTCATCATGGAAAAAAGCCGGTCCTCACTTATCCCCGTGACGATTGATGTATTCCGGATCGAAGCATCATCAGCAACAGCCGAAGACTTCAAGAAGAGTACAAGGCAGGCAAGCCGGCGCAGATCTTCAAGCTTCTCTTTGCGTCTGCTGCGATAATGCTTTTGCCGTACCATATTCATAAGATATGCATGCTTCTTATGCAGCAGCTGTCCAGTCCTCCGGCGGAGCTCGTCTTCTGCACAGGCAGCTTCGACACGCAGATCCGCTTCATCCTGAGCATAGCGGTAGGCCATTTCTTCCGACATCAGGTCATTCATGCATTTAAAAGTCTTTTCCCTGAGTGAGACCGTAGCCTGCTTTCTCCGGTAGGCAGCACTGGAAACCTGCAGGGCCCGGTAAAAAAACGTCGAAAAACTGGCATGGCCGAATTCAAACTGTTTCAGAAGGCTGATGATATGGGGTACCTCACTGAATATAAAGTCATCAAACTCCTCATCATCCCATATCTGCACATTGAAATACCCCTTGTACTGCCGTATAAGCCTGATAATTTCAAATGCAGCCGTCTTACCGTCAACCGCACCGTCCTTAAACTGCCGGGCTATTGCTTCCAACTTCTTCATCTTGCTGTAACTCCTTAAAAATCAGATACGAAGTTCCTTGCAAGATGCATACCAATGGAGATTTTAGTGATTTACAGGGAAAAATGGGTATAAACGTGTAAAAAGCTTGCACACGTGCTGCCAGTCCGGTAAAAAAATACCCCTGCACAAATATCAGTAAGATATTCATGCAGGGGTTGTAAAAAAGGCAAAACCTGCCTTACAGGTTTCCCGAAACAGAAGCGGCCTTTACCGCATCCATGGCGGCCTTCGCAGCCTGGGCAAGCTTTTCCCGCCGCTCGGCATCCTTGACTTCCTGAGGAATAAAGTCCTCAAAGCCCTTCTCGTTTATCTTATTCACGAGTGTACCGTCACCGGTATGAACGATACGGCCCTTGACCATGACGTGCGTGTAATCGACATGCAGGCTCTCAAGGATCTTCGTTGAATGCGTTATGATGAGCAGGGCACCACCCACCTTTTTCTGAAACTCCTCAACGCCTTTACTGACCGTACGGACTGCATCAACATCGAGGCCGGAATCCGTCTCGTCCAGAATCGCAAGCCTGGGCTTGAGCATGAGGAGCTGAAGGATTTCTGCCTTTTTCTTTTCCCCGCCGGAAAAGCCGACGTTCAGATCCCGCTCAGCATAGGAGTGATTCATCGCCAGCACATCCATCGCCTGTTCCAGCGACTTCTGGAAGGCCAGCAGCTTAACCTTTTCTCCGGTGACCTGCTGCAGGCTGGAACGGATGAAGGATTCAAGCGATACACCGGGAACTTCAAGCGGATCCTGAAAGCTCAGGAAAATTCCCCGCTTTGCCCGTTTATCCGCGCTTTCTTCCGTTATGTCCTCCCCGCCGAAAAAGATGCGGCCCCCGGAAAGCCCGTAATCAGGGTGACCCATCAGCGTATAGCCGAGGGTTGACTTACCGGCCCCGTTCGGTCCCATCAGGACATGGGTTTCCCCTTCCCCGATGCCAAGCGAAATGCCGTGCAGGATTTCCTTTCCTGCCACGTTCACGTCTACATTCTGTATCTCCAGCAGTTTATCAGCCATAAAACACTCCAAAGCTGTATAAGGAAACTGGCATTTGCCGTCCATGCCGGCAGTGCAGCCCCCGCATGTTTATATTTCTACTTCACCTTCGTAGCAAAGTGTCGTATTACCCGTCAGATAAACGGTATCCCCTGTATAGCGGACGGAAAGTGAACCGCCCCGTACCTGTACGGTAATGTCGGTATCGAGCGGTGAATACCCGTTCAAAACAGCCGCAACCGCAGCAGCACAGGCACCGGTGCCGCAGGCAAGAGTCTCTCCATTGCTCCGCTCCCAGGTCCGCATCTTGAGTTCGTTGGGACCGGCGACGCGGACAAATTCGGTATTCACGCGCTCAGGGAAAGCCTCATGGTTTTCAAAGAGCGGCCCTATCCGGTCGACAGGCTCCTTGTCAACGAACTTACTGAACACAACGCAGTGGGGATTACCGACAGCAAGGCAGGTTACCTTGTAATCCGTGCCCGCCACGGTCAGATCCGCATTGATGACAGCCTCTTTTGGCAGCAGTGCCTCTTTTCCCCTGTTGAGTTCACTGGGAGGAACTGGTGCCGCCTGCAGAGTCGTCGGCAGGGAAGCACTTGCAAAGGCAGGCTTGCCCATATCAACGGAAACCGACGTCACCTTGCCGTTCTGCTTGTACAGGACGAGCTTCTTCACACCGCTTTCCGTCTCTATCGTAATCGTCTCCGTATTGTCGGTCCGGCGGCCGTGCTTTTCCTGAATGCCACGCACATTATTGTCGTACAGGAACTTTCCCACACAGCGGATGGCATTTCCAGCCATCTTCCCTTCCGTACCGTCCAGGTTAAAGAAACGCATCTTTGCATCGGCAACCCGGCTCGCTTCGATGAGAACGAGGGAATCTGCCCCGATCCCCCCCGCACGGCGGTCACAGAGACGGACGGCAAGGCCCGCAGGGTTGCCGACGTCCTGATCCATCGCATTGATGACGATAAAGTCGTTTCCCGTCGAGTCCATCTTGCTGAACCGGATCTTCTGCTTCGTATCACGCAGTTCATTTATATCGACCAGTTCGACGTTTTCCGCAGAATACTTAGACTTCAGGCAGTCCGCAATCGCATTTGCCGTATCAAGGGCGGTCAGGCAGGGAATATCCCGCTCAACGGCATGCCGCCGCATGCGGACGGAATCGGCCTGCGGGTTCCGTCCCTTCGCAGAGGTTGAAATGACGTAATAAACCTTACCGGTATCGAGCAGGGTCAGCAGGTTATCATCGGGATTCTCATGAATCTTATTGACGACTTCCACATCCATACCGAAATCCCGGATTGTCTGTGCCGTTCCTTCCGTCGCATAGAGCTTAAAGCCCATATCGTAAAACTTCTTGGCAAGATCGGGAATCTCATACTGATCGGTTTTACGGACCGTAAAGAGCACGCCGGGAACATCTACGGTATCAGCGACGGGAATTCCGCCCGCATTCCCGCGCCGGTGCAGCATAAAGCCTTTCGCCGTCGGACGAATCATCTTGTATCCGGCGGCAATCAGGCCCTTGAAGATTGCTTCTTCGCGGGTCGAAGCAAGTCCCAGGACCTCTCCCGTTGACTTCATCTCGGGGCCCAGATGGGTATCCACGTCCATCAGCTTTTCAAAGCTGAATACCGGCACTTTGACCGCATAATAGGGCGGGTTCCGGTATAAGCCGGTTCCGAATCCGAAATCACGGACTTTTTCGCCGAGCATCGCCCTCGTTGCCAGTTCCACCATCGGGACACCCGTCACCTTGGAAATATAGGGAACCGTCCGGCTGGAACGGGGATTCACCTCGATGATATAGAGATCGTTGTTATAAATGAGGTACTGGATGTTCACGAGCCCTCGCGTCCCCAGTGCAAGGGCAAGCTCGCGGCTCTGGTTGATTATCTTTTCCCGCATGATGTCGTTGAGGTTCCAGGAAGGATAGACCGCAATGGAGTCACCGGAATGAATGCCCGTACGCTCAATGTGCTCCATGATTCCCGGAATGAGGATGTCCTCACCGTCACAGATTGCATCGACTTCAAGCTCAGTTCCCATCATGTACTTGTCGATGAGTACCGGATTTTCAATCCCCTGCCCCAGGATAATCTGCATGTATTCCTTTACATCATCCTCATTGAAGGCGATGATCATGTTCTGACCGCCGAGGACATAGGAAGGCCGGAGCAGGATGGGATAGCCGATCCGATCCGCAGCAGCAAGCGCTTCCTCCGTCGTAAAGACGGTCTCCCCCTTGGGCTTGTTGATGCCGAGCCGGTCGCAGAGTTCTTCAAAACGCTCGCGGTCTTCCGCTACGTCGATTGAGTCCGCACTCGTACCGAGGATCCTGATTCCCTGGCTGTCAAGGAACTTGGTCAGCTTGATTGCCGTCTGGCCGCCGAACGCAACGACAACTCCGATCGGATGCTCGGTATTGTAGACGCCCATCACATCCTCGGGAGTCAGCGGCTCAAAGTAGAGGCGGTCGGACGTATCGAAGTCCGTCGATACTGTCTCAGGATTGTTGTTTATCGTCACGACATCGTAGCCGAGCTTCTTGAGCGCCCAGACGCACTGCACCGAGGCATAGTCAAACTCGATGCCCTGACCGATGCGGATGGGGCCGGAACCAAGGACAATGACCGTCCCCTTGGAAGACTGCTTTCCTGCCTGTTTCCGCTCACTGATGAACTGAGCGGCCTCGTTCTCCGTATTGTAGCCTGCATAGAAATACGGCGTCTCCGCATTGAACTCACCGGCACAGGTGTCGACCATCTTGTAAGTCGGATTGACATGGGCAAGCCTGCCCTGCGACAGCAGGCGGGCAGCCTCATCGGCATCCTTCAGGACCCCTGACGAACCGACAATGCTGACACCCGAGAGGCGCTCAATGACCTTATCGGGATAGCCGAAGCACTTTGCCGCCCGGTACAGCTCCGGCGTCAGCTCACCGCTGCCGGCCTTGATGCGGGCAAAATCCTGTTCCATATCGGAAAGCTTCTTGAGGTGCTCAAGGAACCAGACGTCTATCCTGGTAACAGCATTGATCTCCTGCACCGTCATGAGAGCCCGCTTGAGGGCCTGGAAGACGGCAAAAATCCTCTGGTCAGTACACTCACCGACCCGCCGCCGGATATCTTCATCGCTTTCTGCTTCGAACTGCGGGAGATTCAAGCTGTCAACACCGATTTCGGCCCCCCGCACGGCCTTCATGATCGCCTGCTCAAAGCTGAAGCCGATCGACATAACTTCGCCCGTTGCCTTCATCTGGGTACCGAGCGTCCGCTTCGCATAGACAAATTTGTCAAAGGGGAACTTGGGCATCTTGACGACCACGTAGTCCAGTACCGGTTCAAAACATGCCGCCGTCTTCTGCGTGACGAAATTCGGGATTTCATCCAGATTGTAGCCGATTGCAATGAGGGCAGCGACTTTCGCAATGGGGTAGCCCGTCGCCTTGGATGCAAGGGCGGAAGAGCGGGATACGCGGGGATTTACCTCAATGACCGCATACTCAAAGCTTTCCGGATTAAGCGCAAACTGGCAGTTGCAGCCGCCTTCCATATCGAGCGAACTGATGATGTTCAGTGCCGCCGAACGGAGCATCTGGTACTCCTTATCGCTCAGGGTAACCGCAGGGGCAATGACGATTGAGTCTCCCGTATGCACGCCGACCGGATCAAAGTTTTCCATGGAACAGACCGTCAGCACGTTGCCCGCATGGTCACGCATGACCTCAAACTCTATTTCCTTCCAGCCGGAAATACATTTTTCGACCAGTATCTGATGAATCGGGGACCGGTGCAGGCCGTTCTGGGCAATTTCTTCCAGTTCCGCATGGTCACGGGCTATGCCGCCGCCCGTTCCTCCGAGCGTAAATGCAGGCCGGACGATAACCGGATAGTGGATGACATTGTCCGCATAATCCAGCGCATCCTCCAGACTCGTAACAACCTTGCTCGGAATGCAGGGCTCACCAATGGCTTCCATCGTATCCTTAAAAAGCTGCCGGTCTTCCGCCCTGTCGATTGTTTCGGGTTTCGCTCCGAGCAGACGGACGTTATGGCTTTTCAGGAAACCTGACTTCGCCAGTTCCATGCAGAGGGTGAGCCCCGTCTGCCCGCCGAGTGAAGACAGGATGGAATCAGGTTTTTCTTTTTCGATAATGCGTTCTATTGTCTCGGGAATTAGAGGCTCTATATAGATATGACCGGCCATGGAATGGTCGGTCATAAGGGTTGCGGGGTTGGAATTGACAAGGACAACTTCAAGTCCCTGTTCCTTCAAAGCCTTGCAGGCCTGGCTTCCGGCATAGTCAAATTCAGCGGCCTGACCGATGACGATCGGTCCTGACCCTATGACCATAACTTTGTGAATCGATGGATTTAACGGCATACTAAAACCATAGTCTAGCGAAAAACAAGGAAAATGTACAGAGGGCAGGAGTCTGCAAAATCAGGGCTGCCTGCGGGGGCTGCCCTGCCGCCCGAACTATATCAGTTTCTGGTAGCGCCGCTCAATGTCCTTGATCAGCTTGTACTCGAATGAATCCACGAGGGCAAACCAGGAGGCCTCAACGATATCGCAACTCACCCCGATTGTCGTCCAGCTGTCCTTTCCGTCGCTGCTTTCTATAAGAACGCGGACGGTGGTTGCCGTTCCGTGCCCGCCGTCAAGCACACGCACCTTGTAGTCGGTCAGACGTATCTGCTCCACGGCAGGGTAGAACGAGGACAAGGCCGAGCGAAGGGCGAAGTCCAGTGCATTGACAGGGCCGTCTCCCTCCCCGGCCGCAATCTTCACGTGCCCGTCCACGTCTATCTTGAGCTGGGCGAAGGAATAGAGGTCTTTTTCGATGAGGGGGTTCTCGTCGCTTATCTTGTAATAGTGCAGATTGAAGAAAGGCTGATACTTGCCGATTATCTTGCGCACCAAAAGCTCAAAACTGCCGTCTGCACCCTCGAACTGGTAGCCCTCGTGCTCCATGTCCTTGACCTTCCTGACGATGTCGGCAACAACCGGAGAGTCCTTGGTTATGTTCGGGTCGAACTTCTTTATCTTCTCGATGATCATCGAACGGCCCGCAACCTCGCTCATCAGGAACACACGGGAATTGCCGACGAGCTCGGGGCTGATGTGCTCGTATGCGGCAGGATTCTTGAGCACCGCGTCGATGTGCATGCCTGCCTTGTGGGCAAAGGCATTCTGACCCACGAAGGGCATGCCCCCCTCGAGCGGGATGTTCGTTATCTCGGCAACCCTGCGGCAGATGGGCGTCAACATCCGGACGGAATCTTCGGGAATGCAGCGGTAGCCCATCTTGAGCTGCAGGTCGGCAATTATCGTGGAAAGGTTCGCATTGCCCGTCCGCTCACCGAAGCCGAGCAGGACGCCCTGCACGTGCGTTGCGCCTGCCTGGACCGCCGTCAGCGAGTTTGCGACGGCAAGCCCCGAGTCATTGTGCGTGTGAATGCCGATAATTGCCGCCTTTCCGAACTTTTTCACGACATCACCGACAATCCGTGCACAGTCAGAGAGCATACAGCCGCCTTTCGTTTCGCAGAGGCAGAGAACGCTCGCCCCACCCTCCACGGCAGCCTGCAGGGCCTGCATCGCATAATCGGCATTCGCCTCGTAACCGGTAAAAAAGTGTTCCGCGTCAAACATGACGTTCCGGCCCCGTTTGCTCAGGTAGGCACAGGTGTCCTTTATCATTTCAAGGTTCTGTTCAAGCGTTGCATGCAGGATTTCGATTGCCTGAAAATCCCATGTCTTACCGAATATGACCACATCCTCAGTTTCAGCAGAAAGCAGGCTCTGCAGGTTTGCATCCTCTGCACAGGAAGAATCCTTGCGCCGGGTGGAACCGAACGCAACAAGCCGGGCATGGGACAGATGCAGTTCCTTTGCCTTCTGAAAAAACTCCATGTCCTTGGGGTTGCTGCCGGGATTGCCAGCCTCGATATACTTGACGCCCAGTTCATCAAGGGCCTGCACTATGTGTATCTTGTCCTGTACGGAATAACTGATGCCCTCACCCTGTGCACCGTCGCGGAGGGTGGAATCCAAAAGCTCTATGTTCTTCACGGAAGTATCTGCCATGCAGACATTCTAGCGGAGATTGGAGAAAATGACAACACGGGGGCTACCCAGCGCAGGGGAACAGCGGACTATCCATCCCCATGCAGGTTTTCTTAAAAAATAAGCGAAACAGGTTCTACAGGTTCCCGGCCGCACAGTTCCGGGGACAGGATCAGGGATAAGCTGCCGTCCGCTATCCGGCAGCGGCATGCAGCTGTCTGGCCGTCAGTAAACGCAGCCTTCACGTCATACTCCCCGTCCGGCGGGCAAAGCTGCGGACCGGCTAACCGGGCAGTCAGGCCGTTTCCGCTGTCAGGAGTCCGGACCGCCTGCCTCGCAAATCGCAGCGGACGGCAGTCATAGACAAAGGGCCGCCCCAAAAGCTCCGCTGCCAGGGCAAAATCAGCCGCTTGAACAGCGGTGCGGACGCGGGACGAGCTCACCCGTTCTCCTGCGACCTCGACATCATCCAGCACGTCAAATGAAAAAGCCTTTTTTTCTGCCAGCGCCGCTATCTCACCGCGTCCGAACGAACCTTTCCAGCCGCAGCGGAAGTCCTGCCCCTCTGCAAGATAGCGGAGACCGCATGCCGCAATGAGCATTTCAAAGAAACTGCTGCCGTCAGTCTGTGCAAGGACAGGAGAAAAGTCCAGAATAACGGCAAAGCGTACGCCCTGCCCTGCAAGAAAATCAAGCCGCTGCTGCAGGCTCATGACGGACACCTGCATGCTGCCGTCCTCACCCCTGAACGCATTGCGGAAGAGCACGATGCCGGGGATGAGCTTTTTCTGCGCAAGAACAGCAGCAATCAGAGCGCTGTGTCCCACGTGCAGGGCATCAAAGCTGCCGACAGATACCGCACAGCCGGTCTCCTTCCATGCAGGCGGAAAGGCTCCCTCACGCAGGTCTTCCCAGCTGTACACACTGAGCTGCCGGTTCTTTTTGGGAACAACAAAAGAATATTCGGGGCGTAACGCACCAATGCGCGTCATGCCGGCAAACTGACCTCCGCCGTAAAAAACCGCACGTTCATCGGGACTTTCACAAACCGTAAAGTCCGACGCAATATCCGCTTCCATTGGAAGCGGGGCAAACATCTTTGCGGAAAGGGGGCGGCCATTCAGGTAATTCCGCTCCGCTTCAGCCTTCAACAGTTCAGCTTTGAGTCCGCAGCGAAAGGCAAGGCGGGGAGTAAAGGCAAGAAAGTGATTCCGTATGTCTGCGAAAACATCCTCTCCGTCTTTTTGGGGCGCAAGACTGCCTGAGCGCATCACGTTCTCTTTTTCGATGGCATTTTCAATCGTAAAATCCTCAAGCAGGGAGAAACAGGCAGCATCTTCCACAGAAAAGGGACCGACCCGGGTCCTGCGGAGGGCACTCAGATGGGCAGCAGAGCCGAAAAGGGCTGCCATATCGCGGGCAAGTGCACGGATATACGTACCTTTGGAACAGTCAACCCGTACAAGGGCATAGGAATTCCGGTCAAGCTCACCAGCGGCCCTATACGCCAAAAGTTCATTCTTATAGATAAAAACCTGACGGGGACTCAATTCCACCTCCCCGCCTTTGCGGGCAAGGTCGCTTGAACGCTTCCCGTCAACATGAAGGGCAGAAAACACCGGCGGTGTCTGGAGCAGGGCACCCGTATACCGGGAACAGGCAGAACGCACTTCTTCCTCAGAAAGCGGCCTCCCCCCGCCGGTTACCGTTCCAAGCGGATCAAGGGTATCAGTCGCCGTTCCAAAACAGATAACGGCCAGATAGCTTTTTTGAAAAGACGTAACATGGGAAACAAGATGTGTCAGGCTGCCGGTCAGAACGACAAGCAGACCTTCCGCAAAGGAATCGAGCGTTCCCGTATGCCCCACCTTGTCGGTTTCCAGTGCTTTCTTAACGCTCCACAGGGAGGAAAAACTGGTTATACCCGATCGCTTGGCATAGAGGATTACCCCGGAAGGATTGTCAGGATTCTTTCGTTGCTTCGGCATCCCTTTCCCCGGAAGCAGACCCGGACTGTTCCCCGGAATTCCGGCCGGCCTCAATCGCCGCAGATTCCTTCTCAAGTTCATTCAGGCGCTGCACCATGTCATAGCCTTCCTTCATCGAAAAATCGGCGATAAAGGTGAACTTAGGAAACTTATAGATACGGAGCTTAGCCGCAATCGACGACTGAATGAACCCGGCAGCATTCTGCAGGCCTTCAACGCCCCGCTTTACGGACGCCTCATCCATAAAAGAGGAAACGTAGACTTTCGCATGGGCAAGGTCTTTGGAAACTTCAACCCGATTGATGTCCAGGAACTCGCTGACCCTCGGGTCCTTGACTTCCCGCTTCATAATCATGGAAGAAATCTCCTTCCGCAGCTGCTCACCGAGCTTCAGCAAACGATACTGACCCATTATTGACCGCCGTTTTTAGCAGCAAGCGCCTCTGCCTTGGCAGCCTTGCCGGCTTCCTTGGCAGCCTTTTCAGCCAGCTGCTGCTCCTGCTTTTCGGCCAGAGCCTTAGCTGCCGCAGCCGCTTCACGCTGAGCCTGCTGCTTTTCCATTTCGGCACGCTCGTCAACCAGACTGTCACCGAGCTTGCGGGCAATCTCGACAAACTCAAAGGCTTCGATCTGATCTCCGACCTGGATATCCTGCCAGTTCTCAATGCCCAGACCGCATTCAAAACCCTCGCGGACTTCCTTTGCATCATCCTTGAAACGCTTGAGAGAAGCGACCTTTCCCGTAAACTTGACGACACCATCGCGGATGACATTGACGCTGCTGCTCCGCTTGATGATACCGCTCGTAACGTAACAGCCTGCAATGACGCCGATCTTCGGCACCTTGAACGTGTTGCGGACATCGAGCGTTCCCGTAACCTCTTCCTTTGTATCAGGCTTGAGCATGCCTTCCATTGCCTGCTTGATTTCTTCGACACAGGCATAGATGATATTGTACTTGCGGATTTCGACCTTTTCCTGATCAGCAAGTGCCTTTGCCTTCGGAGTCGGACGCACATTAAAGCCGATGATGATCGCATTGTCGTCGGCTGCTGCCAGCATGACATCGCTTTCGTTGATGGCACCGGCACTTGAGTGGATGACGACGAGGCGGATATCCTTTGTAGAAAGCTTTTCGAGCGAAGTCTTGAGCGCTTCTGCACTTCCCTGCAGGTCAGCCTTGATGATGACCTTGAACTCCTTCGTTTCCTGCTGTTCGATCGTCGAATAGAGGTTGTCGAGCGTAACCTTCTTGACCGCTTTTGCATCCTCAAAGCGCTTGAGCTCCTGCCGTTTGGCAGCAAAAGCACGGGCTTCTTTCTCGGACTCGGTAACCTGGAAAGGATCACCTGCATTCGGCATGGACTCAATGCCGAGCACTTCGACCGGCGTGGACGGCCCGGCTTCCTTTATCTTCTGCCCGCGGTCGTTGAACATTGCACGGACGCGTCCTGAATAGACTCCGGCAACAAAAGGATCGCCCGCCTTCAGGGTTCCGCGCTGAACGATGACGGACGCAACGACACCCCGTCCCTGATCTATGCGGGACTCAATAACCTTTCCCTCTGCACGGCAGTCGTACTGAGCCTTCAGCTCAAGCACCTCGGCCTGCAGCAGGATGGCATCGAGCAGGTCATCAATGCCCTCTTTTTTCAGGGCAGAAATCCTGACATACTGCGTATCACCGCCCCATTCCTCGGGCGTCAGTCCCTGCTCGGAAAGCTGTGTCATAACCCGGTCGGGATTCGCATCCGGCTTATCAATCTTATTGACGGCAACGATAATCGGAACCTTCGCATCCTTCGCGTGGTGGATTGCTTCCATCGTCTGCGGCATCACGCCGTCATCTGCGGCAACGACCAGGACAACGATATCGGTTATCTGGGCACCTCGTGCACGCATCATCGTAAATGCCTCGTGGCCCGGCGTGTCAAGGAAGGTTATCTCGCCCTTCTCCGTCGTAACCTTGTAGGCACCAATTTTCTGGGTAATGCCGCCGGCCTCACCTTCTGCAACATGCGCATTGCGGATGGCATCAAGCGTCTTGGTCTTTCCGTGGTCAACGTGTCCCATGACCGTAACAATCGGCGGGCGGGACTTGACGCCGGCCTCATCACCCTGTTCGCTCTCAATGACGGTCTCGTCATAGAGGCTGACCAGGTGGACCTTGCAGTTGTATTCTTCGGCAAGAATCGTAGCCGTATCGGAGTCAATGGACTGGTTTATCGTCACCATCATGCCCATCGACATGAGTTTACCGATGATTTCACCAGCCTTGAGATTCATCTTCTTCGCCAGATCGGACACGGAGATCGTATCCATGATGTCTATCTGTTCAGGGACTGCACTTGACGGAGTATTCTGGCGCTTCTTGTTCTGGTAGAGCTCCTCCTCGTCAAAGGATTCCTCTTTTTCTTTCTCGTGGCTGTAAACAGGCTTCTTGCCCTTGAAAGGCTTCTTCGCAGGGGCCTTGTTCGTCTGCATTGAAGCAGGAGAATTAAAGGAACCCGGACGGTTTGCGCCCTGTCCGAAGTCCGGCCTGCCGCCTCCGCCAAACTGGCCGTTTCCGGTATAGCCGCTCCGGTTCTGTCCGTTATTGTAGCCGCGGTTCGGTCCGTTATTATAGCCGCCGCGGCCACCATTCTGCGTACCGTAGCCGCCGCGATTCTGCCCGTTATTGTAGCCGCCGCGGTTCGGTCCGTTATTATAGCCGCCCTGACGGTTCTGGTAGCCCTCGCGGGCCTGCGTTCCCGTAAAGCCCCCCTGCTGGTTACCCGCATTACCGTTCCGGCCGCGGAAATTGTTGTATCCGCCGCGCCCCCGCCCGTACCCGCTCAAATTACCGGCACGGACATTCGGCCGCTGCTGATTGAGTACAAACGGCGCAGAATTTCCCTGCGGACGGCTTTTATTCTGACCGGCCTTCGCATCGGCATCAGCGGAAGCAGCTGCCTGCGAACCGGTATAGGAGCCGGAAGGCTCGTTCTTCTTCACCTGCGGAGGAAGCGGCTCTTTCTTTTCGGCAGTGTCAGCCTTCTGCACACTGGTCTGGGGAGCTGCCGAAAGACTTTCCTCAGGCTTCACCTCAGCCTGATTCGTTTCTGCGGATGATTCAGACGGCTTCTTCACGACGACACGGATTTTTTCCTTTCCTTCCTTGCCGGAAAGGTCCTGTCTGTCCTTTGCAGCCTGCCCCGCAGGGGACCCCTTACGCTTGACGACAACAACCTTTTTCTTCGGCTGCTGACTCGGAGTCTGAGCTGGTCCACCCTTGTTCTCTTTCTTGTGTAAAATCACACTGGGCTTTTTTTCTGTTTCATCCGCCATATCTAACCTATTTCCTTATTCCTCTTCAAATGAAAATTCGACACCACAATTCGGACATCTCGTCATGTCGAGGCTTATCTTTGCACCGCACTCCGGGCAGAGGTACTCTTCTTCCTCATTTTCTTCTTCCGAAACAGAAGCATTCTCTCCAGCAGCATCCGTCCGGGCAGCAGATTCCTCATCTGCCAGATCATCATCCTTGAAGACAACGTTCTCGCTGATAATCCGGCTGACAAGGGCAATATCATCATCTGACAGGCCTTCGACATTCTTGATGCTTCCGTCACGTGCCGCATCGCTAAAACGCTGTATGTCATCATAGCCTGCTTCCTTGAGCAGCGAAGCTATGCGCTCATCAATGCCGGGAAGTTCTGCAACCGACACGACTTCTTCTTCCGAAACGGAGCGGAACAGATCTTCCGCAGCCTTCATCGTGCTGCTCGCATCCGTCAAATCAAGGTCAGCAACCTGCTCCTCCGTCTTGACATCGATGCTCCACCCCGTCAGATCCTTGGCAAGCTTCACGTTCATGCCGCCCTTACCGATTGCGTATGAAGACTGACTTTCGTTGACGACGGCAAGTGCTTCCTTTTTATCGAAGTCAAGCACATACACCTTTTTTATTTCTGCAGGCTGCAGGGCAACCGCAATGAACTCCCGGGGATCCTCCAGATAAGGAATGACGTCCATTTTTTCGCCTTCAAGCTGCTTGATGACATTCTGAATGCGCACACCCTTGGGACCGACGCAGGCTCCGACGGGATCAACATCATTCCGGTTCGAATAGACCGCAATCTTTGTCCGGTAACCGACATCGCGGACAATCTTGTAGATTCCTACCGTGCCGTCAGCAATCTCTGCAACTTCGATGCTCAGGAGGTTCTGGACAAGCTTGGGATCAGAACGGCTCAGCACAAGCTGAATTCCCGTCTGCGTCTTGCGCACGTCAACAATGACAGCCTTTATCTTGTCACCCTTCTCGTAATTCTCACGCGGACTCTGATAGCGCTTCGGCAGCATGGCCTCAACACCGTCACCGGCGCGTTCAATTTCGACATAGATATTTTCCTTGCGTTCACGCTGGAAAATACCGGAAATAACGTCACCCTTCCTGCGCTCGTACTCCTTGTAAAGGCTGTCCCTGAAGTTCTCATTCAGTGCCTGATGCGCCGTCTGCTTACCGAAGGTGACTGCCGAACGGGCAAAAGTGTGCGGATCAATGGAGATGTCAAGCTCGTCACCGACCTCACACTCATCGCTCAGCTCCTTTGCTTCTTCAAGTTCTATCTCTGTTGACGGATCATATACGCCGTCAACTATAACTTTCCGTGAATACACATCGATATCTGAAAAATCATCCCGAAAGCGGACAATGCAGTTTTCATTATGCCCAAAAGTCTTCTTGTAGGCGGCCTTTATCATATCTTCAATCGTCTGTTTTATCGCATCATCGCTCATCCTTTTTTCTGCCTGCAGGGCACGGATGGCTTCGGCCATTTCTGACATATCAAACCTCTCTATCTATTAAAATCAAATAATATCTAATTATGTATAAATTTTGCTTTGGCTATGGCAACATAGGGAATAATCCGGTCATCGCCTTCAACATGCAGCGTCACAGACTCGCGGTCAGCTGCCTGTATGACTCCCCTCACCCAGTCCCCGACATTCTTATCCCATACCCGGATTTCCCGTCCGGTAAAGGTTTCAAACTCAGCAGCATTTTTTATATTGCGCTCTGTTCCGGGCGAACATACTTCCATCGAAATGTCATCTTCCGTAAGTCCCGGCATTTCATCCTGAAGCAGGACAAGCAAAAGCGGCTGCAATGCATGATGGGCCTTTGAACAATCCGAAACGGAAACATCCTGTCCGGCATCCTGTTTTGCAATGACGGCAGCAACATGGGCTCCGGACTTCTGCGGCGTTACCTGCAGTTCCACCAGCCGCAGGCCAATTTCTTTTATCACCGCTTCACATCTGCTAAAATAGGGAACATCCTCATGCGGAATATATTCCAATTATTACCCCTGTAAAACAAAAAAGGAGCCTCGTTCCGGCTCCTTTTTTACATCTCTATTGTTTAACGAGATACTAGCATTTTTCAAAAGTCTTGTCAACGCCTGTATAAGAGCATTCGTACAATACCATCTCCTACGGGAATTGAACCCATGTTGTCGGGATGAAAACCCGATGTCCTAACCACTAGACGAAGGAGACA
>CAMJZA010000029.1 GCA_946410085.1 uncultured Treponema sp. | reverse complement strand
CACGGAAACATATTCCCGCAGGGTGTCCCCATACGTTTCCTGTCTCATGCCACCACCACAGGCCCCCTGCTGCACTGCGGGGCCCTTGCGCCCCTGTGCAATACACCCGAACCGGGCCGCCGGGGCCTACAGCGGCGGGGGTGGAGCCAACGCCATGGCGGGGCTGCCCGCCGCCGTGGAATCACTCTGCCAGCGACGGATCCACCACGATGGTAACGTTGTTCGCAAACCCCGGGGAGTCTTCAATAGCCTGTTTTACAGCATCGGAACGAACCTTGACCGTCACATTTGGGACATATTTAAAAGCAGCATACCATTTATCCGGATCCGTGATGTTTGCCTTGATGATGACAGGTCCCTCCAGGTTGTAGCACGAATCAAAACAAGACGTCATATCCGTTACACTGGCAGGTATCACCGGGGGGACATGCAGACCCTGGCAGTAATAGAAGCAGTACCTCATGTAACGAACCCCCTCCGGAATCACAAATGTCGATAGATCGACCAGGTTTTGGCAACTGTCAAAACAACTGCCCAGGTTTGTACAAGAGGCGGGGATTGTCATCGCCGAGAGATCTGACAGATTAGTGCATCCATAAAAACACCCCTTCATTGAGGTAACCGAGCTGGGTATCGCCGGAGCTTTCGTCAGCTTGCGGCAGTCTTTAAAACAGTCCTCCATATTCTTGGTAAGGCGTGGCAGCACCGGGGCTTCCGTCAGGTTCCTACACCCGGAAAAGGCGCTATCCAATCCATCGGAAGCCCAGGTACCACTTATCTGACCGGGCAGCACCGGGGGCTTCACCAGGTTCGTGCAGTCCTCGAATATATATGACAGGCTTCTAAGGACAGGAATCTTCGTCTGCGAAAGATCTACATATATGCCGGTATTTGCCTTCAGGGCGCTATCTATATCGTCCCAGTTATCACCGGTCACTGCCAGCGCGGGCAGCACAAGCGGATGGTCAGCGTCGTAGTCAGCCGGATTCAGGGACGCAAGGTATTCAGACAGGGATTCCACGGCAAGGGCAACATCAAATGCCATGGTTTTAGTACAGACTGCTGTTTCCTTGTAGGTCGCCGTTACGGTGATGTCCGAGCTGCCGAAATCCACGCTGTTGAGCGTCGTGGCCGCCTCGTCTGCCGGGCTGAGCGATATTTTTGCGCTGTCGCTGCTCGTCCACTCATACTCGACGTCGGCCGCAGGAATGCCTTCCAGCACGGCGGTAAGCGCCTTCGTTGCACCGGTCGTAAGTATGCTGCCGGTCGCGGGCACGGAGGCGCCCGTCCCGTCGGTGACATTCAGCTTGAGTATGGCTATCTCCTTTGTCGCGGTCAGGGGCCTGCCGCCGTAGGTCGCCTTTGCCGTTATGGTCGCTGCTCCGCCCTTCTTCGCGGTCACGGTGATGCCGGTACCCCCGCCGGTTACGGTGACGGTCGCGACATCCGTATCGCTGGAAGTGTAGGCACTGGTGGTGTAGCTGTCCACAGCTGTAATACCGACCGGTGCCACCGTAAGGCTCATCGTGTGGCTCGCCGCCGCATTCCAGACATGCGTAGCACTGCCGCTGATCGCAAGGCCCGCGACGGTGATGTGTATGTTTCTGTACGCGACATTCGCTCCGCCGTATTTTACGCGGACCTTGACAGTTGTCATTCCTGTCGCCCTGGGCTTGACCGTGCAGCTCGCGCCCGTGCCGGTAAGCTCAATCGGGAGGTCCGCTCCGCTGGTCTGCCACTCGTACTCCACCTCCGGCATGCCCGTTCCGTTGAGCGACGCAGTGATTCCTACTCCGGCGGTGTCCTCCGTCGTCATCGTGATGTCGGGTGCCGGATACCACGCGTCTACAAATTCAGTGGAGGGGGTGAGCGTGGCGCTGGCGCTCAGCGCGATGTCAAAGATGTAGACGTCTATGGTCCTTGACAGGGTCATGCCGCCTGCGGTAATGGTCGCCGTCACGGTGAGCGTTGACTTGCCGCCCGCAACGGGGGTCAGGCTGTTGCCGGTGCCGGATGTTCCGGATGCCGTGACCGAGCTGCCGGTTACCGTCCAGCCGTAGCTGACTCCCGTGCCGTAGCCGGACACTTCCGCCGTCAGACTCGTGGGAGCCGCAGCGTCCTTCGCCATTGCAAGGTCACCGGTCAGCACCGTACCGGACTCCTTGACTGCAAGGCCGACGACGCACAGGGGCCGCGACACGGGGACGGTCGTCACGCCCTTATAGGATGCCGTCACCTGTACCATCGTCGTGCCCGCTGCAGCGCTGCTGACGGTCGCCGTTGCCGACGGCGTACTGCCTGCAGGGCTTACCGTCGCAACGGACGTACTCCCGACCTGCCAGCTGTAGCTCACGCCGGAAAGGCCTGCAAGGCCGTCGAGCGCGGCAGTCAGGGTCGCTGAGGGTGTATCTCCCGTTGCATCGGTAATGAAGACGGGGTCGGACGCTCCGAGCGGAGTGCCGCCTTTGCTCAGGGTCAGGTCGAGCACGTAGACGTCGATGTCCTTCGTGAGTACCCTGCCGTCTGCAAGCGTTGCCGTCACGGTCAGCGTGGACAGGCCGCCTGCAGCGGGGCTTATGCCTGCGTTCTCATTGTGCGTACCCGTACCCGAAACGGGACCGATCGCCGTACCGGAGGGAGACCAGCTGTAGTCCGCCGTTCCGCCGTAGCAGAGGACGCCTGCGGTGAAGCTCACGGCAGTTCCCTTATTCACGGCGAGGACATACCGGTCGCCTTCGGTCTGGAGGCCGGTGGCATTCACGGTGAGGGTCGCTGCCGTCGCAATGGTTGCCGTGGCACTGCCGGAGCTTGTGACCGTGCTGCCGGAAGCGTCGGTATAGGAGACGTCCACGGAGTAGGTCCGTGTTTCGGAGTCGTTCATCGGAACGAACGAAGCGCCGAGCATCTGGCCTGCAGTGCGGGTAAGGGTTGCCCCCGTGCCGACTTCGGCACCGGTCTCGTCCTTCCAGCTGTAGCTCAAGGCGGCCCCGTCAGGGGCACCGGACAGGTTCGTAATGCTGAATGTGACGGACGTGCTGTCCGGGGCAGTGTCGTTGTAAGCGATGGCGGAAGGAGATACGGCGACGGTCAGGCTTTCGGGCAGGGTCCAGAAACGGCGGACAATCCTGACTTCCAGGCTGCCCCCGTCCTTCACCTGCTGGGTGTCCCTGCCGTACCAGAAGATTGTCCCGCCTGAGTCCTGCACGGACAGTTCTATCGTCACCCAACTGTTTGTCTCGACCTTGGGGACTTCAAAGCGGACGAAGCCGTCCGCGTCGGCAACCCGGCTTTCCGAAAAATTGACGCCGCTTCCCGTGACGGTCAGCGTCACCGTGCCGCCTGAAGGGAGTCCCAGGTCCGCTGCGGACATGGTGACCGTCTGGGTCTCGGGGCTGGCGGTGCCCGTCTGGGACACGAGCTGTATGACTTTACCTGCATCACCTGCAGTGATGGCATCCATCAGGTCCTGTGCGGTAAAGCTTTCCGATGAGCCGCCGGAAGAAGCGGAGCTGCCGGAAGTTCCCGGGCCGGAGCTGCTGCTGACCGGAGTGCCGTTGGGGTTGTAGACCTCGCCCCCTGAGTCCACCGAACCGCCGTTACCGGTGCAGGCTGTAAAGCCCAGCGAAAAGATAATCAGAGAAGAGAAGAGAAGAGAAGAGCCCCCGGCGCCTGCCGGTGGCCGCCCGCTCCCCTGAGCGGCGTCCCTGTCCTTCCACGCTGAGTCCCTGACCGCTCCTGCTGTCCGTCATTCCGTTCACTCCGTTACCCCTGTTCCTGTCCATGCCGCACTGCTCCATCGCCTCAGTATATCACAGATTTTTATTTATGCAAGCTCCTGCGCCCGTCTCCGCCCCTGCCGCCCCCCCAGTTCGACAGGAAGGCTGAGTTCCGGAGCCAGTTGCAAAAGTCGGTTACTTTTGCACTGGCTTGCAAGAATCTCAGCGGTGCTACGCACCACTTGCGATTCTTGAGGTGAATTTTGACCAGTTTCAAAGAGTCCGCGGCAACAAAGTTGCCAAGGACTTTTGAAACTGCCTCTCCGGTATTTTTGTCCGTTGACAGGACCTTTCAGAGGTTATATGATGGCAGGACAGGCAGCCTCCCCGTAAGGAGGCTGCCTCTGCAAACAGCCCGCAGGAGGGGCTTCAGGCGTATGAAAGTTTTAGTAATCGGCGGTGCAGGCTACATCGGAAGCCATGTCGTAAAAGAGCTCATGATGAAGCGTCACGAGGTGACTGTCTTTGACAATCTCTCAAGCGGTCTTGTCCAGAACCTCTTCCCAAAGAACGACTTCATCGTGGGAAACATCCTGCATCCGGAAGACCTTGATGAAGCCTTTGCCCAGGGATTTGACGCTTTCATCCACCTTGCCGCGTTCAAGGCTGCCGGCGAGTCCATGGTCATACCTGAAAAGTATTCCATCAATAACATAAACGGAACGATAAACATCCTGAACTCTGCCATTGCGCACGGCTGCAAGAACATGGTGTTTTCTTCCAGTGCGGCCGTTTTTGGGGAACCCCAGTACCTCCCGATCGATGAGAAGCACCCGAAGAATCCCGAAAACTACTACGGCTTTACCAAGCTGAAAATAGAAGAGTTCATGGGCTGGTATGAAAAGCTCAAGGGTCTGCATTTTGCGGCGCTCCGCTACTTCAATGCTGCCGGCTATGACCCGGAGGGCATACTCTACGGACTGGAGCGCAATCCCGCAAACCTGCTGCCCGTCATGATGGAAGTCGCCGTCGGCAAGCGGAAAAAGATAGATATCTTTGGAAACGACTATAAAACCCGTGACGGAACCTGCATCCGCGATTACATTCACGTGACGGACCTTGCAACTGCCCACGTGCTTGCACTCGAGTACATTACGGGCAAGAAGAAGAGCCTGACGCTCAACCTCGGTACGGGAACGGGCATTACCGTCACGGAAATGCTCGAGGCAACCCGCCGCATTACCGGCAGGGAAATCCCGGCGGAATACGTTGGCCGCAGGGCAGGAGATCCGGCACAGCTCACCGCAAGTTCGGAACTTGCCCGCACGACGCTGGGCTGGGCGCCGCAATACTCCGACGTCAACACCCTGATCAAGTCAACCTGGAACGCATACAAGAAATATTTTAATGTTGCCGACTAAAACGGCACGCGACTAAAAACGGAGTGCATGAGGTGGCTGTGTTGGAAGGATACATACATTCTATAGAAAGCTTCGGCTCGGTTGACGGGCCGGGCGTACGCTTCATCATCTTTTTCTCGGGCTGCCCCCTGCGCTGCAAGTTCTGCCATAACCCCGACACCTGGGACATGACAAAGGGCGAGAAGCGGACGGCAGACAGCCTCATAGAAGACGCCCTGGACTGCCGCAGCTACTGGGGCAAATGGGGCGGCATTACCGTGAGCGGCGGTGAACCGCTCGCCCAGCTGGACTTCCTGACGGACCTGCTCACCAAGGCAAAGGCACAGGACATCAACACCTGCATCGACACGTCGGGCGGCCCCTTCACGAAAGAGGGGCCCTGGTTTGAAAAGTTCAGGCAGCTGATGGACGTGACGGACCTGCTCCTGATGGACATCAAGCACATTGACGACGCCGAACACGTTGAACTGACCGGCCGCCACAACGCAAACATCATTGAGATGTTCCGCTACTTGGACGAGATCCACAAACCCATCTGGATACGGCACGTCCTTGTTCCCGGCATATCCGATAAGGACGAGTATCTTGAGCGGACGTCGGCGTTCATCAAGACGCTCCATAATGTTGAACGGGTCGAAATCCTCCCCTACCACACGCTCGGAATACCGAAATACGAGAAGCTCGGCATAGACTACCCCCTCAAGGGCGTTGACTCGCCGAGTGCAGAGCGGGTAGCAAACGCAAAGCGCATCCTCTGCGTCGACGACTACACGGGCTGGAAAAAGACCCTGGAGTAGACAGGCAACGGCGGAAGGCCTTTCTTTCGTCGGCAGGAACAGCAGAGGGCGGCAGGGGCGGTCCCTGCAGGCCACTTTGACAGCCGGCACCCCCTTTGCCAGACTGCATTCCGCCGGTTCAGTCCTGCCGGATGCAGAAGCGGCTGCCTTCCGCCCGGATGATATCTTCCTGCACGAGTTTCCGCGCAGCCGCCTCAATGCGGGCGAGTTCAATGCCTTCCGCAGCGGCAATCTCCTCCAGCCGGGCAGACGGCTGCCGGGTCAGCTGGCGGAGGATTGCCCCCCGTGCCTGCCGGAAGGAGCCTTCAAAGCGTGACTGCCTCGTATACTGGCGGGACTTCCGGGTAGGGTTCGTGACCGTCCGCTTTAGTTCCGCACCATAGTCCATCAGGGCATAGTACCACTCGCGGGGATTTTCCGTGTCGAGCGTCTGCGCCACGAGCGGGAGGATTTCCCGGTCATCAACCTTTTCAGGAGAATCAGAAAAGAAACGCTGGATAAAGACCGCCCGGATGTTCGTTTCCACGAAGACGGCAGGCAGGTTAAAGGCAAATGCGCAGACCGCCCCCGCCGTATAGGGACCGATCCCCGGCAGGGCCCGCAGGTCTGCCTCCGTGCGGGGGAACACGCCGCCGTAGCGGGACAGGACTTCCCGGCATGCCTTTTGCAGGTATATGGCCCGGCGGTTGTAGCCGAGCCCGTTCCACAGGGCAAGGACGTCAGGCAGCGGAGCTTCGGCAAGCGAGCGGAGATCCGGGAAGCGCTGCAGCCATGCCTCAAACTTGGGCAGGACCCGCGCAACCTGGGTCTGCTGCAGCATCAGCTCCGAAAGCAGGACCCGATAGGGGTCATCCGTATGCCGCCAGGGAAGCTTTCTCCCGTGCTCGCGGTAAAAGGCCCACAGTTCGCTGCGGAAGGCAGCAATTTCCTGCCCGCTCAGAAGAGGGGCCGCACGTTCACCGGCAGGCATCAGCGGCGCACCCCCGCAGCCAACAGCCATATCCGGGCCGCCTGCAGTCATTTTCCGGCCGGCCATCAGCGGCAGACAAAGCCCGTGGCATTGTAGGAGAAGTACTTGAGCCCGCCCTTCCCGTCACGCTCCCTGAACATGTGGCAGGACGTCACGTAGACGTCGAAGCCCTGCTTGCGGCACAGGAGTAGCGGCGCACTGCCGGACTCACTGTTGTCATCATGATTCGGTCCCCGCTCCTTCAGGCGGGCTTCCAGTTCTTCCACGATGCTGATGGTCGTACCGTCGGACAGGACGATGTTGGAATTCTGCCGGTCCTCCCGCATGCTGCCTTCCGTCAGTCCGTCCCTGTTGTTCACCCAGGCATCTATGTCAAAGCTGTACAGTTCCGCATAAGCGGAAACATCCAGACGGGACGCAGTTCCCGAATCCATGTTGTAATTGAAGGAATAGCTTATGTCTGCATCCTCGTCCTGCTCGTAGTTGCGCGACCACTCAAAGCCGAACAGGCGCAGGAAATGCGCGCTGCGGTCCTCGTTCTTTTCCCGCCTGACCCACCATGACGGGGCCCTGCCCTCCAGATCCATATCCTCCAGCTTGTCATACGCAGAGACAACGGCAGCCTTCTCGTCGATCGACAGGAGGCCTGCGCTGTCGGGGGTAATCCGGCCCCCTCCGTTCCTGTCGTCCGCATACAGGCCGTGCGCCCTGAACACGCGGACAACCCTTCCGCTCTGGCTGCGCAGGGTCACGGAGATGACGTTGAGCGGCCCCCAGGTTGCAAGCAGCAGGAAGAACGCAATGAGCAGGTAGGAAAACTTCATGTACCGCCCCCGCTGCACGAAGGGAAGCAGGCAGAAGATGACGCTGACGATTATGTAGTACAGGCTCGCAACCCGGCTTTCCGTAAAGCCGTATGCGTTCACGCGGATGGCGAACGCAAGGATCTGCAGGGGAATGAGGGGCAGGAACAGGAGGCTTCCCCAGTTCTTGAAGAAGCGTATTTTATCTTCAAGACAGACGTAAAAGATAAAGAAGAGGGCCGTCGCAATGGACACGAAGGGGTTTATCTGCCCAACCGGCATGCTGCGCGTCACGAGGCACTTGAGCAGGTAGAAGTAGAGCACCGCAAGCAGCACGAGCGTAACGGGGAACAGTACGTAGGACATGATGACCGTAAAGGGTCTGGGGATGCGTATGTCCTTTTCTTCCCGTGCCGTGTACGCAATGAATACGTTTACGCCGAACACCATGTAGGTAAAGCAGATCACTGCCAGGTATGGAGTCGGCGAGTCGAACTTATAGATGAGCTGCTGGAAGGCGAGGACGACCAGCATCAGGCCGGACATAAGGCAGGAGGAAGCAATTCCGGCGATTACCAGCGCAACGGTGATATTCGGGGCAACCTGCGTTTCCTTCTGGATGCAGTGCAGCAGGAATACGGAGACTGCAACCATCGCACAGACAAGGCCCAGATAGCGCATCCATGTCACGGAAGAATCGAACGTCCTGAACAGGAAGAACACAAGGACGCAGAGGGGAACGCTCAATGCCTGCAGGACAAAGGATGCACGCTGCCAGTTGTCCCGGCCAAGCGCCTTCTGGAAGGGAGACAGTTCCCCGCGCCTCTCATAGGACTTTGCCGCACAGATGCAGAGCATGCCGGCAAGAAAGGCGAATACGGCTGCAAACACGGCGGCAACGCTCCAGCGGCCGCACATGCGTACAAGCGTTTCGGAAGCTTCCCGCAGCGCCTCAACCTGATGGGACTCGCTGCCGAATGTCACGCGGGCATCGGCAATCCGCTTGTCCCAGAGTTCGTTGACGGCACTGGCAAGAACGGCGAACACCGCCGCAGCGAAACTCCCGGCGAGGGTAGCGGGGAAACTCCGTACCGATTTTTTAAGCGCAGCGGCCACATCTTTCACGATATTCATTTTCTTCGTTCTCCTTACTTCAGAATCGTAATCTCAACGCGGCGGTTGGCAGCCCGGCCTTCCGCAGTGTCATTGCCGGCAGCGGGCTTCGCTGCTCCCCAGCCCCTGCAGATGAACTGCCCGGGGTCAACGCCCCGCAAGGCCAGCGCTTCCGCCACAGCCCGGGCACGCTCCAGGGACAGGCTCTTCTCTCCGGCCGGATTTCCCGTGTCGGCAGTATGCCCTTCCACGAGGTACTGCGAGTCGGGAGCAGCCTTGAGGATGCGGGCTATCGTATCCAGCCGGGCTTCCTGTCCGGGAAGCAGCCGGGCACTGTCACTCTCGAACTGGAGGTTGCGCATGACGAACGTAACGCCGTCTGCCCCTTCAATGACCGTCGTATCGCTGCCAAGCGCGATGCCGCCGGATGCACGGCCGGCCGCAGAAGACGGACTGCCGGATCCGGAAGAAGCAGCGCCGGCCGAAGAAGATGCACTGCCGGCCGTACCTGCGGCCGCAATGACCTCGCTGCTGCTGTATGCGGGCGGGTAGCGGGTAAAGAGCGAAATCGTCCCCTTCAGGCGGACGGTCTGCCCGCCCTCGTAGACAAAGGTCTCGTCCACCGTGTCGCGGATGACAAGGGCATTGCCCAATTTCCTGCTGATGATTATCGTCGCATTGTGGCTGCCGTCAGCCTTCTGCAGGGCCGCATCGCCGTCCGGGTCAATGGCGGCGGAACCCGGGATGCCATAGCGGGTTGCCCACCGTGCCTCCAGCACGTGCACGTCCTCGCCGTTATACACGTCGTCACGGACGTAGGTGTACTCGACAAGGATGGGCATGCGGGTGACCGTCCCGTTGTTCAGCGGGTCCACGGCGCGCTCTGCCCGTGCCACCCACTTGTCGCCGATCTGAATCTTTGCCTTGGTATACGAGGGGAAACTGCGGAACGCCGGGTAGCCGTTGTCCTCCAGCATGACAAGCTCGCCTTCCGGCGTCATCTTGAAGGAGGAGTCTATCGCCGTGTGGATTCCCTCCCGCACCCGCTTCCGGTCGCGCTTGGTCTCCTCCACGACATAGAAACTGCCCTCATACAGGCGGTTCCCGTCCGCGTCCGCTCCCCTGTCGGCAATGTAGGACTGCACTTCCCGGCTCAAAAGCCCGGTGAAATGCCCGTTGTCATAGCGGAGCAGGTCTGTCCGCTCCACGAGGATATAGTTCCGTCCGCCGCGGTAGGCAAGGCTCATCCGGCCCCCACCGGCGGTCTTTGCAGAAAGCGCTCCTGTTCCGGGGGATTCAGCGTGGCTGCCCGTACGGACGGCGGCACAGAGGAAAATCATGGCGATGCAGATGAAAGCCCGATACCCTTTCATGCCCCTTTAAACCCAACAGGAAGGAAAAGGTTATATAAAAGGAGAGGCGGAAGAGGTGACGAAGCAGGCAGGGACAAAAAAAACGGGCAGGCACACGGCCCGCCCGGCTTCCTGCACGTGCGGACCGGCCCGCAAACTGGACAGATCCGAAAAACAGGCAGGCTCGCACGCGAAAGATTTACAAAGTCTTATATCCCGTTGAAGTGGCTGTTCACCTTGTCCAGCACGTAAGCACGGAAGTCTTCCAGCTTGAAGGTCTTCTGCTCCAGGCCGCTGGAGGCGCGGAAGCGGACCGTGACGGTTTCCTCGTCCCGCTCCTTGGCCCCGACGACAAGGATGTAGGGGGTCTTGTGCTCCCCGGAAATCATCTTTATCTTGGCCTTCATGTTGCTGTCATCGGTGTAGGCATTGGCACGGAGCCCTGCCGCCCGCAGGAATGCGGCAACCTTGTTCGCATAGTCGTCAAAGTCGTTTCCGACCGGAACGACGGCAACCTGCTCAAAGTGCAGCCAGGTCGGGAAGGCTCCTGCGTAGTTCTCGATGAGAATGCCCAGGAAGCGCTCCAGCGAGCCGAGGACCGCGCGGTGCAGCATGACCGGGTGGTGCTTCTGGTTGTCCGATCCGATGTAGGTCGCATCCAGGCGTTCTGCGGAAGGCAGCTGGTAGTCCAGCTGAATCGTACCGCACTGCCACTGGCGGCCCAGCGCGTCAATCAGGGTGAACTCAAGCTTGGGCCCGTAGAAGGCACCTTCCTTGGGCTGCAGCTCGTACGTGAGCCCGGCGGAGTCGCATGCGTTCGCAAGGGCTTCTTCCGCGTGCTTCCAGGTCGCCTCGTCGCCCACGTGGTCGTCGGGCATGGTGGAAAGCTTGACCAGAAGGTTCCTGTCAAAGCCGAAGTCCTTGTAGACATCGACGAGCAGATGGCAGAACTTCTTGACCTCGGCCTCGATCTGGTCTTCGGTACAGAGGATGTGCGCGTCATCCTGCACGAAGCCGCGGACGCGCATGATGCCGTGCAGGGTGCCGGACGGCTCGTTGCGGACGCAGTGGCCGAATTCCGCCATGCGGAGGGGCAGGTCCTTGTAGCTCCTCGTGCGGGACTTGAAGATCTCAAGCGCGCCGGGGCAGTTCATGGGCTTGACGGCAAAGATGCGCTTCTCGCTTTCCGTGATGAACATGTTCTGCTGGTAGTGGCCCCAGTGGCCGCTCCGCTCCCAGAGACTGCGGGGCATGATTGCCGGGGTGTTGACCTCGACGTAGCCGTCCTGTATGACCTTCTGCCGCATGTAGTCCTGCAGGGCAACGTACATCGTCCAGCCGTTCGGGTGCCAGAAGACCTGCCCCGGGTCCTCAGGATCCAGGTGAAAGAGGTCCATCTGCACGCCGAGCTTGCGGTGGTCGCGCTTCTCCGCCTCGGCGAGCATGGCGAGATAGTCCTTGAGGTCGTTCGGCTTGTAGAATGCGACCGCATAGATGCGGGAGAGCATGGGGCGGGCAGAGTCGCCGCGCCAGTAAGCCCCGGCAAGGCTCATCAGCTTGAAGCTCTGGGCATTTATCTCCTTGGTGCTGGCGACGTGGGGGCCGCGGCAGAGGTCAGTGAAAGTGTCCTGAGTATATGTGGTTATGGTCGCGCCGTCAGGAAGATCATTGATAAGCTCGGTCTTGTAGGGCTGGTCCTTGAACAGTTCCAAAGCCTCGGCCTTGGTCACTTCCTTGCGCACAAATTCGTGGTTTCCGGCGAGGATCTTGCGCATTTCCTTCTCAATCGCGGGGAAATCCGCCTCGCTGGCCTTGTGGTCGGCAGGAAAGTCGAAATCATAGTAAAAGCCGTTGTCAATGGACGGTCCGATGGCGACCTTCGTGCCGGGGAACAGGCGGACGACAGCCTCCGCCATCACGTGCGACAGGCTGTGCCTGACAGTCTGCAAATTTTCATCTAAAGCCATAATGCCATACAGCATAACGCTTTTTCCCCGTTGTTTCAACAGGGGGCACGAACCTCGTATACTGGGGCACGAAGCTATCGGCAGGCAGCCCGGTCCCCTTGCCGCATTACATCCCGTGTTCCTGCATGAATGCCTGCACCTGCGCAAGATCGGGAAGGGCGGGAATCGCCCCCCGCTTCATGACGCAGAGGGAGGCAACTGCATTGGCAAAGCTAATGTCCCGCTCCAGTTCTTCCTTCGTAAAGGCAAGCGGCAGCTCCCGCCTGGTAAGCCGGTAGAGCAGGCCGCCGTTAAAGCTGTCGCCCGCTCCGGTCGTGTCCGCAACCCTGACTTCAGGAACCCCGAGCAAAGCGGAAAAGCCCTGTTTCGCCGCATAGAACACGCCCCTGGAACCGAGGGTAATCAGGACAAGCGAAGGGCCGAGGGCAAGGATCTGCTCGGCCCCGGTCTCGTAGGATATCCCCGCACCGAAAAGCAGTTCCAGCTCTTCCTCCGAAAGCTTTACGCTGTCCGCGAGGGGAAAGATACTTTTCATCAGGGGAACCGCATCAGTCCTGCCGTGCCAGAGATTGGCACGGTAGTTGGGGTCATACGAAACAAGTCCTCCGGCTTTTTTTACCATGGCAACCGCCCTGAGCGTCGCCGTTTTTGCAGGCTCGTCCGTCAGGGAGAGGGAACCGATGTGCAGGATCCGCGCCTGCTCAAGCATGGCGGCATCTAAATCAGACGGCTGCAGCTGCGTGTCCGCCCCGGGATTGCGGCAGAAGCTGAAGGTCCGCTCGCCGTTTTCCGCAAGGCTCACGAAGGCAAGTGTCGTATGCTGGCTGTCACAGAAGCGCATTCCGCTTATGTCCACCCCCAGCCCCTCCAGTACGGCGCGGATATCAGTGCCGAAGGAATCCCGGCCCGTCATGCCGATGAATGCCCCCCTGCCGCCGAGCTTGGCAACGGCACTGACACAGTTCGCAGGCGCGCCGCCGGGATTTTCCTCATACAGCTTCTTGCCGTCAGCATTCGTTCCCGCAAAGGTAAAGTCTATGAGTATTTCACCGAGCGCAACGACATCGTATTTTTTCATCTCCATCACAGTCCTCACGAGTTTTCTACCGCTTCTTTGATCGGGTTCCTATCGGTTCCGCATCAATTCGCCATCAATTCTCCATCAACGCCTTGAGCCGTGCATAGGTCAGTTCCGCCGTTGAATCGAGAATCAGGTCGGCGGCGGCAAGCTCCCTGTCACTGCCGATTCCCACGGCGGTAAGGCCGCCATTCTTTATCGCCGCAACCCCTGCGGGTGCGTCTTCTATGCCGACGCAGTCATCATACCAGGCACCGGATTTTTCCGCAGCGTCAAGGAATATGTCAGCTTCCGGCTTCGCTTTCTGTACATGGGCGGCATCCGCAATTGCAGCAAAGCAATCCCGTATTCCCAGCGCATCCAGTACGGCCGGGGCATTCTTACTGCTCGATGCAAGCACGGCAGGAACGCCGTGAGCCTTGAGTTCCCTGAGCAGGTCCACGATTCCAGGCAGGATATCCTTTTCCGTCAGGCCGCCCAGAAGCTCCTTGTAGCGCTCATTCTTCCGGGTACAGCAGGCAGCTTTCTTTTCCGCCGTCCAGGTAACACCGTTCGCCGCAAGGATCCGCTCAAGGGATTCTTCACGGGAAACACCGAGCAGCTGCCGGTTTATCTCGTGGTTGAACGCAAGGCCTTCCGCATCCGCCAGTTCCTTCCATGCCCGGTAGTGCAGCTGAGCGGTATCCGTTATGACACCGTCAAGGTCAAAGAGAACCGCCCCCAGCTTCCGCTTAAGGCTGAAGGTCTTTTCCTGCCCGCCTGACAGGGTAAACTTCGTGTTCCGATGCACCAGTTCCAGCGATCTGGAGCCTTCGCGGAGACGGTAGCACGCCGAATCCTGCGTAATGCACACGTCAACGATGCAGCCCCGTATGGCAAGCGAGAAGGAAAGCTTTTTCCAGCCGTCGGGCAGGCGGGGATTAAACGAGTAGATTCCGCCATAGTCACGGAAGCCTGCAAAGCCGTAGACGACGCTCATCCAGCTGCCGGCCATGCAGGCGGTATGGATGCCGTCCCTGCTGTTGCCGTTCACGTCATCTATGTCCATGCGGACCGTCTTGTTAAAGTAGTCCAGGGCCTTTGCGCTGTTACCGGTTTCTGCCGCCATGATGCTCATGATGCAGTGGGACAGGGAAGAGTCTCCCGTCGTATAGCGCTCATAAAACTTGAAGTTCCGTATCTTTTCCGCACGGCTAAAGCGGCCGCTCAGGAGGAACTGGGCAAGCACCAGATCCGGCTGCTTGAGGACCCGGTGCCGGTAGATGACCAGGGGATGATAATGCAGGAGCAGGGGGTAGTTCTCCCGGGGAGTGCCCGCAAAATCCCAGTCGGGCTTGTCCATGAAGCTGTCGTCCTGCGGATAGACGCCGGCTTCCGCATCAAAGGGAACGTACATGCGCGCAGCGGCTTCCTGCCAGGCCTGTTTTTCCTGCGCCGTCGCCCTGCTGCCGGACCGCCGGACCGCTATCTCAAAGCTCTCCCGTGCCATCAGGTTCGTAAATGCATTGTTGTTGACAATGGCAGTATACTCGTCCGGTCCGGTAACGTCGTGTATGCAGAAGGCTCCGCCCTTAGCGGGCGTGAAGCTGCCGAGCGACGCATACATCCGGGCGGTTTCAGCCGTCATCTCCTGTACGGCATCGCCGTCAAAACCGGTATCATCCCCGTGCGCGTTCAGGTAGCGGTTCAGGGCAAAAATGATGTCTGCATTTATATGGTACTGTGCCGTTCCCGCAGGAAAATACGCACTCGTCTCTTCTCCGCTTATCGTCCGCCAGGGATACAGCGCACCTTTCAGGCTCATCTCCGCCGCGCGTTCCCTCGCCTTGCCGAGTATCGACGCCCGGTACTCGAGCAGCTTCCGGGCAACGGCAGGGGCGGTATACGTGAACACGGGGCAGACGTAACTTTCCGTATCCCAGAAGAAATGCCCTTCGTAGCCTTCCGACGTCAGCCCCTTTGCGGCAATGCTGACCGCCCCGCTCCGGCCCGCCGACTGCAGTAAATGAAACAGATTGAACTGCAGGGCTTCTTCCGTCGTGGAATTCGCCGTGGAATTTGCCGCCGCTTCCCTGAAGGAACCGCCGGTGCCGCAGCAGGACGCACTGCCGCCCCTGCCGTCGCCTTTCCCGGCCGCCGCATTCCGGCCGTCATCAATGCTGATCCGCGCCACGCTCCAGAAGTCCGCAAGAAAGGCTGCCTGTTCCGCACGGGCTTTTTCGTAGCCCGCAGCGGCAAAGGCTTCACAGGCCTTTTGTGCCCGATCGGAAAGCCCTTCCGCCGTTTTGTCCCAGGAATAGGCGATGTACTTGAGCAGGGTACAGGAAGCTCCCGCTGCAAGCTCAAATTCTGCGGCACAGCAGGGCAGACTGTCATCCGCCGACGACTCATCCCATGACAGCATTCTGCCGCCGGCACACAGTTCGTTCCGTACGGTCCCGCACAGGAACAGGCCGCTGCGGGCGGTGTGGGCGCAGAATGACTGCAGGCCGCCGGTGCAGGCAGCCCCGTCTATGACGAGCGGCTTGTGGCGGAACTTTGCGCCGATCCGCGGGTCAACTTCCGCAAGGATGTTTCCCACCGTGGTATCAATGTACGACGCAATCCGTATATGTTCCGTCCCGGCGGAAACATTCCGCAGCGAATAGCGTATGACCGCACAGTCGGGGTGTACGAAGGAAACAAGCCGCTCGCTGTGCAGGGCTATCGCAGCCGCCGCATGTGCAGATCCCGCGCCTCCTGCCCCGCCGGATCCGCAGTTCCAGGAAACGTCACGGGTCAGGACTCCTGCATCTTCATCAAGCTCCAGATGAAAAGCCGTTACCGTAGAGCCGTCAGTTCCGCACATATCGAACGGATGCCCGTCAACGGACAGCTCTATCCGCTTGGGATCCGGCAGGTTCAGGATAGTCTCATGGTTCTTCGCATAACCGTAGGCATTCTCGCCATACAGAATGGTCTCGCTGTCGTAAAAACCATTGATATAGGTTCCCTTGTGAACCGTTCCGTTTTTTTCTTCCGTATCTCCCCGCAGGCCCAGGTTTCCGTTACCGAGCGTAAAAAGGGTTTCGTTGCGCGGAGTATCGTCATTTCCGAATCTGTCCGTTGAAAACTTCATATTCCAGCCTCTCATGGATTCTCTTTCTTCAGGTTCTCTTTCAGCCAGCGCACTTCGTAGGGAGCAAGCTCCTGCGGCAGATGATTCGCAAACATTCTTCCGCTCAGCAGGTCCGTACTGCTGGCTGACCATGCATCAATCCTGAATCCGGCAGGGCTTTCCGAAAAGTTTGCGACCACGTGAATCGTTCCCCGGCGGAAGGCAAAGACATGACTGTCCTGCGTATCATAGAAAAATACATCCTGCCCGCCGAGCATCGGCTCCTTTTTCCGTGCCGCTATGATTTCCCGCAGCCTGTCCGCCAGTTCTTTCTGCGATGCATAGCAGAAACCGCTTCCGGAGCCGCGGTCGGCAACCCTATGGACCCAGCGCGAGTCATCCCGCTTCGCCGGGTCATCACGGTAGCTGTAGTCATTGAACACTGCCTTTTCGTCACCTGCATACAGGAGGGGAATCCCCGGCAGGGCAAACAGCACCGCATACATCATCTTCATGCGCTCAAGCGCCATGAAACGCCATTCCTCATTATTGCAGGACTCCGCCTGTTCAAGCCCGGCAAGGCTTGCCATCGTTCCGCAGATGCGGCAGTCCCCGGTCGTCGGGTTCAGCTGGAAAGGCTCGCCCGCCGCAAAACTGCCGTCAAAGCGACCCGTAAAGAAGCGGTTCAGGAACTGCCGGTGCAGGTAACCGTCTATACCCAGCTGCGCAGCATCCTCATCGCTGAAGGTCCAGCCGATGTCGTCATGGCAGCGGATGTAGTTGACCCAGGCACAGCCGTCCGGGATGGACTGGCGTTTCTTGAGCGAAAGCGTCAGCAGGCGGGTATCCCGCGTCGCAACAGTTGACCAGAACAGGGCCATCTGGAGCGGATTATAGCTCAGGCGGCACTCGTTCCGCTGGATGTACTGAATCACCTGATCGGGATGCACGATTGCTTCACTCTTGAACTGAAGGGAAGGACAGGCAATGCGGGCAACGTACTGAAAGGCCTGTATGACCACATGGGCCTTCGGCAGGCTCTCGCACACCGTTCCCTTCTCCTTCCAGACAAAGGCAAGCGCATCCAGGCGCAGCACGTCCACGCCCAGGTTCGCAATGAACAGCATTTCCTCGCACATCGCAAGAAAGACTTCTGGGTTGGAATAGTTCAAGTCCCACTGGAATGAGTTGAAGGTCGTCCATACCCACTCCCGCTGCTTTGCAAGATAGGTAAAGGATCCCCTGCGGACCGTCGGAAAGATTTCCCGCAGCGTAGCGTTCCAGCCGTCTACCTCCGCTTTATCCCGGTAGATATAGTAGGAGTTCCTGTATTTCCTGTTTCCGGCACGGGCTTTCTGCGCCCACTCGTGCTCGTCGCTCGTATGGTTGAACACGAAGTCAAGGACAAGGCGGATGCCGTTCCTGTGAAACTCCTCCGCCACAAAGCGCAGGTCGTCTATCGTACCCAGCCTGGGCTGCACGCGGCGGTAGGAGCTTATCGCATAACCGCCGTCGTTTTCACCGGCGGGGCAGTCAAACAGAGGCATGAGGTGCACGTAATTCACGCCGAGCTCACGCAGGTACGGAATCCTGTCTGCAAGACCGCGGAGATTCCCCGCAAACAGATCCACATACAGCATCATGCCGACGGTTTCCTGACTCAGGTACCAGGGACGCGGTGAAGCTTCCGCCCCATACTGCGCCGCAGCATCCGCATCCTGCTGCCGCAGATATGCAGGACGTGCAGCAGCCGCCTTCTTCATGATGGACTCAAGCCGGGAAAGAATCTTATAGAAATCCCAGCGCTTTCCATACAGCGCATACAGGCGGGCCGTCAGTTCCGACATGTTCCGTTCAAGCTGCTCCGCATACATGGCATTACCCCTTTACGGAACCTGCCAGCAGACCGCGCACGAAGAATTTCTGCAGGCTCAGGAACACGACAAGCGGCAGAATCATCGAAACAAATGCTCCGGCCGTGAGCAGGTGCCAGTCAGTACCGCGCGTTCCCGCCATGTTCATCAGGCGGACGGTAACAACCTGTACCATATTCTTTGAACCGCTCAGGAACACGAGGGAAACGAGCATGTCGTTCCATACCCAGATGAACTGGAAGATGGCGAATGACGCGATTGCCGGAACACTCAGCGGCAGTATCAGGCGCACGAAGGTCGTAAAGTGGCTTGCACCGTCAATGAACGCGGACTCCAGAATGGACCGGGGCAGCGTTGAAATATAGTTGTACATCATGTAGGTCGCAAGCGGAAGTCCGAAGCCCGCATGCGCCAGCCAGATGCCGAGATAGGTACCGTTCAGGTGAATCCGCTGATAGTCACGCAGAATCGGAATGAGGGAAATCTGCAGGGGCACGACCAGCAGGGCTACGACCATGCCGAACATGATGTTGCGTCCCTTAAAGTCAAGCCAGGCAAAGCCGTAGGCTGCTGCCGCCGCGATGAAAATCGGAATGATGACGGCGGGCAGGGTCACGGTAATGGACGTCAGGAAGGCACCGAGCATCGTTGCACCGCGGATTGCCTGCGTGCCGCTCGCACTCCCGACGCTGTAGCGCTGACCGAAGAGCACCTGATTGTAGTTGTCGAGCGTAAAGCTCCTGAAGTCGCTGAACGCCTTCCACCAGCCGGTCGCATTCACGGCATCCGCACTGCGGAATGAGGTGATGAAAATACCGAGGGTCGGAATCGTCCAGATGATGCAGAGCATCACGAGGACGACGGTAATGATCGTCCTGCCGGGTGTTTTCTTGCGGTTGTCTCTCTCTTTCATTTAAAGGCCTCCCTGTTGCGGAATTCTTTCAGGTTATAGTAGACCACCGGGCTCACGCCAATGAGAATCAAGATGGCGATGGCAGATCCGCGCCCGTAGTTCTGGAAGGTAAACATCTGCTTGTACTGCTGCGAGGCAAGGACCTCGGTACCGAACATGCCGTTCGTCATGGAGTAGACGATGTCAAAGCACTTGAGGGCTGCAAGCAGGATTGTCGTACTGACGCTTATAATCGAACCGCGTATGTTGGGAATGATAACCTGCATCAGAATGCGGAACTCACCTGCGCCGTCAATCCTCGCGGCTTCAATCATATCCTCCGGCACGGCCTTGAGGGCAGCCGACAGGACAACGAGCGCAAAGCCGGTCTGGAGCCAGACGAATATCGCGATGAGGAAGAGGTTGTTCCAGGGGGCATTCTGGAGCCAGTTCTGCGGCTCGCCCCCGCAGGCAACGACCATGGCATTCAAGAGGCCGGTCTGCTCTGCCCCGCCGAACTTTGCGGAATACATGAACTTGAATATCACGCCTGCGCCGACCAGCGAGATGGACATGGGCAGGAAGATGAAGGTCTTGCCGACTTTCTCGACATAGCTGCGGTCGGCAAGTATTGCCGCAATAAGGCCGAGCACGACGCTGAATGCCGTACCGCACACGAGCCATATCAGGGTATTGCGGATTGAAACCAGCATGGACCGGTCGGTAAACAGATACCTGTAATTCTCAAAACCGACGAACTGCGTTGAATCCCGGTTCATGAAGCTGAATACGAGCGACCGCACCGTCGGTATGAGCAGGTACCATGCCAGTATGATGATTGCCGGTCCGACGAAAATGTAGGGAACGATTTTGTTGTATGTCTTCGCACGGAACAGCTGGGACACCAGGTTGAGCGAGTAGAAAATGAGGACCACGCTCAGGACACCCCACGCAACGGCAATAAGGGTCGTAAGAATCTGCGGAATAGTGTCATTCCTCAGAAGGAAAAAGCCCCCGGCGGCTATCACTGCCGTCACGGCAACGACCGCAAGCGTCTTTACCAGGTCAGGGGCGGAAGCTGTCTGTGTCAGTTTTTTAGCGTCAGACATACAAACTCCTTGCAGGAAGATTCATGCTGCCACAAGCCCCCTGCGGGACCCGTGACAGCCGGTATTTCCTGCTTTTTTGCTTTCTATCGATCGAAACCGAATCGAATCAGCGTGGCCAGGTCTCCTCAATCGTCTTGAGGCACTGATCTGCGTTCTCCGCACCACTCACATAGTTCACCATGCCGGTCCAGAAGGAACCGGAACCGACTTCCGTGGGCATCAGGTCGGATGCGTCAAAGCGGAATACCGTCGCATTGACCAGAATCTTCGCAATATCGCGCTCAAGGCTGTTTCCGTAGTCGTCAAAGTTCTGCGTCTTGTGCGGGAACAGGGCACCGCCGATCCTCGCCCAGGGAGCACAGGCTTCCCAGGTCGTCAGGAAAATCATGAACTCCTTTACGCCGGCCTTGTCCGTGAAGGCAACAAACTGATCGCCGCCGCCAAGGACAGGGGTTCCCCACTTGGGATCAACGCTCGGCAGCGCAAACACGCCGACGTTCTCCTCAAGGTTCGCCTGAATTTCATCCTGCATGAATCCCGTAATGAAGTTGCCCTGGCGGTTCATCATCGCCGTCGGCGGGTTGGTGAACAGGGGCTTCACGCTGTCGCCGTAGTTCTGGGCAATGATGTTGTTGGGACCGCCGAGTACATACTTCTTGTTCAGGAAGACTTCGCCGCAGTAGCCCAGTGCCTTCTTGACAGCCGGATCGTCAAAGGCAATCTCGTGGTTTACCCACTTATCGTATACATCAGGACCTGCCGTGCGGAGCATCAGGTCTTCGAGCCAGTCCGTTCCGACCCATCCCGTTGCCGCTGCGGACTCAAAGCCGATGGACCAGGGCGCAATGCCGTCGGACACCATCCTGTCCTCCAGCTTCTTGAGCTCGTCCCAGGTCTTGGGAATCGTGTAGCCGCGCTTTGCCCATTCCTTCTTGTTGTACCAGACAAAGCTCTTCGCATTGACGCGGTGGAAGATGCCGTAAACCTGGCCCTTATGGGAACCGAGGTCTTTCCATACGGACGCATAGTTTGCATCGATTGCACTGACAACCTCGGCAGGAAGGGGCTTGAGGTATCCTGCATCCGCAAAGCGCTTCATCGTGCCGGGCTGCGGCAGGGCAGCGATGTCCGGCGGAGTTCCCGCCTGCGTCTCAACCTGAATCTGTACCTCAAAATCCGGGCTTCCCGTGTACACGACATTGTAACCGGACTTCTCGTTAAAAATCTTTACGATTTCCTGAAAGCGGGCCTCTTCCTCACCGCGGAAGGCACCCTCAATGCGGATCGTCTTATCTTCCGCCTTTGCCTTGCCGGAATCTGCCGACGGAGCAGAAGCAGTCTTGCCTCCGCAGGCCGTCACCATCGTGGCCAGCGCACATGCTGACAGAAACACAACACCATTTGCAATCAAACTTTTCTTCATCCGAAACCTCCTGTTATATTTGCGGACGTTTTTATTTCAAACCAGTTTATCTGGTAGTTTCCCGTTCTATGATTTCAAGCGGAACATTCAGGTTCGTGACGGGGCGGTCAGGATTCATCATCCTGGCAAGCACCAGTTCCGCAGCGGCACTGCCGGACAGTTCCAGGTTCTGGCTCACCGTGCTCAGCCCGATGTAGCCGGAAATGTCGATGTTATCAAAACCGAGCACCTTTATGTCCCCGGGAACCGACAGGCCCTTTTCATGCGCCAGATGCACGAAGCGGGCGGCAATCAGGTCACTCGAACAGAACACGCAGTCCGGCAGTTCTTTCTGCGACAGGAAGCCGTTGATTCCCCTGTCAAGCTGCTGATCCGAAAACTCACCGATCCAGACATGCTCATCGGGAATCGTAATTCCCTGATTGGCAAAGAAGAAGTTGAAGCCGCGGAAGCGCTCTTCCGTTGCCCCGACCGCATAGGCCAGGCCGGACTTCTCCCCGATAAAGCCGGGCCGGCGGCAGCCCCTGGAATACAGGTACTCGCCCGCCTTCTGCCCCCCCTGCAGGTTGTGGATGTTCACGCAGTCAAAGCCGTCCAGATCGCTTTCCACAAAGCACACGGGGAAAGGAGCCTTGCGCAGGAGTTCAAGCACCTGCGCTTCCAGCTGCATACAGAAGAATATCAGGCCGTCAACGCGGACCGTATGAACGATGGTCGCAACATAGCTGTTCAAGTCTTCCACGGAGTCCACCGAGTAGATGACAAGCTCGTAATGCTGTTCCGCAAGGAACTCGGCCACACCCCGCAGCCGCTCCATGAACGAGGGCTGGGTAAAGAAGGGAGCAATGACACCGATTTTCCGGTAGGTCTTCCGTGCGAGGGCAACCGCATCTGCCTTGGGAACAAAATGCAGCTGGGCAATGGCATCCATGACTTTCTGACGCTTGTCCCCGCTGACCTTGTCGGGCTCGTTCAGCACACGGGAAACCGTGGCGGAACTGACACCGGCCAGCCGGGCTACATCATAAATCGTACTCGCCTTCTGCATCTGTCAGCTTCTCCTTTTTCCGGCGGTTATGACTCTTCTATGAAACTGCTTTCATAAAACTAGTTACATTATACACCCAAAGTATTTCCTGTCAACTGTTTTTTTCATTTTTCCCCGCAAAATGGACAAAAAGCAGCATTCCTCCACAGATAAACAGTTACAGGCATGCAGGCTTGAGAGCAGCACAAGCCCTGCATTCGCCATGCCCGTCAAACACCCGGCGGGCGTGGTGCAGGGGGCTCCTGCCCCGCTCTTGTGCCTCACGCACAATTATGTGGAGGAAAACGTATGCAGAACATGCAGAATAATCAGAACCCAAATGAATTCAGGCGATTGAATCCCCGCCTTGACTTCAACTTCAAGGGCATCTTTACGCAGGACAGGCCGGAATCCCGGCTTGCCCTCAAGTCATTCCTTTCCGCCATGATCGGCGAAGAAGTGACGGAAGTCACCGTAAAGGAGAACGAACCGGCCGGCCAGTACGAGGAACAGCGGGGTATCCGCTACGATATAAACTGCGTATTTACCGACGGCACCAAGGCGCAGATCGAAATGCAGGGCTATGACCGGGAGACTGACTACGGCAGGCGGGCTGAATACTACGTTTCACGGCTGGTCAGCTCAGTGTCCACGAAGGGAGACGACTGGGGAAACCTGCCCAGGGCTTACCAGATATCCGTACTGAATTTCAAGTACGATAGCGGCAACGAGTCTTTCCTGCACCGTTACGTGCTGGCAGACATGACGGACGGGGCTACGCTGGAGGGCGTCATCAACGTAATATTCCTTGAGCTTCCCAAGCTGCCTCCGGTTAACGACAATACGGATATTGAAAGCTTGCCAAGCGCGGTAAAATGGGGTAAATTTATACAGGAAGCGGACAATCCTGACAAACAGGATTTGATAGACAGGCTCTCGAAGAGCGAGGAAGGAATCATGAGTGCAGATGCAATGCTGAGGTCTTTAAACGATACCGACTGGCGGTGGATTGAGCAGGGAAAGATTTTCGGAGATGAGTGTGACCGCATTACCGGCCTGCACAATGCGGAACGCCGGGGAGAACGGAACAGGGCCCTGTCAGCCGCACGAAATTTCCTTGCCTTGCATGTTGCTACTAACGAGCAGATAGCCCAGGCAGTAGGACTTCCGCTGGAGGAAGTCGAAAAGCTCGCGGCAGAGCCTGCCGTCCAAGGGATGTAGACCCGGCCACGGCAATGCCGTGACTGATGTAAACGCCTGCTGCCAACAGCCGGGCATGTACGAGCGTACAGCCGGATGCGTACGACCGTACAGCCGGATGCGTACGACCGTACAGCCGGATGCGTACGAGCGTACAGCAGGGCGGGATGTCCCCGCAGTTACGGGGATGCCGGGGGCTCGCCGGCGGTACCGGCGGGCGGGTGTGCACCGCCAGCCGACCCGCGTCAGTCGTCCAGAACCTGGCGGACGTCCTCTTTTCTGCGCTGTGCAAAAGACCCTAGCCCGCAGGGGCAAAACGTGCTATAATGGAAGGCATGAAGCTCAAGAAGGTGATGCCCGGAAAGGAAGCTGCCCCCCAGATTCTTGCCGTGGCCCTGTCCATCCTGGCGGCACTGCTGCTGTGCCTCTACCTGTTCTACCTGCTGCCCCGGATGGCCCAGGAAAGCGACCCGGCACCCCCCGGAGACGACCGGAAACACCACGTCCTCATCCTGGGAGAATCCGCGGATGAAGAGACGCTCAAGGAAATCTACAAGGGGGCGGAAGCAGAAAGCAAGTCCTACAACTGCGTCGTCGAACTCAACGTCCCTTCTTCGATTGCCGAAGGCCAGTCGCTCCAGAGCCTGCTCAACTTCGCTTCTTTCGTCGATGCCGACGGCGTCATCGCCTACATTACCGAAGGGGGCTCCGGCTTCAAGATTCCCAAGGCATTCGACGGCAGGGAAATTCCCCTCATAACCGTATCGCACTATGACGAGTCAATTCCCCAGATTACACACATCGGCACCAACTATTCGGAACTGGGCAGGAAGATTTCGCAGGAAAGCGCTGATTACCTGAACGGCAGGGGCAGGCTCATCGTCATAAACACAGTCAAGTCAAACAGCGCCAACTACAGCACCCTCATGGCAAGCGTCACCAGCAACCTCGCCAACTACGAGGATATCGCCGTCTATGTCGCAGACCTTGAGTCCAGTGCGTCCATTACGGAAACCTCCGGCATGCTTGCCCGGAAAATCCGCTACTCGGAAGCAGACCTCCTCGTGTGCCTGTCAGGGGAAGACAGCATCCGGGCAGCGCAGCTGGTCAACGACCTGGGCAAGTCGGGCTACGTCGGCATCATCGGCTTCGGCGAAGGCAGCGTCCTGGACCGCTATCTTGAAATCGGCGTCATTACAGAACTGCTTTCCATTGACTCCCAGAAAATCGGCTCGCTTGCCCTGAAGGAACTGTTCGAATACATCCACTACGGGCATGCAAACAGCTACATCGCGGCGGACGTCAAAATCCGCAAGGCAGGCAGCCTGTGAGCAGGAGGATGGCAGCATTCCGCAAGAGCCTCAGGGCAAAGATACTCCTTTCGGTCATCCTTGCAATGACCGTCATGGGCATGTTCTTCTTCATGACGACCAGCCTGAACCGGACCTTCCTGCTCAGGACGGGACGCTCCTACGAGACGAACGAACGGCTCGGCGATATTTCTGCCGAACTGCTCAATACCGAAGTTGCACTGGAAAACTACATGGCATACCGCACCTTCGAAAGCATCGACAGCTACTACCAGCACCAGAACCTTGCAGATGCCCTCATTCAGGAGTTCGACATCCGGCCGTCCACCGACCGGGTCAAGCTGAGCGAGTACAAGGTCTACAACCTGTCCCAGTCATTCTTCTCATACAGCCGCACGGCGGTTACGGCACAGCGGGCAAAGAACTTTGAGCTGGCGAAGGAAAGCTATGCAACCAGCCTGGAATGCTACAGCCTGCTGCAGAAGGAGACGGAAAAGCTGAACTCCCTGCTCATGGAACAGAACGCCTCCCTGTACCGGGCAAACCAGACGAGCTTCAACAAGTTCTTCCGGCTCAGTACCGGCATCATCTTTGTCTTTTCCATACTGGTCTTCATCATCCTCTATCTGACACTGACGATACTCATGAAGCCGCTGACCAACATCTCCGAAGTCGCCATGCGCATTGCAATCATGGACTTTGAAGTTCCGCTGTTCAACAGCCAGTCGGAAGACGAAGTCGGAAACATCTGCCGTGCATTTGACCGGATGATCGTCAGCATTCAGGCCTACATCGACAAAATCTGGGAGAAGGTTGCGCAGGAAAACGAGATGAAGGAAAAGGAACTGGAAATGCGGGAACTCTACTCGTCCGCCCAGCTGAGGGTCCTGCAGAACCAGATAAACCCGCACTTCCTCTTCAACACGCTGAACACCGGAGCCCAGCTTGCCATGATGGAAGGGGCCGACAAGACCTGCTATTTCATCGAGCAGGTGGCGGACTTCTTCCGCTACAACATCCAGCAGCAGGGAACGGCGGCAAGCCTGGAAGAAGAACTGTCCCTCGTGGACAACTTCGTCTACATCATGAAAGTGCGCTTCGGCGAGCGGCTTGCCTTCGTCAAGGAACTGCCGGAAGACGCCGACTACAGCGTGCTGCTTCCCCGCATGATCCTGCAGCCGCTCGTCGAAAACTGCATCAAGTACGGCTTGAAAGAAGACCGGGGGCATGTCATACTGAACGTGGAGCAGACGGTCTTTGACACGACCATAACAATTTCGGATAATGGAGGCGGCATGTCCGAAGAACAGCGGCGGGCAATCCTCGCCGCTGCAGGAGAAAAAATCGAATCCCAGACCGGCAGGAAAAGGAAGGAGCCTGCAACGGCCCCGCCCAAAGCGTCCGCAGCGGGCAGTCCGGGGAACACCGCCGGCAGTCCGGGAACGGGAAGCACGGGAACCGGCACGGGCCTGGTCAACGTCGCCTCCCGCCTGCGCCTCTACTTTCACCGGGCAGATGTCTTTGACATCCAGCAGAACGATGAAGGCGGCACCAGCTTCATACTCAAGATTCCCCGCCTGGGAAAGAAGGATTCAATGCATGAGGAAAAGCACGAGGATAGGTAATGTACGGCATTCTTGTAACTGATGATGAGCAGATAATGGTTGACTCCCTCAAGTTCATAATCGAAAAGAACTTTCCTTCCGATATAAGGCTGTTCACCGCCCTTTCCGGCTCCAGTGCCCTTGAGACGGTCATGAAGGAACAGATCGACATCATATTCATGGACATCAACATGCCGGGCCTGAACGGACTGGAAACGGTCAAGTTCATCCTGCAGTCAAAGCCCGACAGCGTCATCGTCATACTGAGCGCATTTGACCGCTTCCAGTATGCGCAGGAAGCCGTGAACCTCGGCGTCTACCGCTACCTGACCAAGCCCGTCAACCGCAATACCGTCGTCGAAACCCTGCGCAATGCGATGAACATCGTAGACCAGAAGCGGGGCCGGAAAAACAGCGAAGAGGAACTGCACAAAAAGCTCGACATCGTTTCGCCCATGGTCGAAAGCGACTTCATCTATTCGGCAGCCCTGAGCGGAACAAAGGACGTTTCCGAATACTTCTCCTACTTCGGCATTACCGGCTCGGCCTGGTGCTTCTGCTGCCTGGAGTTCCCCGGCATGGACGAAAAGCGGCAGAACGAAAGCTACGAGGAAATCCGCAGGCTGCTGAGGAGCAGGGTACAGTGCATCACCGGTTCCTTCATGGCAAACCGGCTTGCGTCCTTCTTCTATTTTCCCATCGACGGCGACGAAGACACAGTTACGGAAAAAGCAAAGGAAACCATCGCATCCCTCTACAACATCCTCTGCATCCACGTTGCATCCGGCATTCGGGGCGGCATCAGCACCTTCTTTACCGACGCCGACATGACCGGCACCGCCTACAATGAAGCGCTGGAAGCCCTGAGCTCAACGCCCGCGTCGGGCGGCATCGTCTTTGCGGAGCGGAATGCAGGAAAGAAGCGGGACCTCAATCCGGGCATCATCGCAGAAAGCATCTTCGGCAGGGTGCGGGCAGGAGACGCCAGCTCAATACGCCACCTGCTGAACTCCTACGGCGCGGCACTGCAGGACAGCTACGGCGGGGACATGGGAAAGGTAAAGAATGCGATATTCGAACTGCTCGTAAACGTGCGGAACATCACGACGGAAATAGACTGCAACTACCGGAACGATGAATTCCTGTCCGCCTTTTCGGTCCTTTCCGCAGCAGACAGCATGAGTGCGGTGCTGGAGTTCACCGGCAAGCGCTGCGAGGAATGTGCAACGGACGTCATGCAGTTCTCGCAGACCAAGGACAATCCGATTGTCAAGAAGGCGGAGGACTACATTGAAAAGCGGATGTCCGAGGACCTCTCCCTCGAAGACGTTGCGGAGGCAATCAACGTCAGTCCCTTCTATCTGAGCCGCCTGTTCAAGGAAGTCAGGGGCGAAAACTACATCAACTACCTGACCGACCTGCGGATGCGCAAGGCGCGGGAACTCCTTAAGAATCCGCGCAGCTCCATCAAGGAAATCAGTTCGGAAGTCGGCTTCAACGACCAGAACTATTTTTCACGCATATTCAAAAACAAATTCGGCATGACGCCGACGGAGTTCCGTAATGTTGCAAAGTAAAAACGTATCAGTAAAGGCAGACCGGCATGCAGGCGCACGGATGCGGCAGACCGCACGCAGCGGACTTTTTTCCGCACGCAGCAGACTGTTTGCATTCGCCGTGCTGCCCCTGTTCCTGCTCGCCGCCTGTTCCCGGATTCAGACGGCAAAAGCAGAAGAAAAGGAACTGCAGGACCGGGAAAGGAAAGTCCGCATCGGCTTTTCCATAGACACGCTTGCCCTGGAACGCTGGCAGCGCGACCTTGACGTATTCATGAACAAGGTCCGGGAACTGGGCGGCGAGGTCATCGTGCAGAATGCGGGAAACAGCGTGGAAACGCAGAATGCCCAGCTGGAATACCTCATGCAGCGGCAGGTCGACACGGCGGTCATCGTCCCGAAGGACCGGGACAGCCTTGCCGCCGTCATCAAGAAAATGCGGGACAAGAACATCGAAGTCATTTCCTACGACCGCCTCATCAGCGATGCCGACATCAGCCTCTACATCTCGGTCAACACGGAAAGCGTCGGCCGCCTGATGGCACAGCAGTTCATCAGGAACAAGGTCGGCAAGCGCTGGAACCTGATCCTGGGGCCGGACGAAGACTACAACATGACCCTGATGCTCAAGGGGATAGAAGAAGAAATCAAGGGAAAGGGCATAACGATCCGGGACATCTTCTATACGGACGGCTGGAACTATGACCTTTCCTACGGGGCTGCCGCCAGCCTGCTGACCAAAAGCGAGCTGCCGGACGCAATCGTCTGCGGCAACGATGCCGTTGCGGGCAGCGTCCTGAACGCCCTGGACGACTACTGTCCCGGCCGCCACATTCCCATCTGCGGGCAGGATGCCGACATAGCGGCCTGTCAGGACATCGTGCGGGGCAGGCAGGATTTTACCGTATACAAACCGATTACCGAGCTTGCCGAAAAGGCGGCGGAATGTGCCGTCCGCCTCGCAAAGGGAGAAACTGCAGGCTACATCTCAGGCTACGATGCGACAATCAACAACGGGCTCAAGGAAATCCCCGTCCTCTGGCTGGAACCGCAGGTCGCAACAAAAGAGAACATCGATGAAGTCGTCATCAAGTCAGGCTTCCACACGCACGGAGAGGTCTACAAGCAGGAGTAGCAGGTGCTGTCAGCCGCGCCAGTAGCGGTCGGATGGTCGGATATGCCCGCAGCCGGTCACCTGCCAAGGCGCCGGATGCGCACAGGGCGGCCTTAGCCCCGTTTCCTGAACAGGAAGCCGACGCTGCCCGGCCCGCAGTTACAGGCAATGGCAGGTGATGCCTGCTGGAAATAGACCTGCTTGAAGGGCACAAGGGCGAGCGCCTGCTTCTTGAGGGATTCAAGCTCGGAAAAGGGCAGCCCCGCATAGGTAATGATCAGAATGCTGTCGTCTATGGCGGCGCGGTTCCTGAACAGGGACTTCAGGTATTTCACCCGCGCCTCTCCCGTACTGCCGAATTCGATGCGGCGGATCAGCATCATGCCCTTGTAGAATCCCATCACGGGATGGGCGTCCAGCGCCTGGCAGATGTTCTTCACCAGGTGCGGCATGCGGCCGTTCCGCTCCAGATATTCCAGCGAACTCACGATGAAGCTCGTCGAAAAAAGCCTGCGCGATTCTTCGATTTTATCCAGGACAAGCTGGACCGACGGATTTTCCTTCGCATACTGGCAGGCAAACAGAATCATGAGGCCCATGCCGCTCGACACGAGCCCGGAATCGACGACCGTGATATTGTCAAATGACTTTGCGGCTTCTGAGGCATGCTCATAGGCCTTTCCGAGGAGATCCGACATCGTAATGTGAATGATGGCCTGCGCCCCCTGCAGCTGGCGGGAAAAGAACTCCTCGTATTCGCTCACCTCCGGTTCGTCGGACCGGACGGTATTATCCGGGTCCTGCATGTACGACAGGACCGCCTGCGTGTCAATTTCCAGATCGCAGAGGAAGCTGCCCTCGTTCGTAATCACCTTCCCCGGCAGGACGGGAATGCCGTAGCTCCGGAGCAGCTGGAGGGGCAGGTCGCACACGTTGTCCGTCGTAATGACAAGCGGAATCTTCTTGGAAGACGAAAGGCGTATGACGCTGGAATTGCGCAGGTCAATGCTGTCGTCGTGAAAGGCAACCAGTTCTTCCGGCAGGACGGCAAGCAGCGACCGCTCCAGCTGAATGCCGCTCACCGGCTTGGACAGGTAGCCGTCAAAGCCCTCCTGCTCATATATGGCCTGATTCTTGCTGCCCGCATTCGCCGTCAGCGCAATGGCGGGCGTCGTCCGGTTCAGGCCTCCCGGCTGCCGCCGTATTTCGTGCAGGCAGGTAATGCCGTCCATTTCGGGCATCAGGTGATCAAGGAGGATTGCATTATAGCGGACGCTCTGCGTCATGGCGAGCGCCTTGCGGCCGCTCGTTGCCGTGTCGACCTGCAGCTTCGTACCGCGGAGCAGCTTCTGCTCGACGGTCAGGTTCATCTCGTTGTCATCCACGATGAGGATGCGGGCCGACGGTGCTTCAAAGGACTGCTGGTAGGCAACCCGGTCGCGCTTGGAATTCCGGGTCCGCAGGTTCAGCTCGCCGACGCCCTCCCCGCTGACAATCTCCTGCCTGAGCGTAACGGTAAAGGTCGAACCCTTCAGGTAAATGCTCCGCACGTCGATTGTGCCGCCCATCAGTTCGACCAGCTGCTTTACGATGGACAGTCCCAGGCCCGTCCCTTCAATCATGTGGTTCTGCTGCATGTCGACCCGCTTGAAGGCGTCGAACAGGTAGGGAATGCTGTCCTTCTTGATGCCGATGCCGGTATCTTCAACGGCATAGGAGATGACGGCCTCCCCTTCGCCCCGCCGTTCGCAGCGAACGGAAAAGACAATGGCGCCTTCCTTCGTATACTTGACGGCATTGTTCAGCAGGTTCAGCAGGACCTGCTTGATGCGCACTTCGTCACCGATCAGGGACGCAGGCAGGTCGGGCGTTATGTCAACCTGAAAATCAAGGCCCTTCTCCTTCGCCTTGACCCATATCATATTGACGATGTCCGACAGCATTGCACCGCTGTCATAGGCGGCGTTGACGACTTCCATCTTGCCGCTTTCCAGCTTGGACATGTCGAGTATGTCGTTGATCAGCGACAGGAGGATGTTGCCCGCCGCCGCAATGTCCTGCGCGTCTTCCGCAACTTCATCGGAAATATCCTCCCGCAGGATCATCTCGTCAAGGCCGATGATCGTATTTATCGGCGTGCGGATTTCGTGGCTCATGCTCGAAAAGAACGAACTCTGGTTTTCGTTCAGAATCTCTATCTCGCGTTTCTGTGCGCTGATGATCCGGTTCTCCGCGATATAGCGGCGGGTCTGCAGGACATTCAGCACGACGGCGGACAGGAAGCACAGCATGAAGAACATGAAGGCAAAGCAGAGGGCATACAGGCCGCCCGAAACGGGGGAAAGGAGCACCAGGCTCCAGTCAGCGGTAACCGCCGCAAGCGCGTAGCTGCCGTAATCGCACTTGCCCAGCATGAAGCTCCCCTTCCTGGCGGGCAGGGAACGCAGGCTGTCGTACAGGTCGGTCAGCACGGCAAACAGCTTGATGCTGGCTGCTGCCGGGTCAAGGCTCAGGAGCTGGCCTCCCGAACTCCGCAGAAAGAGCAGGTCCTTTTTATCGTCCGAAGCAGTTTTCAGGACGGCCCCCAGTTCTTCCAGCGACACCATTGCACCGACGACACCGGCCTTTTTACCGTCAGACCGGTACACGGGAACGCTGACACGGAAAAAGCTATGGCCCACGCCGTCGAGATCCGCTTCAAGCTCCTGCGTCAGCAGATAGTAGCTGTCGGCATTCACCCCGTCATACCAGCGGTCAGTCCCGGATGCGGGCGACAGGACGCGCCGGAACTTTGTTTCCTCATAGTAGCGCAGGTCGCTGTCCGAAACCCAGAAGAGCTTTCCGACCGGCAGCTGGTTATCGTACAGGAGGCTTGCCTTCTTTATGGTATCGAGCTGGAACTCACCTTCCGTGTTTAAAAAGTAGTCCTGAAAGTCGGAACTGTAGGCAAGCCCCTGCAGCTTCAGCAGCAGCCTGCTTGCAACGCCTTCCAGCCGCCGCGTAATCAGCTCAGCCTTGCCATGCAGCGCACGTGCAATCAGATGGCGGTACAGAAGCTGAGAACTGCCCAGCACGGCGACGATGCCTAAGATACCTCCGATGGCGGCACGCACGATGATCCGCCTGTCCGGCAGGAGAAGCTGCAGCAAACGATTGCGGTTACCTTCCATCTTTGCCTCCTTCGCCTCCTTCTCCCGCCGCTGCGCCCGCAGCCTCAAGCTGGCGCAGAAGCAGGCCTATCTGCTCCTGCACCGGCGTAAAGTCAAAGCGCGCAACAGCTTCCCGCGCCCCGGGCAGCAGTTCGTCCAGCGACCTTCCGCCATAGCGCAGGCCATCAATCTGCTGCATCAGGCGTTCAACCTTATCGGCTTCCAGCGTATCAAGCGCATCGTACAGGGCATGAAAGAGCCGGAGGCTGCCGCCTTCAGGTTCCGCCATGCCTGCCGGTCCTGCGGCAACGGCCTCTGCCATGCCGGGAGACGACAGCCGGTGCAGGGGCTTGATCATCGAGGCCGGCAATACTCGGCTGAGCACCCGCTCAAAGCTCAGCAGTTCTATCGGCTTGGAAATGAACTCGTCAAAGCCTTCCCCGAGGAAGAACTCGCGCGCACCGCTGACGGCATTTGCCGTAAAGGCAATGGCAACCATCTCCTTTTCCGCATGGGGATTCAGCCGCCGCAGGATATGCAGGCATTCCACGCCGTCCATCTCCGGCATCATGTGGTCAAGCAGCAGGAGGTCATAAAAACGCGTCCTGCACAGTTCAATGGCCTCCCGGCCGCTCTTTGCAAGCGTTACCTGCATCTGGTAGTCCTTCAGGATTCCCTCTGCAACCAGCAGGTTCATTTCATCGTCGTCAACGACGAGCGTCCTGAGGCCCGGGCAGATAAAGCGCTGGGCGGCTATGCCCGTCTCCGGCTCTTCCGCATGGTAGGCACCGTTGAGGGCGTTTATCAGCGGCAGGCTGAACAGGGGCTTCCTGATGACCGGTATGGGGCCGAGGCTGCGGCCCTGGAAATCCCGCGGAACAACGACGACCACATGGACACGGGATGCAACGTCCGTAAAGAACGCCCGGTTTGCCTCATACACATCAAGTCCCGTGAAGATGTGGGTCAGGCTGTACTGCTGGTTTATCCGCTCCAGACCGGTCATGTCGGTCGTCCGGATCAGCGTTCCCGGCAGGGACTCCTGTATCACCGAAATCAGGCGCTCATAGTATTCCCGGACCATCGGATTGCTGAACTTTTCGGTACGGAAGCAGTAGGCAACGCAGAAGGAACGTTCGCTGGAGATGACCATGCAGGGCGTGTCGTCGAGCACCTTCTGGGGAATGCTGATATGGATTTCCGTTCCGCTCCCGACTTCGCTTTCTATCTGGATAAAGCCGCCCATGCTCTGGACAAGGCCGTATACGACGGTGAGCCCCAGCCCGATGCCGGTACTCGTCCGGGCATGGTCCGGTTCAGCCTGGTAGAGCCGCCCGAAGATTTTATGCAGCTGCTCTTCGCTCATGCCGACGCCCGTATCGGAAATCGAGATGAACAGGTTTGCCCCGTAATCCTTCCTGAACGAAGTGACCTTGACGTAGACGGCACCTTCCTGCGTATACTTTATCGAGTTTTCGATCAGGTGGCGGAGGATCTTGCGTATCTTTCCTTCATCGCCGAGCAGGACGGAGGGAATGCGGGAGTCCACGTCGAACAGGAGTTCCACGGCAGGCTTGTCGTCCCGCTCCCGCAGGGCAGTAACGATGTCGTTGACGGTCGAAGCGATGCTGTAGGGGCCCTCGCTGACCTTGAGCCGCTTTAATCCCATTTCCGTATAGTCAAGGACATCGCTGATCTGGTAAAAGAGCCGCTGGCCCGCCCGCCTGATGGCAAGCAGTTCCTTCCGCTTCTGCGGATCCTGCTCCTTTTTCAGGAGGGACTCGCCGATGCCCGAGACCGCATTTATCGGCGTCCGCAGTTCGTGCGAAACGTTCGCCATGAAGTTTTCCGTCTGCCGGTTCATTTCCTCCAGCTCGGAAACGACTTCCAGGATGCGGTCCTGATACTTCTTCCTGCGTTTGCTCACGTCCTTCGTCGACACGGTCGCAATCACGACGGCAACGATGTCCATAACCAGACGGGAAACTTCGAGCGTCGAAACAAGGGCATCCGTATTCCGCAGGACAAGGAACTGCCAGACAAGGACCAGGAAATAAAAGACACCTCCCAGATAGATTGCCCAGTCACATTCCATCATGAGGAACACGGAAAGCATGATGATGCCGATGATCGGTACGTCAAAAAGACTGGTCTTGTGAATGCCGTAAAAGAAAAAGGTACCGAGTATGATGACCACATACAGGGGGACCCGGTGCTTCAGCGAAATCGTGCGGGAAAAATGGCAGAGCCACATCAGCAGGATGCCGACGAGCAGGTATGCAACCGCCCAGGTCTCCCACTGCATGACCAGCGTTTCGACGATGAGGGCAATAAAGAGCAGGCTTGCAACGGTCAGTGCCGACCGGTGGGCTTCGAGGATCTCCTCCTTCCGCTCAAGCTTCGTGTCCATAGAGGCTATACCTTCCCCTCCGCAGGGATGCCGCCTGCGCCGCCGGCCTGCGGGAACAGGGGGCTGAGCTTCTGCCGATAGCTCCGGTACAGATCCAGGAGGGCCGGTGTTCCGGCAACGATCGCGTCCGTCCTCCGCTCATTCGCGGCGGCTTCCAGATCCTTCGCATCGTCGGAAAGCTCGATTGCCCCGATAAGGCGGGCAGAAGACTTGAGGGAATGGACGGCAATGCGGTAGTCCTGCCAGTTGGCGGCGGCGACAAAGCCTTCTATTGCCGCTGCCCGCTCCTCGATGGACTCATAGAACTTCCTGAACACGGTCCTGAGGATTTCCTCGCCGCCGCAGTTCGTAACGGCATCCGTATAGGAAATGCCTTCGAGCGGGGGGAAAGCCCCGGCGGGCGGTGTTCCGGCAGATGCTGCCTGCTGCGGCCGGGAAAGGGGCGGAACAGAAGGAGACTCCCGTGCAGGCCCGGGAAACGGCAGCGCCGGCTGTTCCGCAGTGAGCGCAGCCCCGGACCCGGCACCCGGCGCCAGAAAGAGGAGGGGCAGGTTCCGCAGACGGGAATCGGCCTTCAGGGCCTCCGCCAGTTCCCGTCCGCCGGGCAGGCCGTCGGACACCATGATGAGGTCAGGAAGATGCTGGGCAAGAAAAGAAGCGGCAGCCTGTGATGAAACGGCACAGCTGACCCGCATGCCCGAGGACAGGAGCATCCTGCTCACGGATTTGAGGCGGTCCCTGTCTGAATCGATGAGTAAAACCCATCCCTGCACGTTCTCTCTCCTGACTTTTTTAAAGGCGCTTCGGAAAGCACAGCCTTTCTGCTATTATATACGGAAACAGGCGGGAAAGCAACAGAAAATCAGTTACGCTGAAAATCAGTCACGCACGGCCCGCCGGTATTTCCGGGCAAGCAGCAGATTTCCGATCAGCAGCTTCCACAGGGGGCGGGCTCCGGCAAAGAGAAAGGCCGTAAGCTTTTCGGACAAAGAGGATTCCGGGGACGCCAGGCAGTCGGGGCAGTATCTGGCAAAGGCTTCGTCTATCATGGGCAGGTAGGCCTGCCGCTTTTCCGCATCGTCTTCAAAGCGGTCTATCCGCCACCATATGCTCTGCAGGTAGACCAGATGCTGGCCGATGTAGAGCTCGTAGAGGCGGCGGAAGCCCCGCTCCCGATAGAACTCCAGCACGACGTTCCCCGCCCCGATGCAGCCGTAGAGGTAGGGGGTCGGCTTTGTCCGGAAGGAAAGGCCCCCGCCCCGGTGCAGGTAGCCGGGAAAATCGTGCAGGACGACGTTCGGCGCAAGGGGATAGCAGAGGGGAATGAAGAGGCAGTCTTCAAAATACGACCAGGGAAGACTGTCTTTATACGGCAGGGTCAGCTCCAGGGTCCGTTCAACCAGCTGTCTCGCATAGACCTTGCCCCAGGGACCGCCGATGTCCCCGTACGCGCAGCGGCCGGACTTTAAAAGCTCGTATGCCGAAAGCCCGCTCATGCGCTCGGACTTCACCGGCCCGGCAGCGGCGGCGTCAATCTCGGCAAGCCGCTTTTTGACCGCATCCCCGTCAGCCCCCTCCGAACTGACGACGGACATATCGCAGTCCCCGATGTCTGCCATCATAATCTCGTAGGCCCGCCGGGGGAGCAGGTCGTCATTGTCGATGAAACTGATGAATTCCCCCGCAGACGCACGAAAGCCGTCGTAACGGGTGCCGGAAATGCCCCGGTTTTCCGCATGACGGATGACGCGGACGCGGGAGTCCCGTGCGGCAAAGGACTCGCAGATGGCGGGGCTCGTGTCGGTCGAACAGTCATCGACAAGCAGCAGTTCAAAGCCGGTATAGGTCTGCGCCAGTACCGATTCGATGCAGGAAGCCAGGTATTTTTCGCTGTTATAGACGGGTATGATTATGCTCAGCATGACAGGATAGAGCATAGCGCGTGTGCCGCAGTTTTGCAAGCTGACCGCAGTCCTGCAGGCTGCCCGGCGGACACGGACATCAGCCCGGCGAGCCTTGCGAACCGGAGAGCCGGCTGCGGCGACCGTGCGAACCAGCGAGCCTTGTCATTCCGGGCAAAAAGCTATATACTTCTTTTCCATATAATGTGCACTAGCATGCCTTATATACATCATAAATCCCCAGGTTCCAGGAGCATACAGTGTCGACGGCCCTTCCCCAGCTTTGGATAGTGGTTCCCTGTTATAATGAAGAAAAAGTCCTGCCCCTCACGGCTCCCCGCTTTCTCGAAAAACTGCGCCAGCTCGTTTCGGACGGCCTCATCAGCGATTCCAGCCGCATTCTCTTCGTCAACGACGGTTCAAGGGATTCCACCTGGGACATCATACGGGGACTTGCCCGGCAGGACGGGCATTTCATCGGCATTTCCCAGAGCCGCAACCGGGGCCACCAGAGTTCCCTCCTGTCCGGTCTCATGGAAGCCCGGGGTAAGTGCGACATCACAATTTCGATTGACTGCGACGGACAGGACGACATCAACGCGATGGACGAGATGGTCCGCAAATACCGGGACGAAGGCTGCAGGATAGTCTACGGCGTCCGTTCCAGCCGGAAGAAGGACAGCTTCTTCAAGCGCTGTACGGCGGAAGGCTTTTACAGGCTGCTCGGCAGCATGGGGGCGGAAGTCGTATTCAACCATGCCGACTACCGGCTCGTCTCCAGCGAAGTCCTCGAAGCTTTTTCCGGTTTTGAAGAAGTCAACCTCTTTCTGCGGGGCCTCTTTCCCCTCGTCGGCTTTAAGAGCGGGACCGTCCTCTATGAGCGGAACGAACGCCTTGCCGGGGAAAGCCACTATCCGCTGACCAAAATGATCAGCCTTGCCCTTGACGGCATTACGAGCCTGTCCGTCAAGCCCCTGCACTTCATCTCCCTGTTCGGCCTCTTCATCGCCTTCGTGAGCTTCATCGGCGTCGTCTGGTCGGTCATCCAGGTCATCCGGGGCAAGACCGTCGCCGGATGGGCGTCGACGACCTGCATCATCTGCTTTGTTTCGGGCGTCCAGCTCATCAGCCTGGGAATCATCGGAGAATACATCGGAAAAATCTATATGGAGACCAAAAAGCGTCCCCGCTACATCATCAGTGAAAGGACATACTGACATGGAAACAACACTTACCGACAGCCCTGCCGCCAGGTTCCTCTTCAGGCACTGGAAGCCCCTTGCGACGGTCATCTGTGCCTGTGCCGCCGCCTGCGGACTCATCCTGCTTCTGCCGCCCGTTCAGGAAGCCCTGCTGTTCCTGCTCAGTTCCCTCAAGGGCAAGGCCCCCAGACATCCCGGCCGCTACCGGGAGCTTTTCAGTGCGGCGGGCTTCTGCGCCCTTGCGCTCGGCCTCCTTGTCATCGACTTCCTCCATGCTGACGAAAAGAGCTTCCGCTTTCAGCTCAAGATCCTGAGCATCCTTGTTCCGGCGGGGCTTTTCATCTGCTTCCTCTGCTGGCTCATTCCCTACGGCAGCTACCTGACCGACTCCGATACGGCATCCGAACTGCTCATCGCTAAAATCCTTGCACAGCAGGGCAAGCTTTTTACGAAAGACATCTACTATTCGACCGCCCTCCGCGTCGTAAACCAGCAGATCATCTTTGTCCCCCTGTTCAAGATCTTCTCCTCCTGGTACGCAGTCAAGATCGTCGGCATTGCCCTGCACCTCGTTGTCCTCTGCCTGTCCGCCGTTCTGGTCGGCCGTGCCGTGGGCCTGAGCTGGCAATACTGTTCGCTGCTCTGCTCCTGCCTCATGCTGCCCATGTCCAAGATGTACCTGTACATGTCCATGTACGGGCTCTGGTACTCCTGCTATGCAACGACGATCCTGCTGACCGTCGGCGGTGTCCTGTACTGCCTCAAAGAACAAAGCAGGCTCAAAGTCTACATATATTATGCCCTGCTCTGCCTCCTTGCCCTGCTCAACGGCTTTGAAGGCATCAGAATGCTCTTCCTCCTCTACGTGCCCTTCTTCATCACTGCGCTCGCCTTCTTCTATAACGGACGGAGGCAGGACAGGCTGGTGCACTACTGCGGTACGGGCGGTGAAAATGACCTGCTGGCCGCTTCCCTCCTGCTGCTGGCAGCCGCCGGGCTGGGCTACGTGGTCAATGCGGGACTTTTGAGCAGAATCTACAGCTTCCGCACCTGGTCGAGTGAAGAATACACGAAGTTCAACCTGGAAAAACTGCTGGTCATGGTGAACGGCTTTCTGGACAACATAGGCCTCACGACGGAACGGCCCCTTATTTCCGAAGCCCTGTTCAGGAACGGGGTCTGCTTTACCCTGACCGGCGGCATGCTGCTTTCAATCCGATTCATCGTAAAGAGCGGCAGCTTCAGCTTTGCACAGAAGGCACCGGCACTCTTCCTTTCGACCGCCCTCATCTTCTTTGCCCTGGTCACGAGCTTTGCCTCGATGGGTGTCTCAGGCGGCTACATCCTGCCGATCATGCCCTTCCTCTTCATCGTCATCCTGCAGGCAGTGCAGGCGCTGCACAAGAGCAAGGCCGTCAAGTTCCTGCTTGCCGCATTCTTCATCATCTTTACCGCCTGCGGACAGGCGAGCTACAACTTTTACAAGACCGACATGAACGCAGACCGCCGCCTCATCGTCAAGGCAGCGCTGGAACAGGATATCCACGCCGGTTACGCCTCCTACTGGAACGCAGACGTCATGATAGAACTGTCCGACGGGAAAATAGACATGTACAGCTGGACGGACACCTTCTTTACCAAGCCGGGGCAGGACCTTGACGACGTGGACGCCATCTACCCCTGGCTGCAGGAAGTGCGGCACATGACCGAACGGCCCGCGGGCAAGGTATTCTGCGCCTTCGAAGCGGGAGAGATGGGGCGGCCGCTGCCGAGCCGCCTGCTCAAGGCGGGGGCGAAGGTCCTGTACCAGTCCGACCGCTACACGGCCTTCATGTTCGATTCCTACGATGAACTCAAGGCCAAGGCCGCAAAATGACGCTGGCAAAGAATGCGCTCCCGGCCGTCCTGCGCCGACTGCCGTAGAACAGCAGCTTTCCTGCTGAAAATCACCCCTTCCACAGTCCTTTACAACAAAGCTTTCTTGGGATAGAATGGAAGAGATTGACAAATTTCAGTGAAGACTCACGGGAGCTGCCAGATGGGAGTGAAGGTTTCAAAGGACGCTATTATCAAGGCACTGCTGGACGAAGCGTTCATGCGGTCCGCAGGGGAAACGAGCCTCAAGGATATCGCCGACAAGATAGGCATTAAGAAGGCCTCACTCTACAACCACTTTGAAAGCCGGGAAGACATCGTAAAGCAGACCTTTGCCTCCTGTGCCGAATACATCGATGCCATTACCTTTACTCCCCGGGATATCGATGCCGTCACCAAGAAGTACCCCGCGCAGGTCGTCTTTAAGGGCATCGTCAACCGTTATTTCAAGATGCACGAAAAGGCTCCCCTTTTCCAGATTTACACCTTTGTCGAAAGCCAGAAATACTTTTCCAGCGATGCAGTCCGGATTATCGAAAGGCAGGATGCGAAGATCCTCGCCGACACGCAGACCGTCATGAAGTCCCTCATTGCTTTCGGCAAGCTCAAGCTCCCGGAAGAGAACATCCAGACGGCAAGCCGCTGGTTCTGCGCCGGCATCAAGAACATGCTGGAAAACTACCTGCAGGACCGCAAGCAGCTCGTCGTAAACAGCCCTGCGTCCGGGGAAGGAGAGCTCTTTTCCCTCCCTGCCGAAGGCAAGGGGCTGGACAAGGTAGACGCCTTTATCGACGCCTTCATCATGATGATTCAGTAAGGGGCTCGGACCAGAAGGCTGCAGCTTCTGCGGCACCAAAAACGCTTTTTTCGTGAATTCCGGCCCCTGCTACTTGACGAGGCTGCCTGATTCTGCTATGATAAATCATCTTTTACGGGGGTGTAGCTCATCTGGCTAGAGCGCTTGCATGGCATGCAAGAGGTAACCGGTTCAAGTCCGGTCATC
>CAMJZA010000028.1 GCA_946410085.1 uncultured Treponema sp. | reverse complement strand
TCAACGAACCTCATTCATCTGGGAGAAACGACACTGACGACAGGCATGCACGTCACCCTCTCGATGGGCGGGCAGACCCTGCACGAGATGTACCGGGAAAAAGAAGAGGAACGCAACAGCGATAATCCCTGGAAAAAGACGGTCTTCATCAGCCCCTACGCAAAGCTCCCCGTCCACGGCGGAGAAGCCTACGCAGCGGCAAGCATCTCTTCCCACATCTTCAGTCAGGAAGACAACTGGCCCAGCTGCGTCAGCGTCAAGGTCGGCTTCAAAATCAACTTCTAGGCTCGGGGACAACGCCCGCGCAAAGCCCCCGCATCACCCGAATTTCCCCCGGGCCCGGGGCGGCTACAGCTTCAGCTTTGCCAGGCGGGCACAGGCTTCAACGACATCGGCACGGTGTCCGAAGCTGGAAAAGCGCAGGTAGCCTTCTCCCGCAGGACCGAATCCGCTCCCCGGCGTCGTTACGATATTGCACTCGTCGAGGATCCTGTCAAAGATGTCCCAGCTCCTGTATCCGGGGAAGAGGACCCACAGGTAGGGACTGTCGCCCGTATAATACACCTTCACCCCGGCAGATGCAAAGTTGGGAGCCGTCAGCGCCTTCTGCATCAGGGCCGCATTCTCCAGATAGTAGTCGACGAGGGCCGTCGTCTCCCTGATTCCCTCTTCGTCAAATGCGGCAAGGCCTCCCCGCTGGGCAATGTTGCTTGCCCCGTTGAACAGGGTCGTCATCACGCGGTTCCAGTCCTGCCGTACGCTCGTACCGTCGGCAAAGGTCAGCTCGGCCGGCACGACGGACCAGCCCAGACGCACGCCGGTAAAGCCTGCAAGCTTGGAGAAGGAATTAATCTCTATTGCGCATTTCCGCGCACCTTCGATCTCATAGATCGTCTTCGGGAGCGAAGGATCCCTGATAAACGAATAGTAGGCCGCGTCATAGATGATGATGCAGCCCTTCGCCAGCGCACAGTCCACCAGCTTCTTCAGCTGCTCTTTCGTACTCGCCGCACCGGTCGGATTGTTCGGGGAGCAGAAGTAGATCAGGGAATTTTCCCGCACCCGTGCAAGATCGGGGAAAAAGCCGTTTTCCGCCGTACAGGGCAGGTAGGTCACACCGGCCCGGCTTCCGTCGCCGGCAGCCTTTCCGGCCGCCCCGACAATCACGCTGCCGTCCACATAGACCGGATAGGCAGGATCCTGCACCGCAATCTCAACGTCCGGGCCGAAGAGCGTCTGCACCCGCGCAATGTCGCACTTTGCCCCGTCAGAAATGAACACCTCGTCGGCAGCCGCCATTCCCTTGTACAGGACAGACGCAATCTTCTCGCGCAGCTGCGTCAGTCCCTGTTCATCGCCGTAGCCGGAATAACCGGCCGCCGTGCCCAGGCCCGCAGCGTAGTCGACCATCGCCTTCGTAATGTGGGGCGTCAGCGGTTCCGTCGTATTGCCGATGCCCAGGCTGATTATCTTCGCATCAGGATGGCTCTCCTGATACAGCTTCCGCCGCTTGGCAACCTCGGGAAAGAGGTAGCCCGCCGTCAGATTTGCAAATCCCGTATTCCGTGCAATCATTACAGTGTATCCTCCAGTGAATAGCCTATTCCGCGCGCAGTCCGTATCCGCGTCTTTGCGCCAAGGTCATCCATTTTTTTTCTGATGAAAGAAATATATACTTCAACATTATTGTACTCTGCATCGCTGTCACTGCCCCAGATTTTCTCGATGATGCTCTCCTTCTTGATGACCTGATGGGGACTGTCAAAGAGGAATTCGATGATCTGCAGTTCCTTGAGGGAAAGCTTCGCCGCTCCCCCCTTCACGTGCTGGAGTTCACAGTTATCCTTGTCCAGTATCAGATCGCCGCAGGTTACCCTGTTCTTCTTAAAGTCCCCCTTGCGGCGGGTTACGGCCCTGATGCGGGCAAGCAGCTCTGCCTGATTAAATGGATTACAGACATAGTCGTCCGCCCCTGCATCCAGGCCCTTTACAATGTCCCGGACGGCGCATTTGTCGGACAGGATAAGGATGGGCGTATGCACGTCATTATCGCGCAGGGTTTTGACGACGGAAAGTCCCTCTTTGCCCGGCAGGGAAGGATCAAAAATGATACCATCATAAACTGCGCTCGTCGCATACTTGAGGGCATCAGCAGCTGTGTAGACGGCATCAACCCCGTAGGACTCCCTTTCCAGCAGTTCAAGCAGGGACTGGGAAAGGTGCACATCATCTTCTACAAGCAGTAATCTCATAGCCTTCATAATAAAACAAAACAAGCGCTTTGGCCTAGAGAAAAGCGTTGATATTACAAAAGATTATAAAAAAAATCTGAAAGGGACAGCAGTCCCCCGCAAAAGCACAGGGACTGCGGACAGCGGTGTCCTAGCCTATCCTGAACAGCTGCTCGATGTAGGGCTGGCGGACGACCATGACGGAACAGTGGGCGCTGCCGATGATTTCTCCGTCCTGCTGGCCGACGACGTCATGCTTCAGCGTCGACTGCGGAACCGTAGAATCCGTTCCCCCGAGCAGAATCAGATCCGCCTTGAACTCGTCGGCGGCGGCGATTATCTCGGACCAGATCGCACCCTTGCGCAGTTCTGTCTCGATCTTGACACCCTTGGACTTCGCAAGCCCGAGCGCAAAATCAAGGTTCCGCCTGCCGTCAGCTTCCAGGCTGCCGGCAAAGGACTGGCCTTCGTCCTTGACGATGAAATTCGTCAGCATCAGCTGCCGTATCGTCGCAACGTCAACCACATAGATGACCTTGACGCGGCACTTATAGCACTTGGCCATCAGGATGGCGTACATGACTGCATGGAGCGAAGATTTTGAACCGTTGTAGGCAACGACCACTTTCTGGAAAAGCGCTTTTATCATGTATTTCCCTGCCTCCCCTTCAAGGCCTTCAGAACGAAGACATTATCCCGTTCACGCTCTTCAAGCACATCCTCAATGTACTTGACCGTCTCCCTGCTCTGCGGAATCACCATCTTGTCCAGTGCATTCACGCGGCGCTGGGTCTTCTTTACTTCCATGGCGAGCCGCCAGACAATCGTCCGGATGCTTGCCAGCCGGGTCAGCAGCGTCAGGAGCTCAAAGAAATCGGACATCACCTCGTCGCTGTCGGGAAAGGTTCCCAGGAACGAATAGAACAGTTCCTTCTTGGGCAGAACGACATCGATGGTCGTAAAGGACATGCCGCCGATGACGGCAGGCTTCTGCGTCAGCGTAAAGTCATACTTGACACTGTGGGCAATCCGCTCAACCCGATCCCCACCGACCGTCATCAGCATCCGCTTCAAGGCAGGGTAGGCCTTCTCGATGCAGCGGTCAACCGATTTCTCAAGCAGCTTCACCTGCTCGAGCATCCGCATCAGTTCCATGACAAGGATTTCCCGCTTCTGCTCCAGCAGGTCATAGCCCTGCGTGCTGACGGCGAGCTGTTCCTTTATGGCGAGGAGGTTTGACTTGGTGGGGGCGATGTTCAGCTTGTTTGCCATTAAACTGCAGCTTCCTCCGCCTGTTTGGGCATATACTTCGCGATAAGCTCATCGCTGATCCGGTACAGCTCGTCCCGGGGCAGGATGGAAAGGATTTTCCAGCCCAAGTCCAGCGTGTCATCGATGGAACGGTTCTCGTACTCGCCCTGGCTGAAGAACTTCGTTTCCATTTCCTCGCCGAACTTCAGGTAGAGCTTGTCAAGGTCGGAAAGCTCTTCCTCACCGATAATCGCGGCGAGGTTCCGGATCGTCTTGACCTTGCTGTAGGACGCAAAGAGCTGGCTCGAAACGGCCGCATGATCTTCCCGGGTCATGCCCTTGCCGATGCCGTCCTTCATCAGGCGGCTCAGCGACGGCAGGCCCGCAACCGGCGGGTACAGGCCCTTCTGGCTCATCTCGCGGTCAAGGACAATCTGTCCTTCCGTAATATAGCCCGTCAGGTCAGGGATCGGGTGGCTGATGTCATCGTTCGGCATCGTCAGGATCGGTATCTGGGTTATGGACCCCGTGCTGCCCTGAATCTTTCCCGCCCGCTCGTAGAGTTCCGCAAGATTGGAATAGAGGTAGCCCGGGTAGCCCTTCCGGCCGGGAACCTCGCCGCGGGTCGTACTGATCTCGCGGAGGGCCTCGCAGTAGTTGGTCATGTCGGTCAAAACGACAAGGACGTGCATGTTGCACTCAAAGGCCAGATACTCGGCGGCGGTCAGCGCACAGCGGGGCGTAATGATACGCTCAATCGACGGCGCATCGGCAAGGCTTTCGAACATGACGACGTTTGAAAGGACGCCGCTTTCCTCGAAGGTGTTCTTAAAGAACTGGGCCACGTCGTACTTGATTCCCATGCCGGCAAAGACCATGACGAACTCCTCGTCGGAGTTCAGGATCTTCGCCTGCCGGATGATCTGGGCAGCAAGCTTATTGTGCGGCAGGCCGTTCCCGGAGAAAATGGGCAGCTTCTGTCCACGGATGAGCGTGTTCATGCCGTCGATCGTCGAGATCCCCGTCTGGATGAAGTCGCGGGGATACACGCGGGCATAGGGATTGATCGGCATGCCGTTGACGTTTACCTTCGTACTGGAGACGATGTCCGGGTAGCCGTCGATCGGCTCCCCCAGTCCGTTGAAGATGCGTCCGAGCAGGCCGCGCCCCACGCGAAGCTCCATCGGCTTGTCCAGGAATTCCACCGAGGTCGAATCAAGATCCAGGCCCGTCGTTCCGCCGAATACCTGCACGACCGCCGTCTTGTCGTTTATGTCGATGATGCGGCCGGTCTTCTTTTCGCCGTTCTTGTCGCGGACGTACACAATCTCGTCATAAAAAGAGTCCGGGGTCCGCTGTGCAACGACGATAGGCCCGTCGACCTGCTGCAGCCCTGTATATTCTATTCCCTTCATAGCATTGATTCCTTGCGGTACATCCGCTCCAGAGCGCCCATCTGGTCTTCGATATGGTTCTGTATCGTCGTCAGCTCATCAAGCTTGTCATTGGCGACGACCGACTTTGCGCGGACAATCTCGCCCCGCACTTCCAGCTCCAGTATCTTCAGCAGCGGAACGCCCACTTTTATCGCCGCAAGCGCCTTGTCATAGAATTCCATGATCAGCATCAAAAGCTGCACTTCCTTCTCGGGAACCGAATACTGGTCTATATCGTCAAAGGCATTCTGCTGGAGGAAGCCGTTCTTTATCATCTCGCAGACCGTCAGAATCAGGCGGTCCGTCTCGGGCAGGGCGTCGGAACCAATCAGGCGGACAATCTGCTCCAGGCGCTGCTCGCGCTTGAGCAGGTCCAGTGCCTTCACCCGGATTGAAGCCCAGCGGTGATCAAGCTTGTCCCACCAGCCGGAAACCTCATCGGCATACTCGGAATAGGAGTCAATCCAGCCGATGGCGGGATAGTGGCGGGCGTTGGCAAGCTCGCGGTTCAGGGCCCAGAAGCAGCGGATAAAGCGCTTCGTATGCTGGGTAACAGGTTCGGAAAAGTCGCCTCCCGGCGGGGAAACGGCACCGATGACGGAAACCGAGCCTTCCGCTCCGTTCAGGCTGTACACGCGGCCGGCGCGCTCGTAGAACTGGGCAAGCCGGGTGGGCAGGTATGCGGGGAAGCCTTCTTCCGCCGGCATCTCTTCCATGCGGCCCGACAGCTCGCGCAGGGCCTCGGCCCAGCGGCTCGTGGAGTCGGCCATGATGGCGACGTGCATACCCATATCACGGTAATATTCGGCGAGGGTAATACCCGAATAGAGGGAAACCTCACGGGCCGCAACCGGCATGTTCGAGGTATTGGCAATCAGAATCGTCCGTTCCATCAGCGAACGCCCGTTGCGCGGGTCAATCAGCTTGGGGAAGTCGGTCAGGACGTCGGTCATCTCGTTTCCGCGCTCACCGCAACCGATGTAGACGATTAAATCTGCATCACACCACTTTGCGACGGCATGCTGGGTCATCGTCTTACCGGTTCCGAAACCGCCGGGAATGGCGGCCGTCCCGCCCTTGCTCAGGGGGAAGAACACATCGATGACCCGCTGTCCGGTCACGAGCGGCTGGGAAACCTCAAGCTTCTCGTTGAAGGGGCGGGGCGTACGGACCGGCCAGTACTGGGACAGGCAGAGCTTTTCTCCCAGTTCCGTCTCACCGATCACATCATCGACCGTATAGCTTCCGGCTCCCTTGAACGACGCGAGCTTCCTGCCCTTCGTCATCGGGGGAACCATTATCTTATGCAGGATGGAACCCGTTTCCTGCACGGTTCCCAAAACCATGCCGGGCTGTATGTCTGCACCCTCCTGCACGGAGGGGGTAAAATCCCATTTCTTCGTACCGTCAATCGGGTTCGTCCGGTCGCCCGGCTTTAAAAATGCCCCTTCCTGTGCAAACAGCTCCTTCAGGGGCCGCTGAATGCCGTCGTAAATCGTACCGACCAGGCCGGGACCAAGCTTCAGGGACAGGGGGCGGCCGGTACTGACAACCTGCTCGCCGATCTTCATGCCGCTGTCATCTTCGTAGACTTCGATCGTCGCCTTGCCCTTGTCCTGCCGGATGATTTCTCCGACGAGCCGCTTTTCACCGACATCAACGACGTCATACAGACCGGAAGAATCCAATCCTTCCGCATACACGATGGGCCCGGAAATCCGGGTAATCCTTCCTTCCGTCATTCCGGCAACCTCCCGCCAAAGAGCGTTGAAGACAGCTCGAATGACTTTTCATCCAGAATCTCTTTCATTTTCTCGTCCAGCGTCAGACGGCAGTTTACGGAAGCATCCTTTGCCTTCAGGAGAATGCCCTCGCGGAACTGCAGGCCTGCCAGCCCTTCATCGGCCAGCAGATGGGCTTCCCCGCTGCTGCAGGCTACGACAGCCGTTCCCAGCTGCTTTTTGAGCATGGCCTTCGCAGCTGCAAGGTTAAAGCCGACGACGGTCGCCTCCAGCTCCTTTCCCTGCAGGAAGGGCTTGCTCCGCTCAACCAGAGACGTAACGATTGCAAGACGCCTGTCCTCCCCGATCGATGCGAGGTATGCATTGACGGCATCCATAACCGAGTCATAGATGAAAGAAACCAGATAGCGCCCCTTTTCGAGGGGAATCGAAGCATCGATATTCTTCCGGTACAGGTCCAACCGTACCGAAGACTGCCGTTCGGCCTCTGCTACCGCATCCGCAAGTTTCTTTTCAACGCCGGCTTTCAGCGTCCGTGCGTTTTCCCTGGCAGACTCAAGAACCTTGTTCACCCGCTTGCGGGCTTCGTTCCTGATTTCATTATCCAGAGCTTCTGTTGAACGTAATTCTTCCATAAGCTGCTACATTTCCATAACTAGACCTGAATTCCAACCGCTTCCCGGATGGCTTCGGTCAGATTCTTCCGACCTTCGATATGCCCGTTCAAGCCCGGAATTTCAACTATGAGAGGAGCCTTTCCTGTCATCTGATGGGATTCGACCTCATGGGAGAGCATGTCCGACACGTCCTCCGTCAGAATCAGCACCTTCGGCCGGGAAGCAGCCGCAATCCGGTTCAGCCGGTTCGACTGCCCCGTCACGTCGAGAAAGGCATCCAGGGCCTCTTCCCGGTTTGAGACAGCAGCACCGGAAACACCGACGAGCATAAAGCCCAGCACTATTTCCCGTTCACCAATGACAAAGTATTCCATACTGCATCCAATCCCGCATTCATCCAGCCTTAGCAGGCAACTCCCGTCCTGTCCGTCCGGGAATTTACATCAGGATGATGAAAAGGGCAACCAGGAAGCCCCAGAGACAGATACCTTCGGCAAGTCCGACGAACGGCAGGGCCTTACCGGACAGCTCTGCATTCTCGCTCATGGCGCCCATCGCAGCGGAACCGATCTTTCCGACCGCAGAACCACCGCCGATACAGGCGATTCCGACGGCAAGCGCGGCGGCGATATACTTCAGGCCGGATGATCCTGCCGTCTGCTCGACAGCCTGAGCATCCGCAGGCGGATTTCCCTGAGACTGTGCAAACACCGTAACGAGAGACACTGAAAGCATCACGACCAAAGCAAACAAAATCTTCTTATTCATACTGTTACCCCTACACATGCTGTGTATATACAGCCGGCGAACCGGCAGAAAACCAAAATGAGTATTGCCGCCCCTTACTTGCTCCGCAGGGCCCCGTAGCTGAGGACGAACGGCTTGAACTCCCGTCCGGTCTCGCTGAAGAACTTGCTGAAGAACTCATAATACTGCAGGCGGACAACCTGGATGGCAACAATCATGCCCTCCAGCACAACGACGATTGCATTTCCCACAATCATGACCAGCAGCTTGCCGACGCCGGGCGTTACCTCGGTGAGCATCTCGATGATGTAGCCGAGAACGGCGTGGGCAAGGGCAAAGGCACCGACACGGACAAAGGAAACCGTGTTCGACAGATAGGAGGAAACAACCTCGATGATTTCAACGATCGCACCGATGATCGCCGCAAACAGACCGTTTTCAAGAATCGGCCGGTGGCCGTCAACCGCCCGTGCAAGCGGCTCGCCGAAGGCCGTCACGAACAGGCTCGCCCCGATGAAAATCCAGTCATAGACGGCCGGCGTATGGTGGAAGAGCGCAATGCGGAGGGCAAAGGCGATGACGTACCAGAAGAAGAAGGCACCGCTGATGCCCGTCTTGCCGAAGAGCGCTTCCCCGCGCTGTTTCAGGGAGAAGCGGTTGATGATATTGATGATGAGGCCGAGCGTGTTTATCACGAAGCCGACCGCAACCGTAAAGCCGAAGAAGAGGAACATCCGCGTGATCGACTCCTTGCTGCCCGTCGGCATCATCGGCAGGATCTGATCCCGCGGTTCACCGAACAGGCCGGTAACGAAGCGCCCGAAGGGGGCGAGGACCTTTTCGTTCGCAAAGAACTCGCCGGTCAAAAGGCCCATGATCATGCTGCTTATACCGATGCAGACGAAGACCCAGTTGAACTTCTCCCAGCCGCCGAGCTTGAACAGCTTCTTCGTCATCAGGATGCCGAGGATGAAAAACACGAGTCCCTGCCCTGCATCACCGAACATGATGCCGAACAGGAGGGTAAAGAAGATGGCGACGAAGGGCGTCGGGTCTATTGTTCCGTAGAGCGGAGAGCCGTAGCTGAAAATCATCCGCTCAAAGTTCTGCACCAGCTTCCCGTGCTTCAGGCGGACCGGAACCTTCTCCTGCCCGGAAACGACGGAAGCAACCTCGCTCGGCATGAAATCGCGCATGGCGGTCCTGCCTTCCGTCAGGCCGTCGACTTTCTTCATCAGGTCATGGACCAGGTAGGCGGGAATCCAGCCCGTTATCCGGTAGACAAACTGCGTTGACTCGAGCCGGTTCTGCACGGCGGTCAGCTGGGCACCCATGGAATAGGACTGCAGGAGGCGGTAGAGGATGTCCTTGTGGGTTGCGGCAAGGTTGTGCCGTTCCGCCTCAACGTCGGCAAGCTCCCGCTCCTTGTTTTCCTTTTCTTCCTTGAGCTTCTGCAGGGCATCTTCGGGAACGCCGGTAAAGTCCTTGGGCATTTCGACCTTGACAAAGCCAACCTTGTCCAGCTCGCCGTCAACGAAGAAACGCATCTTCTTTGCACAGGCGACGAGGATCCGGCTGCCATCCTCACCGAGCTTGGTGACAATAGCCTTGTCGCCGAGGGAATTCTTGATGAGGCCGAAATTCGCAGGGTCAATCTTACCGATGCGGAGGGTCAGGAAGGTCAGGGATTCCAGCTGGGATGCAGGCACCTTGAGGTTTGCAAACGCGAGCGTCTCGCTGTAAGTATCGTTCAGGCGCTTGAGCTCGCCCCCGAGTGCAAGCTCCTTCTCGTGCAGGGCCTCCACGGACGCAATGATTTTCTCCGCCTCGTCAAAATCTGCTTCCGTCGGGAACGCAACGTCTCCCGTAAACGCATCGAGATCCGGCAGCCCCAGTGAGGCACGTGCATTCTGCAGGCGGTTAAAAACGTCAAAATCAGGATTCAGCTTGACCTGCGCGCTGTCATCGGACGGCGCAGAAGACGACATGACGTCGTCCTGAAACTGAAACTCTCCGAGGGAACTCAGGCACTTGAGGACATTCTTGACATCCTCGCGGTACACCATAAGCTCAACGAGCCTCATCGCAGTAGTTTTAGCCATTGTTCACCTCCTGAACACCGACGGTCTGCATAGCCTGGGAAGCCGGAATACTCAGCCTGAGGCTTTCCGAAGCAGCGCGGATATTATCCAGTTCATTTCTCTTAATGATATACCAGCAGAAAAGCGGGCACTCCGTAAAGGGATAGCGGTGAAAGAGCGTGTAGCTCCTGTGCACGTAATCCCGCTTGAATGCATTATATATCCATTTGGGGTCAATGTTCCACACCACCCCTTCTTCATGCGGATTCAGGAAGGCTGCATACTTCCACTTCTTCCAGGCTTCCCAGTCGTCGAGTCCCCACGAAAGGGTCTTTTCGGCCTCCCGGGAAAAAACGGCCGTTCCGCTGTCTGCATCAGCCGGAGAACGGAGCAGGCCGACGACAGCCTCCTGGGGCATCTCGTAGTATTTGCGCAGGCGCAGGGCCCACAGGACGCTTTCGAGGATAAAGCGTTCCGAAAGCAGGGCCTTGATGTCCTCACGGCAGGCAGGATCCGAGCGCAGGGCGGCCCGCCAGGTTTCATCGACGGACTGCCAGTCCAGGCGGAAGTCCATATCCCGCTGCTCAGAGGCTTCGGGTACCCGGTCATACCAGGCGAGGGGACTGCCCGCGGTCATTGCGGCAACATCCGGCCAGGCACGGTATTGCAGGAAATTGAAGGGAGCTATATCGACCAGATCAGGTGTTTTCGTCTCTTTAAAACAGAGGGCCGCACCGACGGCCTTGATATTCTCATAGTCATAATGATGGAGCTGGGCGAGCAGGATGTCAGCAGGCCTGGCATAACAGGTCACCAGCTTCAGGTACTGGCTGATGAAACGATCCCGGGCAGTCTTTTCCAGCTCCTTTGCAAGAATCATTTCGGGAACGACGGGGAGCGGTTCGGTAAAGAGCAGCGACCACAGCTCCGCAAGGGTCTTCGCCTCAAACAGGCGGACGGAACGGGGACCAACGAAGGATTTTGCGAGCATACCGCTCGCCTTTGCATACACATAAGAAGAAGCTGCGCTCGTATCCATCGCCATATACAAGCCGCCTATGCGTAAAGTACTTTTTCGAGCAGGGTATTGAACGAGGCTGTATCCTTTTCCTGTGCCTGCAGAGACTGCCGGTATTCATCCAGCCGCTTGTTGTGGTCATCCAGAAAGGCCTTCCGCGCTTCTTCTTCCTTGCCCTCAAGCCCCCGCACGAAGTCTGCATAGCGTTTTTTGAATTCGCCGTCAGCTTCTGCCCGGGCAGCAGCAATGATGGAATCGGCTTCCTTCTCTGCTTCAGCGACCATTGCGCCCGCTTCATTTTCAACTTCGAGAAGGTGCCTCGTAATATCAATGTTGTCTTCTATATTCTCTTCCATACGCATCCTCCGGCAGCAGCGCAGACGTCCAGCCTAGTTTTCCATATAATTCTCGCCGTCACCCAGCATATCCCAGACATCGCCCGCCGAAGTTGCCTCAGACAGCTTGCTGACAAAGGAAGGATTTATGAGGAGTATGGCTATCTTCCGCAGGGCCTCCAGGTGCCCGGCATCGTCGCTTGTATTTCCAAGCAGCATGAATATATAATGCACAGGCTTCTTGTCTATCGCATCATAGTCTATGCCCTTTCTGCTGATTCCGATTGCTCCGGCAATGCCTTTTACGGTATCAATGCTTCCGTGGGGAACAGCAACGCCGGGGAGAATGCCCGTAGACATCTTGGTTTCCCGGGCCAGCAGGGCGGCACGGGCCTCGTCCCTGTTCACTGAGGGCAGGCGGGAGCAGATATTCTGCAGCATCTCCTCGAACAGCTCTTCTTTTTCGCTGCTCTCCAGATTCAACAGTATACTTTCAGGGGGAAAAACCTGCTGAAGATTCATACAATACTACTCAACTACTCAGTATCATCAAGCCAGGAACCGGACGAAGCGGCATCCCCGACGGACGGGGCCGTCTCCTGTACTTCGGCAGCGGTCTTACCCAAATCACCGGTCCTGTCAGTCGCCTTGCTGACAAGGGCGATGGAGAAGGCAAACACGAAGAAGAGAGCCGTCAAGACACCGGTCGTCTTTGTCAGAACACTGGCGGAATGAGAACCGAAGGCCGCGGACTGTCCGCCTCCGAAAACACCGCCCATTCCATTGCTGTCTTCCCGCTGAATGAGGACAAGCAGCACGAGCAGGACACATACTATCACAAATGCTACCAGCAAAACGGTCCTAACAATACCCATTTTCCATATACTCCAAACGCAAATTTTTATGTATTCTAATACAAGGGTGCGTTTTAGTCAACGGCATAATGACGGCTGCATGATGACGGCCCGGCCCCCCTCCCCCGGACCGGAAAAGCCTGTCACGCCCCCTGCACCGCATTGAACACGCCCCCTGCACCGCATTGAACACGCACCGTGCACCGCAGTAAACACCCGGCCTGCACAGTACTGAACAGCCAGCCTGCACAGTACTGAACTCCCGGCCTGCCCCTTGCAAAGCGGGAAATATATGCTATACTCTATTTGAGAGGCAATCTGTTCGGTACGATATATATATAGAAGAAACTGCACAAGCAACAAGAAAGCATTTCGGAGGACATATATGAAAAAACTGCTCTGCATACTCGCTGCTGCCCTTGCCGGCAGTGCACTTGCCTGGTCGCTCGGGGTCGATGAGCCGGAAATACAGAGCGCGGGCAGGGATTCCGTGGAGTTCGAGAACTACGGCGGTCCCCATGCGGTCATTGAGACGGCTGCCGCCATTACCAACATCGGAACAGAGCTCGGGCTCGTCGTTGCAGAAGACGTGAGCGTACCGGTCACCGTACGGCCGGAAGGCAAATACACGCTGATTCATGCCGTTGACCCCGAGACCGAGGAAGGGCTCGATGCGGACATCCTGCTGCTGAATCCCAACGCAGGCGTTGACCACATCAGGAACCTGCGCCGCATCATCAGCGGTTACCTGACGGCCGCCTACGGCTACAGCGCAGACGACGCAGAAACCATCGCCGTCTTCGTGACCGTCTACAATGCCGTCTACCGGGGCGACCTGGACTATTTTGCCGGCAAGTACAAGGAAGCGGTCATGGTCTGCCTTGACGAAGAAAAGGTCGGCCTGAGCACGGTCTGGTCGGAATGGCCGGGCAACACGCAGATTGTCATTCCGCTGAACGACCCCGACAGCGGCATTTCTTCCGTTGACACGACGACCATCAGCGACGAGCAGGTTATCGAAGCCCTGCGCCAGGACGAGGATATGGGCATTGAAACCCGGCAGGCGATGACCGAAATAAAGGAAAAGGAAGCGGTAACGGCAACCCAGCGCGCCCAGGACGCCCAGAAAGAGGCGGCCGTCCAGAAACAGGAGGCCGCAAGGGCCGAAACGCCGGAAGCCCGGGAAGCAGCACAGGAAAAGGCCGAAGCTGCCGCCCAGACGGCAACGGAACAGCAGCAGCTTGCCGACCGGAAGAACTACGAGGTGCAGGAGGAGCGGCAGGATATTGCCGACGACAAAAAGACCGTTATCCCGGAAGTTGACACGAGCAGCTACGTGACCGGCCTGTTCGGTGCAGACGATGCAAGCGGCCTCTACTGCCTCATGACCGTAGACAGCGCAACGGGCGAAGTGATCAGGACGTCTCCCGTAACGGAAATCCACGGCAAGAATACTTATATGGTAGAAAACGTGCAGGTTACGCAGGAAGACGGAGAAACAGGCTCCTTCAGCTCCCTGTACATCGCCGTCTGCGGAACGAACGACGGACACTCTGCCGTCAGGCTCTGCCTCATCGATCCGATCAGCCTTGAAATCGTTGCCCAGAGCGAGGAAACCCTGTCGGACTCAAGCGAACTGCTCAAGTCCGGCGACAGCTTCTACGTGGTCATGGAAGAGGACGGCGAGGCCTACATTGCGGCATTCAGCAAGGATCTGGTCATGACCGCCCGCAGCGAGCAGACGGTTAAGGCGACGACCCCGCTCAACCTCATAAACCGCGGCCTGCTGGTTACCTCTGAGGACGGCGATCCCCTTCTCCTGGACACCGGCAGCCTCGAGCAGATCTGGTAGGGGTGCAATAGCCCGGCACAGCCGGAACACCCGGCAGACTCACCGGTCTGCCGTACCGGCCCTGCTTTAAAACGAAAGGACCTGCCCTGGGGCAGGTCCTTTTTATCTGCGCTCAAAAGCGCCTCCGTTCTGCGTCCGCTACGAACGTCCGTCTAGCGGTTCTGCCGGTCAGCCTTGGTCTGGCAGGTAATGCAGAGCGCCGCATAGGGAATGGCTTCCAGCCGTCCCAGGGCTATCTCCTGGCCGCAGACCTTGCAGATGCCGTACTTTCCGTTCTTAATCCGCTCAAGTGCATTATCGATTAGGGTCAGGCGGCGGCTGGACGCCTCGCTCAGCGAGCTGAACAAGGTTCCGTCTATTCTGTCAGAGGCCCTGTCTGCTTCATCTCCCGTCTCTTCCGTTCCAACCAGCTTCTGCATCTGCTCGTTCTGATCCGTCAGACTCGCCAGGATTTCATTTCGTTCCTCTATTAGTGCTTCGCGGGATTTTTCAATAAATTCCTTCTCCATCGTTTTCCCCTTGTTGACAATAATTTTAATTTTGTACATACTAGTATAGCAAAAAATTCTAAAAAAGCAAATACATTCTGGAGGATTTCGTGGCTAACAAGGATGAAGCTATCGAGGTTGTAGGCATTGTAAAAGAGGCTCTTCCGAATACCATGTTCCGTGTCGAACTGGAAAACAAGCACATCATTCTCGCCCACCTGAGCGGCAAAATGAGGAAGCACTACATCAGGATTGTTCCCGGCGACAAGGTAAAAATTGAACTTTCACCCTATGATTTGAACCGCGGCCGCATTATCTTCCGCGAGCGCTAATAAAAACGCTGCCCGAAAGCTGACCGGCACCGGTCAGTTTCCTTCCTTTCCTGCAAATATATACTTCAGGGAACCGAGCGCATCCACAGCCCCATGAATGCCGGCAATAAGGCTTATGATGTTTATGGGGAAAAACCAGAACAGGAATCTGAAAGCCCCGAAACCGATGAATGCCTTGACGGCTCCGTTGCAGAAGCGCCGCATGCCCTCGGAACGGCTCACCGCTCCGCCGGTCGTCCGGCTTGTCCAGGTATAGGAGTTCTGCCAGTTGCGCTCACGGTCAGTGCCGCCGCTTGATGAACTGCCCGGGCGGGAACTGCGGCCGTATGAACCGAAATCAAATCCGTAACCGCCGAAGAAGTCGCTGAACGGATCGCCGGAATAGCCGTACTGCGAGCTGCCGGTTCCTGCCGTGCGTCCGTAACCGGTCCGCCCGTATGAACTGCCGCCGGATGAAGAAGCCTCCGACTGTCCGTACAGGTCATACTGACGCCGCTTTACCTCGTCTCCCAGGACTGAATAGGCGGCATTTATCTTCTTGAACTGTTCCTCGGCATGCTGATCCCCCTGATTCCGGTCCGGGTGATATTTAAAGGCAAGGTTCCGGTACGCTTTCTTTATCTCTTCGGCTGTCGCAGTCTTCGCAACGCCGAGCGTGCTGTATAAATCATCCATTCTATTCTATCCGTCCTGTTTGGCTTCCCTCTCAAAGGTACTCAAAAAACCGATAAAAAACAAGCGCTTTGCGCCGGGAGCGTTTCTGCGCACGCCCGCCCGGGTTCAGCGCAGGATAACCCAGGTTGCGCCGGAACCACCGTGATTGCGGTCCGGATGGCCGGACAGGCCCAGGCGCTTGTCCTGTTCGATAAAGGCCTTCACCATCGGTCCCAGAACCGGGTCGCTTCCGTGCGAGTGCTCCCCTTTCCCGTGGATGATCAGAATCTTCTTCAGGCCCCGGTGCGAACAGGCCGAAACAAAATGTTCCAGGGCGGTCCAGGCTTCCGCCCTCGTCATCTGGTGCAGGTCGATCCGGTCCTCCGGGCGCAGCTGCTTCAGGTAGTGTATGTCGTGCAGGCGGGCGTTCGCATCCGCTTCATCCTGTATTTTATCTTTGTCGACGGTCCCGTAGCGGTTGAGCCAGACGTCCATCGGATTTGCCCGCCGCCTGTTGTCGGCTTCCATCTGCTGCTCATAGCTGTAGCCCTGCCGGGCAGCCTCTTTTTCCTCTGCAGTGGGTGCATTTGCCCGCTTATGGGACTTCTGCGAAGGATTTTTCCGAACAGCTGCTTTTTTCTGCATGTCCGCATACTGCAGCATCAAGGCATCCATATCCATTTTTGAGCCCCCGATCATTGAGGCAGATTCAGCAGCAAACGGATACTGAATCTGTCTCCGTTGTTTTTAGATAAACAAAGCTAGGGGACTAAAATTACAGCATCTGCGGGAATCCAGCCGTTCGTATCGTTAAAGGAGACGTAGTACCAGTCTCCCGCCTTTTTCAGGATCAGAACCACGCTTGCAACCGGCAGTTCCCCGCCGCGGGATATGCCGGACTCAGGGATCGGATACAGGATTCCCCCCTTGGAAACCGCATAGCTGCGGGAAAGGCGGATGCCGTAAATCAGCGTAAAAATCGCAAAAACCAGGCTGATGACAAAGCAGAACGCAGCCCTCGAAAAGGACTTGCGCCAGACAGACAGGACGGTTCCCGAGAAAAAAAGCAGGCAGGAGAAGCAGAGCATGAAAAAAAGAGGGCGGCGGGGCAGCGGCGGCAAGGCATCCCTGTCGAGCGCCTGCTCCAATTCCTGCCGCTCCTCCATTACCGCATGCGCAAAGGGCAGCGAAGAGCGCTCCCGCTCATACAGGGCGGCAAGCCGCCGGGCATCTTCCAGCGTGCCCCTGCTTTCCACCGGCCGGGGGGAAACAGGAGTTTCGGTAAAGGCCTCTGCAAAGGCTGCAGAAAGACGGCCGGTTCCGCTACCGGCCTCCGGTACGGCGGTGACGGCTTCCGCTTCGTCTACATGAACCGCTATTGCCGGGAAGGGCAGGCTGACAAGGCTGCCGTTATAGGCCTGGACGACCAGCCTGACGGCGGGAAGGCTGAAATCACCGGGAGTAAGCGGCTGCCAGTCATAGCGGACGGCATCCTGAAAGTCGGGAGAAAAGTCCCCCGTCGCCCCGCCATCCCCGTCAGGATCCATATAGCGCGCCAGCTCACGGAAGATGGAGTTTTCCGGTATGTCATAGCGGATTGACTTTACGGCAGAGGCATACTTAACGCGGACCGTATAGCGGATATGGGATCCGGCCGTCACCCGCAGGATTTCTTCTTTTGCCGCAGATGCAGCAGCCTTCCCCTGCCCGCCTTTCTTCCCCGCCGGAGCCTTCCCGGCAGGGGCCGCAGGAACAGAAATGGCAGCGGCATTATCGATTGAGACGGACAGCTCAGGCTTTAAAATCTGCATGTTCGCCCAGACATGCACCCGCTGGAAGGGAATCTTAAAGAAGCCTTCCTTGGTTTCCAGGTCGGCAGCAAAGAGCTTGACATCCCCCGTCAACGAGAAACGGACCGTAATTTCAACGTGCGTTCCGTAGCTCTGCGAAGACGAGGCGGGCGGTATGTAGGTGACTTTTTTTATCGAGACAAGCTCGACATTATTCGGAATTGAATTCAGGTAGACCGAGATTTCTTCCGGCGGCAAATAGGCAATGTCGACCGCAAACACCGTATTGCTTGCGGAAAACACATAATCATCCTGACAGCGGAAGCTCAGGGAACGCAGATAGTCGGCATGCGAGGCTGCGGCAAAGCCTGCCTGAGCCGTCAGCGCAAGCAGCAGCAGGAGGAGGAGCCACGGACGTTGTCCCGGGCGTTGCCACGGACCTTGTCCCGGACGCTGCCACGGACCTTGCCCCGGGCAGTACCGGAACACACTCAATAGTCCTGTGCATCGCTGACCGTTTCTTCTTTCCGCATGTTTTTCCACTGCCCTTCCTCCTGATCGCGAATTATCGAATAGACTGCATTTTCAAGCGCCCCTTCATGCCGGGATTCCATCACCGGCTGTACCGCCCCTTCTCCCGAATGGCCGCCTTCGTCAACCAGCGAAAGCTCCAGGTTCACCTTGGCGTCAACGCTGCTGCCGTCTATGAGGAGGGCCTGCTTAAAAAAGTCCGCCGCCAGCACATAGTTTCCGTTCCGGTGCGCAAGGATTCCCAGGTTGTACAGGAGGGCAAAGCGCACATCATCGCTCAGCTCGCCCGAAAGCTCCTCAAAGCGCTCACGGGCAGCCTCGTTCTCGCCCTGGACAAGGTAGGTCGTCGCAAGGTCAAACAGGGCATACTGCTCCGTCACCCCGTCTCCCCGGTCCCGGGCGCTGTCAAGCACACTGAGGAAATCGGCCGTTGCATCCGGGTATTCCTTCCGGTTCCACTCAAGGCTGCCGCTCAACAGCTGCATGCGGTCAGGAAAGCTGCCGGAACAGCCGGTCAGGGAAAGGCAGACCGCAGAAAATCCCAGGAGCGCAGCCAGGCTCTTTTTCTGTGCCGAAAGGCTCAGCTCTCCGAACACATAGGAACATACGAGCAGGATAATACCCAGCCAGAGGAAGAAATTATAGCGTTCCACCCCCTGCACCTCATACGAGAGGCGTTCCTCGGAAGCGTTTCCCGACAGCTTCAGGGCCTTCAGCAGGCCGGCAGCAGAAGACGTCTCGGCCGCCCGCACGTAGCTGACGTAGCCTTTCAGGGGCAGGGACGCAGAAAGCCCGCTCAGGCTCTCTGAGCGCAGGCTGGAGTGCACCGCTTCTCCCGCACCGCCGGCAAGGACATCCGTTCCGTCGTCAGAGCCGAAGCCGATGATGGAAACACTGATGCCGGAACTGACAGCCTTTGCAAGGGCGGAAGCAAGGGCGGCATCCGTTTCCTCGCCGTCCGTAAAGAGCCAGATATAGGGGGCTTCGGAACTCTGGCTCGGAAAGGAGGATACGGCGACCTCAAGCCCCTTCCCGGGACTTGAACCTTTCGCCGTCATCAGCGACGGATGCAGGGTATGGATGAGCGAGCGGGCCGCACTGAAATCATCCGTCAAGGGGACGGCAAGCACCCCGTCCCCCTTTGCAAGGACAACGGAAACGGAAAGTCCTTCCATCCGGTCAAGCAGGGCCTCTGCATATTCGGAGGCAGCCTCAAGCCGGGTCCGCCCCCCTTCGTCCTTTGCCATCATGCTGTAGGAGATGTCAAAGACAAAGGAAACGGCACAGCCCCGCTTCTGGACGGGAACCGTGCGGCTCCCCCAGGAAATGCCGGCATAGGCACAGATGAAACAGGAGAGTGCCAGCGCCCGGAAACTTTTCTTGCAGAAAAATTTCACGCCCGAATGTCTGTCTGTCAGCTCAAAGACCGAGGACAGCGAGCGGAAACGGAAAAACGAGAAGCAGGTAAAGAAAACGACCGGTACGAGCGCAATAAGGGCGAGGGGCCGCCGGATTGAAAGCGAGGCAAGCTGTTCCAGCATCACAGGGCCTCCTGTAAGAGCAGGCGCTTTATGAACCAGGTTACGAGCAGCAGCACGCCCGCCGCAAAGAGGCAGACTTCGTAGTATTCGGTATCGTAACTCCTGATCCGGTAGCTCTGCACAAGGGCAGCCGCCTTGTTTATGGAACTGAAGGCCAGCTTCAGCGAGTCCATGTTTTCGACGTTGAAGAAACTGCCGCCGCCCGCCGCCGCAAGCTTGGAAAGGCTCTGGCTGTCATAGCCCGACTGGAAATAGCCGGAATAGAACTTTCCGGTTTTCGGGTCCGTATACTCAAGCGCAACAGCCCCGCTGGTTCCCAGTCCCAGTACGTAGAGGGCAATGCCCTTTTCCTCTGCAAGGCGGGAGGCCGTAAAGGGGTTTATGCTGCCGGCATTATTCTCGCCGTCCGTGATGAGGACGATTGCCTTTTTGGATGCCGTCGAATCTTCCAGGTGATAGATGGCCGTCGAAAGGCCCGTTCCGATTGCAGTTCCGTCCCCCAGTTCACCGACAATCAGGCTGTCCAGCCGCTGCATGAAAAAACTCCGGTCCATCGTCGGCGGAACAAGCAGGACTGCCTCCCGGGCCATGGAAACCAGGCCCAAGGAACAGCCGCCGTTTTCATTGGCAAGGGTCATGATTGCCCGTTTGGCAGCTTCAAGGCGGGAAAGCCCGGCGATGTCCTTTGCCGCCATTGACGGGCTTGAGTCAACGACAAAGAGGACATCCGCACCGCGGGAAATGTACACCTTCTCCTGATGGCGCCTGATGGGGTTTGCATACGCCGTAATGATGGCGACAAACGCAAGCACTTCCAGCAGCCGGTACAGGCGGAACAGAAGCGTGAACGACAGGCCCTTCCATTCAAAATAGTCCCCCTGCCAGTCGCCCAGAACGGCAAGAAAGGAAAGGGGCTTGAACACGCGCACATAGCGGAGGAAAGAAAGCAGGGGCAGCAGGAACAGGAAGAAAAAAGCTGCCGGATTCTCAAACTCGACCATACGTCTTGAACTCCTCCCGTTCCGTCTCCAGTTCACCGATGTCTCCCAGGGTCCGGTCGACAATCAGCTCCTTTTCGCCGGAAGCAAAGGCCGCCTCATGATCCCGGGCGGGAAGCTTGCGGCTGTCCGGAGAATTTTTTGCATAGCGGATATAGTCAGTGCGGATGAACACCGACTGAATTGAAAGCACGGCATTCTCCTGCTCAATGTCAAGCATGTCCCCGGTCGCCGACGCAACGGCCCGGGCAATATCCCTGGAAGTCACGGAAAAAAAGCGGGTGCTGAAGCGATAATCCAGATAGCTGCGCATTATCTGCTGCCACTCGCGGGCAAACTCCGCATCTGACCGCTCATTCTTTATCAGCCGCTTGAGCTTCTGCTTCGTCAGGAAGGCATTCTTCCGGTAACCGAAGCGTTCCTTGACAAGCACGGCATGCTTGAGGACAGCCGCAAAGTTCACCAGCAGCAGGGCAAGCATGACAAGGACGAAAGCACTGAGGATAATGATGGACCAGACAATATACTTTGTTCCCGGCAGGAGGAGCGGCGAAGCAGGCGGGCGGAGGGTGCTGACGCCCAGTTTATCCGAAAGCGACAGTATTTCCACCGGTTCAAACGTAATGATCCGCCCTGCCTCTGCCCTGCAGAGCTTTCCCAGATCGAGCGGCAGGAAGGTAAGCGCTCCCGGCCGCCAGGGAATAAAGTTCAGGACAAGCGTATAGGTCATGCCGACCTGCCGCAGGCTGAGCTGGGTCACGCTGCAGGACGGTTCCATCGCAGCAAAGACACCGTCGGACAGGTCAAAGTACAGGATACCGCCTTCTATCCGGGACGCTCCCCCGCCCTCCTGCGCCAGGGCATACAGATCGACGGAACTCTGAAAACTGCAGCTGAGCTGGGCAGTATCGCCCACGTAGACTTCCTTGGGAATCAGGATCTGCGTAAACGTCCCCCGCTGCTGTGACTCCTGCGCAGAAAGCGGCAGCACGGCGACCGCCCCCCCAAGGACAGCAAGCGCAAGCAGGAGAGAGACGGGGAAAACAGACCGTCCGGACAGGAAACTCATAGCCCCTTCCTTGCACTGAAAAAGGCCTGCAGCTGGGCAAAGGAATCCTTCTCGATGCTCAGGACGAGGGGGATGCCGCCCCGGGAAATGCATTCGCGTTTCCACAGGGCAATGCCCTGCTGCTTGTCGGCAAGCCATGCGCTCTTAAAAGCCCGGGACGATGTCGGAAGGTAAGTCCGGTGCCTGCTTTCCATATCATTGAAAAGCAGGGTGCCGGCGGAAGGAAGCTTCTGGTCCAGATCATCGCAGAGCCGGACGGCAATGACATCGTTCTTCTGGCAGAGGCGGCCGAAGGCATTAAAATAGCCCTGCATCCTGAAATCCGAAAAAATCATGACCAGGGTCCGCTTCTTGAGCAACTTCATGGCTCCGTTCAACGCATTTTCCATGCAGGACCCCTGCTCCTTTGCCTGATAGGGAAGGCCGCCGGCACCGGCAAACCTGTCAAAGCGGGACAGCAGCAGCATCGCATGGTCCCTGCCGTATTCGGGCGCAAAGGAAAAATGTATCTCGGAATCAAAGAGAACCGCCCCGACGGGAGATGCATTGCGGAGCGAGGCAAGGGTCAGGAGGCTTGCACATTCCAGCGCCTTTTCAATCCGGGAAACCTTTCCGCCCGCAAAGCGCATAGAAAGGGAGGTATCCAGAATCAGAAAGACGTCCAGTTCCCGTTCCTCATCAAAGACCTTTACGAAGGGCTTGCCCATCCGGGCCGTCACATTCCAGTCAATTGCCCGCACATCATCGCCGTGCAGGTACTCACGGACGCCGTTGAAGTCAAGCCCCTGCCCCTTGTAGAGGGACCGGAACGCACCGCTGCGCATCCCGTCAGCGAGGGAAAGGGCATTCAGATGCAGGAGGCTGGCTTTCTTTGACAGGGAACTCTTATCGTTCATACGATCGTCCATACGGCTTCATCGACCCGATTCCAAGACCATGACTGACCGCGTTACGGTAAGGGCATCAGGGACACAATCTTCTCGATGAGGTCATCGGGCGTAATGCCGTCGGACGCAGCCTCATAATTCAGGACCAGCCGGTGGCGGAGGACGCTCTTGCAGACGGCCTGGACATCCTCCGGCAGCACGAAGCCCCGCCCGTTGAAGAGCGCGGCTGCTTTTGCGCAGCGCAGCAGGGCGATGCCCGCACGGGGAGATGCACCGAATGAAATATAGCGCTCAATGCCGTTCCGTGCCCGGTCACGCTGCTTTTCCTTTGAGGGCCTCGTTGCAAGCACGATTGAAACGATGTAGTTGTAGATCTTATCGTCGCAGCTGATTTTTTCAATCGCCTCGCGGCACTTATGGATTACCTCGACCGGAAACACCTTCCTGACCGGAATGTCAAGGGCATGGCCGTTGGAACGGACTATCTTTGCCTCTTCTTCCGCAGTCGGATAGCCGACGACAATCTTCATCAGGAAGCGGTCCAGTTCTGCCTCCGGCAGGCTGTAGGTTCCCTCCTGTTCAATCGGGTTTTCCGTCGCAAGGACGAAAAAGGGCTGGGCGAGTCGGTAGGAATTCTCACCGATCGTCACCTGCCGTTCGGCCATCGCCTCAAGCAGGGCTGACTGCACTTTCGCGGGAGCACGGTTTATTTCGTCCGCAAGGACGACATTCGCGAACACCGGTCCCTTATGCACGAGGAAACGACCGTTTGACTGCTCGTAAATCAGGGTACCCGTTACATCCGCAGGCAGCAGATCGGGGGTAAACTGTATCCGCTTGAACTCAAGCCCGGACATTTCCGCAAAGGTCCTGACCGCCAGCGTCTTCGCAAGACCGGGAACACCTTCCAGCAGGATATGGCCGCCGGAAATCACGGCTGTCAGGATGCCGTCGATAACTTCCTTCTGCCCCACGATCCTCCGGGCAGCCTCTTCCCTGCAGAGGGCGATATATTTCGCGCACTCGTCTATTATGTTCTGTGAAATTTCAGCTTCCATAGTCAACCCGTACAAGTGTAGCGATATTTGCCTCCTTTCTCAAGAGCCCTGCAAAAAAAGCGCCCAGCCCTTTCTCCGCCAGTGTCGCCGCAAGGGCAAGCGCAAAGGTCGAAGCAAGGCAGAGGTAGAGCGACAGCCAGGGGGCCGCAGCAAACAGGCCGCAGTGTATCATCCACTGGAGCAGGGGAAAATGAAAGAGGTACACGGCATAGGAGCAGTCCGGCCCCTGAAAGCTGTCATGCAGAAAGGATGCAGAAAATGCCGCATACAGGCAGGCATACGCCAGCAGGATATATTTAATGCCGTCAGGTATCCTGCCCGTCACACCGCAGTTTGCAGGAATGACAAGCAGGAGGCAGAGCACAAAAGCGCAGAAGGGCAGCAGGCCGGAACGGAAACGGGAAAAACGGTCAAAATTATAATAGCAGAGCATTCCCAGGACAAAGGGGCCGAGGTAGCCGGGGGCTTCCAGGGCAAGCGTATTCAGCACGGGGATACCGAGCACGGAAGCAAGCTTCCGGCACAGCAGCCGGTAGGCAAAGGAAAGGACATAGAGGAACACCAGGAAGCCGTTCTGCTTCCACCGGTCCTTCAGCCGCTGCACTATGCGGCAGAGCAGGGGCAGGCAGGCGTAAAAGAACAGCTCTATCTTGACCGTCCAGAGCGCATCGTTCACGGATGCGTTATAGGGATTTCCTTCAAAGACTCCCGGCAGGGTCCGCTGCATGAAATTCAAGGTCAGGCTGTTCCAGAACAGGTATTTCCAGAAGCGGGAATCCGTAAAATAGCGGGCGGCAGGCAGGCTCGACGCAAGACAGAGGATCAGGGCAGCCCCGATGACGGCGGTCAGGTAGAGGGGAAAGATTCTCCGCAGGCGTTTGCCGGCATAGGCCTGCCATGACGGACTGCGCTCACAGCTCGCCGTAACGAGGAGGCCGCTTATCACGAAAAAGAGGCAGACAGCATCCTGCGACTCAAAGAAAGCCTTGACCGGTACAAAACAGGCCTGCAGCGATGAGTCCATGCAGTGCCGGACCAGGACAACGGACGCAAGGATGCAGCGGATGAGGGTAAAGTTGTTTTTCCGCGGGATGTCCACCGGCATCAGGACGCCCCGCCGGAAGATGTCGCTTCGCCACAAGATGACGTCCGGCCGCAAGACGTTGCTTCGCCGGGCACAGACGCCCTGCCGGGCAATGTCGCCCCGCCGGGTGCCGCTTTTCCCGTCATTTTTGCAAGCGCTGCCTCAAATTCCGCCAGGGTCTTGTCATAGCTGAACTGCCGCGAGAACTCCCAGGCCTTTTTCCGCATCTGCTGATAGGAATCTTCCGCCCGCAGGGTTTCTTCCATAAAGGCGGCAAGCGCAGCGGGAGAGTTTGACCGGCACAGGTAGCCGGCCTGCCCCATGGCAACCGCATCCCGGCAGCCGGGAGAGTTGTAGACAATCGCCGGTGTACCGGAAACACTCGCCTCCGTCACGATAATGCCCCAGCCTTCCCGCTGGGACGGGAACAGGAGGGCGCGCGCCCGGCCGATGATGTCGAACTTCGACTCCTCGTCTACAAAGCCCTTTACGAATACATCGCTTTCTTCGGCCGTCCCGATTGAAAGGGAGAGCGATGAACAGAGGGCAGTCAGCGTTCCCTGTATATATGTTTCATCCGGCTTTCCCAGGAGAACGAGCCGGGCCTGCGGAAATGCCTGCTTTACGAGCGCAAGGGCACGGATGCTGTCGTCAATGCCCTTGTACCGCGCATAGCGCCCCATATACACGAAATACGGCGGTTCGCTTTTGGCGGCAAGCTGTTCAAAGGCAGCTGCCTCGTGGGCAATCCCGTTCGGCACAATGCACACCCGCTCTGCCGCAAAGCCAACGGCAAGCAAATCGTCCTTCGTCGACTGGGAAACCGTCACGGTCCAATCCTTCCGGTGCAGGCGGAGCCAGGGCGTCTCGCACAGCCGCCCGACTAAGCTCAGCGGCCAGCCCGCCTGAATATGCCAGATTTCGCGCGTGAGCTGATGGATCAAGAAAATCCGTTTGGCCCGCTCAACATAAAAAGGCGTAAAAAACTGATGGGTGTTGCACTGATCAACGACGTAGGAAAAACGGCGGCGGTGGGACAGGTAAAAACACGCCGCATACAGCAGGACGCTGAGGATATTCCCCTGCCGCAAGTACAGGATGCCGTCAAGCAGCTCTTTTTTCTGCAGGCCCTTCGCACGGGGGGAAAAATGGACAACCCGATGACCTTTTTGGACCAGCCGCTTGATGAGTTCATGCGTATAGACTTCGGCCCCGCCGCGCTTGGGATTGCGAATGTCCCTCCAGGACAGAAAAAGAAAGGTCATTTCCCGTGATTATATCACAAAATGCCCGTGCATGAAAAGGGAGGGAGCCGGCGGCACCGGGCTTCAGCATGAAGGGGCAAAGAGGGCCGGCAGGGGCGCCTCACAGGAGACCATTTCTCCCGTGACCGGATGCGGAAAGGCAAGCAGGCGGGCGTGCAGCATGATTCTTCCGCCGTTTTCGGCAAAACCCGGCCTGCCGCCGTACAGCTCATCGCCGACAATCGGGAAGCCGGAAAGCGCCAGATGCAGGCGGATCTGGTGGGTACGGCCGGTCCCCAGCCGGCAGTCAAAGTAGTACAGCCCGTCGCCCTGCGGCTTCTGCGGGGACAGCGGCTGGTGCGGGGACGGCGGCTCCTGCGGCTTCCCGCACACCAGCGTAAAGTCCGTATGCGCATGCAGGCCGCCCCGCTCCGGGGCAAGCTCCCCCATCCGGCAGGCCTGCCCCTTCGGGCTGACCCTGCCGATGAAATTGTCGACGCTGAACCTGCAGGGCAGCTCAAGCCCGGCAAGGCGTTCCTGCCTGCTGCAGCCTGTCACCGCCCGGTAACACTTCTTGACCAGATGCCCTTCAAAGGCATCATGAACGGCCTTGTTCACCTGCCGCGTCTTTGTAAACAGGAGGGCACCGCTCGTCTCACGGTCAAGCCGGTGCATGATGCCCGCATAGGGCGGATTCCGCAGCGAAGGGTTCCTGCGCCACAGGTAGTCTATGACGGCACGGTGCATGCTGCCCCGCCCTTCGACGACCGTTCCCTCGCTCGGCAGGAATGCAGGCTTATTGACGACTATGATACTGTCATCTTCAAAGAGTACATCCTGTTCTGTCAGGGTAAAATCAATATCGCCGGGATCTTTTTCGTAGAAGAGCCGTTCCAGGTCAATCTCTGCCCGGACCCGGCTGCCGGGGCGAAGGATAAAAGCAGGACGGCGGCACTCCCTGCCGTCTACCCAAATCCCCCCCGCAATGATAAAGCGGCGTAGCTTTGCGTTGGAAAGAGCCGTGCCTTCCGGCAGGAGCGGAGGAATTCGCTCGCGCAGGAAGGCGTCAAGCCGCTCCCCCGTGGAGGCTGACGGAGCGGCCGACGGAACAATCCAGCTCTTTGTCATACGCACAGCATGCCGCAAACCAGAAGGTTATTTTATGACCTTGAGTGACTCGTGGTCTATCGTCAGAGCAACGACGATAAGGAAGATAATTCCCTTGACGAGCTGCTGGGTCGCCGAAACCGGGAATACCATCGGGAGACTCTTTTCCAGCACGCAGTAGGTCAGCGTTCCGATGATGATGTTCGAGAAACGCGCCCTTGCACCGCCGGAAATCGGCATGCCGCCCAGAACGAGCGCAATCAGGATCTGCGTTTCAAGCTGCCGTCCCGCCGTTCCCGTAATGCTGCCGACGCGGACAACGTTTATGAAGGAAGCAAATCCCGTAATCGCACCCGAGGCAACATAGACGATGAACTTCGTAAAGTCCGGCCGGCAGCCGGAAAAGCGCGCCGCCGTCTCACCGGCACCGATCGCTCGCAGGTCAAAACCGACGCGGGTATAGTGCCAGACGATGAACGCCACTATCAGGACGATGAGCATGAGCACCATCTTGAACCAGGTCTTGTCGAGCGAAAGAACCTCGATGCTCGCCGGAACCGGACCTGCGGTGGTAATGTACTTGCACAGGCCGCGGAAGAAATACTGGGAACACATCGTAACGATGAACGAGGCTATCTTGAACTTGACGTGGAAGAAACCGTTAAAGGCTCCCATCGCCGCACCTGCCGCAACGGAGGCAAGAACTGCCAGCGGTATGCTGAACTGCGATACCCAGCAGAAGATTATCGAAGCAAGACCGAGTATGGAGCCCTGTGAAAAATCAAGGCCGCCGACGGTCATGACAAAGAATACGCCGGTCGAAGCAATCATCAGAACGAAGACCTGACTCAACATCAGGCTCAGGTTCTTCGGCTGAATAATCTTTCCTCCGGTCAATATGGAAAAGAGCACGAGGATTCCCACAAAGCCCAGGAGCGGACCGAAGTTCCTCAGCGTGCTTTTCAGTTTAAAACGATTTGCCATTACTGTATCTGCCATTTTTCCCATCCTTAAATCATCTTGGCTATGAGGTCTTTCTCGCCGAGGCTTTCGCTTCTGCTGAACTCCCCGTTCACCTTACCGTCTTTCATTATCAGAATACGGTCGCTCATACCCAAAAGCTCCGGCAGCTCCTCGGAAATCATGATGATTGACTTCCCCTGCTTCTTCAAGTTCGTCATCAGGGCATAAATGTCAGCCTTAACCTTCACGTCAATTCCGCGCGTCGGACTGTCCAGAACGAGGATGTCGGAATCCCGTCCGATCCAGCGGGCAAGAACAACCTTCTGCTTGTTTCCGCCGGAAAGCTCCGAGACATACTGCTTGACCCCGGTCATCTTGGTACTCATCTGCCGTGCGTACTGATCCGCAAAGGCGGCATACTTCTTGTGCTGCAGGAAGCCGTGGTTTGCAAGCTTGTCGAGCGACGGCAGACAGATATTCTCGCAGATGCTGTCCGCAATGACGACGGACTCGTTGTCGCGGTCCTTCGACGCATAGGCAATGTTATGCCGGATTGCGCCCCTGATGTCGTTAACGGGATAGCCGTCAGCAAGCGTAACGGAACCCGTCCGGCCGTAGGAAGCACCGAACACCGCCTTGCCCAGCTCGTGCATGCCGCATTCGGACAGACCGCCGATGCCGAGGATTTCGCCCTTATGCAGATCCAGGCTGATGTTCTCAAACTCGTGGGGCACGCTGACGTTCTTGACGGACATGACAACTTCCTCTCCGAAGGAACCGTCGTAGTCCGTGCGGTAGTAGCGGTTGCCCAGTTCGCGGCCGACCATCTCGCGCTTCAGGTCGTCGCTGTTGACTTCCTTACTGTTCACGGTCTTGACCAGCTCGCCGTCACGGAGGATTGAAACCTGATCCGTGTGCTCCAGAACCTCTTCAAGGTCATGGGAGATGAAGATGACGCAGCTGCCCTGATCCCGCATCCGGTTCATGACCTTGAACAGCTCTTCGCGTCCGTCATGACTCAATGCCGTCGTCGTTTCGTCAACGACGAGGATCTTCGGGTTAAAATAGGTCGCCTTGACGATTTCGACCAGCTTGCGCTCCTCAAAGCTGTAGTGGTCGATCATCGTATTCGCCTTTATGAAATTAAAGCCGTAGGAATCAAGAATCCGCTGCGCTTCCCTGTTCATTGCAGAGGAATTCTTGACCGGTCCCGTCATGAACTTATCCTCTTCACCGAGGAAGATATTCTCGGCGACTGTCAGGCCCGGCAGGGTTCCCATTTCCTGCACGATGATTGCAACGGAAGCCCGGTTTGCTTCAACCTGGCTCTTGACATGAAGTTCCTTACCGTCAAGGAAGAACTTTCCCTCGGTTATGGAATGGATGCCGCAGAGCATGGAAGAGAAGGTCGACTTTCCCGATCCGTTCTCTCCGATCAGCCCGTGAATCTCATGCCGGTTAAAGGTAAGGCTTACGTCTTTGACGGCCGCGGTAAGGCCGAAGTGTTTCGTTATGTGTTCTGCCCGCAATAAAATATCTGCCATCTCGCCCTCCCTTATTTGACGACCGAGCCTTTCACGCCGCGGTTGGTAAGGGTAACGATTGCAAGGAGAACCGCTCCGGTTACAAAGTCGTTAATCGTCGTCGGAACATCAAGTGCAACCAGTCCGTTAAAGATCATCACGATGATGAACTCTCCGAGTATGATTGCCGTGACCGGACAGCCGTACTTCTTGAACGCAATGCCGAAGAAGGTTCCCATGAGCGGACGGAAGTTCCGGTCCATCGAAGACATTCCCGTAACCGCAAGCATACCCTTTCCGTAGCTGACGGTCAGCAGGGCCATGATGCCCACAAAGAAGTGAAGCAGGACAAAGCCGATGAACTTATATTTTTCAACATTAATTCCCATGTTTTTCGCAACCGCTTCATTGCTGCCGATTGCATTGCAGTAGGTTCCGATCCGCGTAAAGCGCAGCAGGAAGACCATCAGCAGGAAGGCCGCAATCGCGACGACGAAATTCCAGGGAGCATGGTTAAAGGCAAGCATTTTTGCATTGGTCAGCTTGCCGGGGAAGCCGGACTTATCCAGACCGACGACATAGTTGGCAACGCTTTCCAGTATGAGCATCAGACCGACGGTAACGATCATCGACGGTATCCGCAGCTTTGAATAGAAGAAACCGTTAAAGGCGCCGATCATGGCTCCGCACAGAAGGCATCCCGCAATAAGGCCAAAGTAGCCCATCGTACGGGAAAGCAGAACCCCGACAAGGGAAGAAAGGACAATGTTCGCTCCAATACTGAAATCGAACAGTCCCATCACGACAATAAAATAGAAACCGCAGCCGCCGACGGCGTACTGGATACAGGTCTGCAGGTAATCACCCATCAAGTGGGCAGTTCCGAAGTTTGACGGCGAAAGGAGTTTGAACAATGCCCAGAAAACCACCGTCAGCACTAAAAGGACGCTTACACCGAAGAAACGCCCTTTCTTAAATTTTTCAAACGCTCCTCCCGGAACGCTTGCGACGTCGTTAGCCATGTTATGATTCCTAAAATACGTGTTAACGTTATATAATATAGAAAAGCAAAGCTTTTTTGAAACAACTGCCGTTTGGAAACATCTGCATGCATTCCAAACGGCAGATCCGACTGATTCAAATCGTTTTTTCGCTACTACAGGAACAGACTACCTGCGGCTCTTGACATCCTCGATGGAGAGCTTTCCGGCCGTAGCGGAGAGGTCATCCAGTGAAAGGCTTGCCATCTCCTGCAGTTCCTTTGCGTTGTAGGGCAGGTCATTGACGAAGTAGGTCGCGTATGCTTCGTAGTCCTTTGAAGAAGCAACATAGAGGTAGGGGAACTTAACTTCATAGAAGTTGTCCGTCGGAACCTTGTAGTTGCCCTTGATTGCATTGTAGACGAGCATGAATGCAAAGAGCGGGTCACAGTAGTGTCCGCCGGACTCAGCAGCCATTCCGCCGGAAGCGAGCTGCTCGTCGAGGTCGGCGAGGAAGTCCGTAGAAACAACGGCGATCTTTCCCTTGCGTCCCATAGACTCGATTGCAGCAAGAGCTCCAACGAGCGTATCTCCACCACCACCGGCGACGATGAGGGCATCGACGTTCGGATTCGCATTGATGATAGCCTCTGCCGTTGCACGGCCGGTATCAGACGTCGTTCCGCCGTACTGGGGCTCAAGCAGGGTGACCTGATCGCTTGCATTCTGCTGGTTCCAAAGCTTCACGCCAGCCTTGTATCCTTCCCAACGGAGCAGGAAGGTTGCGTCTCCGGCTTCCCAGCCTTCAAGAGCAATCTTGCGGCAGCCCCTCTTTGCAAGAATCGTCACGAGCTGCTTTCCGTTCTCAACCTCGTCCTCATGGACTGCTCCGACATAGTAGGGAGAGTTCTGGGCAAGCTTGTACTCGTTCGGGTTCGTTTCTTCGCTGATGATGCGGAAGAACTGGGCAACATAGACCTTGTTCTGCGTACAGGTGTTGATGACAGACGTCATCTCGGCAGAAGCTGAGTTACAGATGATGATACCGTCACAACCGGCAGCACAGAGCGTTTCTGCAGATGCCGTAACCTGCTCAGAGATATGGCCCTGATCCACATACATGACCTTGACGCCCAATGCCTTTGCAGCGGCATCGAGGATGCGCTTGCACTGGCTTCCGAGCGTATCAGTTGAGCTCCAGATGGAGACACCGATCAGGATGTCGCCGTCTTTGCTCGTCGTTGCAGCGGCAGAGCTGCTGCCGGATGAGCTTGAGCTTGAAGCTGAGCTTGAAGACGAGCCGGAAGATGCAGCTCCCGAAGCGTCCTTCTTGGAACAACCCGTGAATGCCAGACCAAGAACGGCCAGCGACATCAGAATTCCCAAAATCTTTTTCATAATTCCTCCGCATTAAAGAAATTGAAGTGAAATTGATATAAATCACATCAACCCGATACATATTATTATCAACCAGAAAATATCATTTGTCAAATGAAAAATAAAAAAATTCTTAGAATTCGGCGGAAGCAGTTTCAGAAGCACGGACAGTCTCCGGAAGGAGGCTCGCGGAAAGACCCCTAGACGTTCCCCGGCACGACGTCCGTCAGTTCCCGGCGGGCAAGCTCAACAAGGCGGTACAGGCTGTCCAGCGGCGTCGGAGGCAGGTCCGACAGCTGCCAGCGGGGGAAAAAGCGGGTCAGGTGCAGGGGAATGGTCCGGTCAAGCGAGGCTATCCAGGCAGCCTCCGCCGCCAGCTCCGCTTCGCCGTCATTAAAGCCCGGAACGATGAGGGTCGTCAGTTCCACGTGACAGCCGGCGGCATGACAGCGGGCAATGGTCTGTCTGACGCTTTCAAAATCGCCGCCGAGTGCCCGGTATGAAGCGTCAGAAAAGCACTTGAGGTCTATGTTCAGCGCATCCGTATAGGGAAGCAGCTCCTCCAGCACGGAGGAAAGCACGCAGCCGTTCGTCACGATGACGTTCTTCATGCCCGCCTGATGCAGCAGCCGGGCACAGTCCCGCACATACTCCCAGGCAACGAGCGGCTCGTTGTAGGTATAGGCAACACCGATGCTGCCGCGGGAACGCAGGGCAAGCGCTTCGGCACACAGCTCTTCCGGGGAAAGCAGCATGCCGTCCGGCTCCCGGCCCGATCCACCGCCCGCCTGCCCGGACTCGCCCTGTGGTCCCGCCGCATCCGAAGAAAGCGGTCCATCCCCGCCTGCCGGCCCGCGCTGGGAAATCCCGTAATTCTGGCAGAAGGCGCAGCGCATGTTGCAACCCCAGCCGCCGACTGAAAGCACGCGGCTCCCCGGCATGAAGCGGGCGAGGGGCTTCTTTTCAATCGGGTCAAGCGCAATCGAACTGATCCGCCCGTAGGCGAGCGGAACGACGGAACCGCCCCGGTTCACGCGGGCACGGCAGAATCCGGCCTGCCCTTCTGCAAGGCTGCAGCGGCGGAAGCAGGTCTCACAGACCGCCGCCATGCTAATAGTGCCTCACGACTTCAAAGCGGGACAGGTCAGGCTGCTCCGAAAGCGAAATGCCCCCCTTGCGGCAGGCAATCTCAATCTGCCGGTCAACGGTATCCACGCCGTCCAGATTGGGCAAAAGCAGGCCGCGCCTGCTCCCCTTGCTGCAGATGACCCCGTAGCGCTTCACGTCCAGCTGTTCGGGCGAACTGATTGCCTCGACGGGACCGAGCACGTCCACGCTGTACTCAATGGAAGAAAGCTCTCCCTCCCGCACCCGGTCAAAGCGGGGATCCCGGCTGCAGGCACTCACGGCATTGTGCACGATTTCTTCCGCAATGGAAGGCTCGGTTGCACCGATTGTCCCGATGCAGCCCCGGAGCTGCCCGTCCAGGTGGAGTGACACGAAGATGCCCGCCTGCCGGACAAGCATATCCTCGGGCAGGGCAAGCTCCGTTCCGTCCGGGAACAGGGCGCGGCCGCCTTCCACGCGGGGCACCGAGCCTTCCTTCGTATACAGTTCCACCGTACGCCGGGCAAGCTGGACGTACACATCCTCCCTCCGGCGTTTTTCCGCAAGCCGCTTCTGCTCCTTCGCCTCGTACTGCACCAGAAACTCCCGGCTGCCGTCTCCGCCGGCACCGGGGTCCGCCGGCAGGTAGCTGCAGATGCCATAGCCCACGCCGGTCGTCCCCTCATGGGAATAGCAGCGGGCTTTTACGGAAACGCCGTCCAGTGCTCCCGCCATGATGATGAAGGACCGGTGCCCGCATTCGGCAGCCCTGTCGCAGAAGTCAGCGTCAAAGTCAAAGAGGGCTCCAAAGTCCGCACGGGCCATCACATCCATAATCCGCCGGTCATACTCCGGTCCTTCCGGCGCAAAGCCGTAGGGTCCAGACGCGGACAGCTTGTGGGAGAGATCTCCGCTTGCAATGAACACAGCCCGCCGTCTCAGCGCTTCCACTGCCTGCTGAATGCACTGGCCGAGCCGGTAGTGCTCCCGGTAGGACTGCCCCGAAAGACCGATGCGGACGAGCCTGAAGTCCGTATAGCACTGCCGCACGAAATAGAGGGGCACCATCGTCCCGTGGTCGAGCGCCGGATCTTTCTCGCCGTCCGTTCCCGCCCTGAGCGATGCGGCGGCAGCCTCCCGGCGGATAGCGGCGACAAGCTCCGTGTCATAGCGTTCGCTGAAGGCAACCTGCGGTGCGCCGAAGCGGGCAAAACTCCCCTGTGCCCCGCTGCCCGGTGAGATATGAAAATAGTCCGAATACATGATGCTGTGGGGAGAGGAGACGATAATCGTCTCGGGCGCAAACCGGGCAATTTCTGCCGCCACCGCGCGGTAAGAGTCAACCGTCGCCTGCACCTCTTTTTCCCCGCCCTTCCCCACCTCGGCGACGATGAGCGGGGGATGCGGCACCATAAACGCCCCGACAAGCGGCATGGCACACCTCCTTGCATGTTCGCAATGCCATCAGTATAGCACGAAATCCGGAAGCGCGCCATGCCTGCCGGGCATCAATAGCCGGGGTCGCCGGGGGCAAGCACCTTTGCCTTAAGGGCAGCATTGGAAATTGCACTTTGCAAGGCAGTTTTCGTTGCCGCATCGCGCACCTTTATTGCCGTTATCTTGCTTGCATCAACAGTAAGAAATGCATTCGTCCAGTCAGTAACACCGGTAGCGTTGATGATAACGGTACCGCTCAGGTTCGTGCAGCCGGAGAAGCAGGACTTCATGTTAGTCACACCTGCAGGGATAACCGGGGCAGCCGTCAGGGCTGTACAGCCGGAGAAGCAGCCTTGCATATCAGTTACACCGGCAGGGATAACCGGAGCACTCGTCAGGGCTGTGCAGCCGGAGAAGCAGTATTGCATAGAAGACACTCCGGCAGGAATGACAGGAGCAGTCGTCAGGGCTGTGCAGCCGGAGAAGCAGGACCCCAAATCAGTCGCGCTGGCAGGTAAAACCGGTGCCTTCACCAGAGTTTTACTGTTGTAGAATCCGAGCAACAGAGTCCCGATGTCCTCCGGCAGGACCGTCCCGGACAGGTCCACGTATTGGTCCGTAAGAGGGCTTAAGGCAAGAGATATCGGGTTCATCGAGGGACTGGACCCGAACACTACCGGCGGCAGCACAGTGGGACTGTCAGCATTGCCGTGGGGAACGCTGCCCGCTATGAATGAATCAAGGCCATCCGGTGTCAGATAGAAGTTCAGTTTGACCGCTGCCGTCCGCGGTCCCTTGGACCGCTCACCGCAGGTTGCCATACAGGACACGGTATACGTCGTTTCGGTCAGCGGTGCCGTCGTACCGCCCCCTGCAACGGCAGAAAGCGTTGCGGACTCCTGAATGCCGGTCTGCGTGCCTGCAGCGTCAAAGGACCACGTAAAGGTCGTTTCCGCAGGAAAGCTGCCCCCGTCGCCGGGCACAGCCTGAAAGCTAAGGCTCTTTCCCGTCATGTCGGAATCGGTTACCAGATAGACCGTACCGCCCGCCCCGTCCGGACTGGAAGTCAGGGTTGCCGGAGCAGTCACCTGCACGGTAAAGTCCGGGATGGACCAGCCCTGCCGTACAAGCTTGACTTCCATATTGCAGCCGTCGTCAACCACCTGTGTCTGGCTGCCGGAGAAAATGACAAAGCCGTCCGAATCGTTCACGGACAATCCTACCGTCACCGTTATCCCCGTCTCTATGGGGGGAACGGCAAAACTGACCATGCCGTTTGCATCCGCGACAGCAGTTTTTGCATAGCCGAGCTCGCTGATGGTCAGCGTGACTGTACCGCCTGCGGGAAGCCCCAAGTCCGCCGCAGACATGATTACGATATTTGCCCCCTCACCGGTCCCGCTTCCCGTGCTGCCGCTGGAAAAACGCGCAACAATGCTGGCAACATCGCCCGCATTGAAATTGCTCAGGAAGTCCATTGAACTGCCGATATTCGAAGTACCGCCCGAACCGCCGCTAAAACTGCCTGAACCGCCGCTCCCAACGCTCGGCGAAGTACCCCCCCCCGTATAAGGATTATCTTCCATATTGATGCTGGTACCGGTACCGGGACAGGAAACGACCGTGCCGAAAAGCAGCACCGACAGGGCGAGGAAACAGGATCGGGAAAGAAGCCGGAATAAGCGTACATTCAGCATACAGGACACTCCCTGGCAGACAATTCAAGTTTTGCCCGTTATTATAACACCATTTGCCGTTCTTGTCGACCGTCCGACTTTTCCCAAGCCCCCGTCCTGCCCGGGGAATCGCTTCTGCTTTCTTGCATATTTTCGCCATCCTCTATATAATTGACTGCTATGCCACAGGGAGACAACCCGCTCATCATTCAGTCAGACCGGACACTGCTGCTCGACGTCCACGCCCCCCGGGCAAAGGAATGTGCGTCGGCACTCATCCCCTTCGCGGAGCTCGTCAGTTCCCCGGAGCACCTGCACACCTACCGGATCAGCCCCCTCTCCCTGTGGAACGCGGCGAGCGCCGGCTTCACAAGCAGACAGGTTACCGAAGTCCTTGCGGACTATTCCCGCTATGAGCTGCCCCAGGCAGTGGCGGCATGGATTACAGAAACGGCGGAACGCTTTGGACGCCTGCGCCTTGTCCCCGGCCCCGTCTGCGAAAAGGACGGAATGAAGGAAGAATGGCTCTACCTCGTCTCCAATTCCCCCGCCGTCTACCGGGAAATCGCAGCGAATCCCGCCGCCATGAAGTTCCTGACCGAAAGCTCCTATGACGCAGGCGGAGCGGACGCACGGCAGCCCGGCCTGAGCGACACCGAAAAGAACTGCTGCTTTCTCCTGCACTTAACCGACCGCGGCATCATCAAGGAAAAACTGCTCCAGCTCGGCTGGCCCGTCAAGGACGACGTGCCGCTCAAGGACGGCGAACCGCTCGACATCCGCCTGCGCGGAACGAGCCTGTCCGGGCAGGCCTTCAGCGTCCGCGACTATCAGGCGGCGGCGGCGGAAGCCCTCGTCGGCGACAGGGGCAGCGGAACTGGATTCGGCACGATTGTCCTTCCCTGCGGTGCGGGCAAGACGATTGTCGGCATGAAAATCATGTCCCTGCTTAAGACGAATACCCTCATCCTCACGACGAACATCAGCGCCGTCCACCAGTGGATCAACGAGCTGCTCGACAAGACGAACCTGACGGCAGAGCAGATTGCCGAATACACCGGCGAGCAGAAGACAATCAAGAGCGTCACCGTCGCAACCTACCAGATACTCACCTGGCGGCCGGACAAGGAAAGCCCCTACCCCCACTTCTCCCTCTTCCGGGAAAACAACTGGGGCCTCGTGATTTACGATGAAGTACACATGCTCCCCGCCCCGGTATTCCGCGTCACGGCGGAACTGCAGGCCGTGCGGCGGGTCGGCCTCACGGCGACCCTTGTCCGGGAGGACGGCTGCGAAGGCCAGGTATTCAGCCTCGTCGGACCCAAGCGCTACGACGTGCCCTGGAAGGAACTGGAAAAGAACCGCTGGATTGCGAGTGCCCTCTGCATCGAAATCCGCCTGGACATGCCGGAAGCAAGCGAAATCGAATACGCGGTTGCCGGAGCACGGCAGAAGCACCGGCTGGCAAGCGAGAACCCCGTCAAGGCGCAGGTGGTATCGCAGCTGGTCCAGCGCTACCCGGAAGACAAAATCCTCATCATCGGCCAGTACCTGAACCAGCTCAAGGACATTGCCGTGATGCTCGGCGCACCGATCATCACGGGAAAGACGCCCAATGCAGACCGCGACCAGATATACAGCGACTTCCGGCAGGGAAAGATTAAAGTCCTCGTCGTCAGCAAGGTCGCAAACTTCGCCATAGACCTGCCCGACGCAAGCATGGCAATACAGATCAGCGGCAGCTTCGGCTCCCGGCAGGAAGAAGCACAGCGGCTCGGCAGGATTCTCCGGCCCAAGGAGCGGACCAGCCGCTTTTTCACGCTCATTACGCGGAACACCGTGGAAGAAGATTTCGGATCCAACAGGCAGAAGTTCCTTGCAGAGCAGGGTTACTCCTACCGGATTCTCCGCTATACAGACGAAAGCAGCCTCGCCCTGGCAGACAGCGAGACAAAGGAGGCACTATGCTGAACGACCGTCCGCTGCATGCAGGAAGGGCAAAAGAGGATTCCCAGAAGGCAGCCCGGGTTGAACGGGTACTGAGCTGGAGGAAATACCTCGCCACGCTCAGCGAGGAAACCTTCTTTGACCTCATCCGAATTTACCTCGGCGAAGTCCGCACCCCCTACAACAAGCAGGACCTGATAGAATCCCTGAGCGCCTTCATACGCAAGGATGAAACCAAGCAGGGCATCATCCGCCTGCTGACCGGCATAGACCTCAAGCTCCTCGCTGCAATCCGCTTCATCCCGGAAGCAGACCCGGCAAAGCTGGAGCGCTTCTTTTTTCCGTCCATAAGCGGCAGGCAGATTGCCGTCCACCTTGACAACCTGCTCCAGCGCCTCCTCATATTCTCCGCAGGCGGAGACGACCCCAAAAAGAAGCCCTATCTCTGCCTGAATCCCCTGCTCGAAGACAGGCTGTTTGACCTGCTCGACATAGGGATCCTCCTGCCCTCCTATCAGGGAAAAGCAGGCCAGCCTGTTCAGGCAGAATCCCTCGATGCAGGCAAGGTTGCCGCATTCATGGCATACATGCTTGCCCATCCCGACCTGAGCAAGGCCGACGGCACGCTCAAAAAGAAGTGCGTGGAAGAACTGGAAGAACAGTTCGGCGACACGGCGCAGCTGCAGGTACTCCTGCAGTCCCTCCGCAACATCGGCATGTTCACCGACAGCGACGACGGCAAGAAGCTCATCGCCGACTGGAAAAAGGCAGAAAGCTTTTCCCTCTTGGACAGCCCCTACCAGAAAGCCTACCTGTGCGCGGCAAACATGGGCCACCTCTCCCGGAGCAGCCTGTACGATGCCGCCCAGCTCCTGTTCGATACCCTTCAGTGCGCAAAAAACCGGCATTACAGCCGGGAAGCCCTGCTCAGGCTTTCATTCCTGATACAGCAGAACAGCGGCGACAGGAGCCTGTCGGCATCATCTGCATACTCGGGCCGCTTTCAGCGGCTCATCGCCGGCTCACCGCTGAGCACATCCGTGCAGGAAAGCGAAGGCAGCTCGCTCGCACCGGCACTGGACGCCGCAATCGCATTCGGCTATGTCGTCCGGGAAGGAAGCGACAGCGAGGGAGAAGCCATCTACTGCGTCAATCCGACCTTCTTTGAAAGCAGCATGGACCGGAACAGGAAACTGAACGAGGCGGTCAAGATAGATGCCGCCTTTACCTTCATGGTCATGCCCGGCCTTTCATTCCAGAACTTCCTGCCGCTCATCAAGTTCCTCGACATCGTCAAATACGACAAGGTCTGCAGCTTCGAAATCAGCAGGAAGACCGCCATGCGTGCGTTCGACCTCGGCATGAACGCCCAGGCAATCCGGGACGTCATCGCAAAGTATACGCAGTATCCGATTCCGCAGAACCTCGAAATTTCGATCGACGAGTGGTTCGGCTCCTACTCTTCCGCATCGCTCTACCGGGGATACATCCTCAAGGTTTCGGGCGAAAACGAAATACGGGTCAGGAAGAACCCCTTCCTTTCGTCCCACATCATCGAAACCTTTGCGCCCGGCCTCTTTCTCCTTGACTTTACGGACGACGTGATGGCCCAGAACGCAATCAAGCACTGCGGGCTGGATTTCATCGGCAAGATAAAACAGAAGGAAACGGACCGGTCCGCCTTCACCTTCTATTCCCTCCGCCAGAACCCGCAGATGCCCGCCTATGCGCAGGCAGAAGAAAGCAGCGGCAAGGCGGCGGCAGATGAACGGCAGCTGAAGGCAGAACAGGACGTACAGCTCAACGCCCTCAGGGAAAAGGTACAGGCAATGCGCATTACCCAGGAGCAGAAGGACGGCCTCATGTCCCGCATTGACCGGCGGGTCATCATCTCGGAAGACCAGCTGCGGCCGGAAAGCATACGCTTTGAAAAGCTTGAAGCATCCGGCATGGACTATCAGGGAAAGGTACACGTCATTGAAAACGCAGTCATCGGCAAATGCCTCATAGAACTCACGAGCAGCGAAGAGGACGGAACCTTTCTCGGCGAAGTCGCTTCGTTCAGCAAGTACGAGGGCGAAGCAGAAGTGACGCTGCGCAGCGACAACGGAACGGAACGCACCTTCTCCGTCAGCAAGGCATCGCTCGTACGGAAGGTCAGCAGGCCGATCACCTTCTGAGTCCCGTAGCTGCCCCGGCACGGATACCCTTTTACACAACCTTTTACGGGAGAAATATATGTCTGAAGAATTTGATGCGCTGAAAGCATTTATCGAATCAAGCACCAAAGATATGGTGGAACTGGAGCGGATTCTGACCGCACAGCAGGCCCTTGCGCCGGAAAGCGGCGGAGACGGGGAACTTGCAAAAGTGACGGTGCTGGAAAACTACCTCAAGGCAAACGGCATCACGCGCCTGGAACGCCTTGACGCAAAAGATTCCCGGGTCTCAAGCGGCATACGGCCCAACCTCATTGCAACGATTCCCGGCAACCGGGACGACTACGCCATCTGGCTCTGCGCCCACCTCGACGTCGTGCCGACCGGTGCAATGAAGCTCTGGGAAAGCGATCCCTGGACCGTCGTTGAAAAAGACGGGAAAATCTACGGCCGCGGCGTCGAAGACAATCAGCAGGGACTGGTTTCTTCCGTCTTTGCCGCCCTTGCCTTCGTCAGGCAGCACATCATCCCCGAGCACACGATAAAGCTCCTGTTCATGGCGGACGAGGAGTTCGGTTCGGTCTACGGCATGCAGTACCTGGTCAGGGAGCACCTGGACCTGTTCGGTAAGGAGGACCGGATCCTCATTCCCGACGGGGGAGACGCAAAGGGCGAGACGATCGAGATTGCCGAAAAGAACATCTTCTGGCTCCGCTTCCGTACGCTCGGCAGGCAGGCACACGGCTCGCGCCCGGACCAGGGCAAAAACGCCGCCCTCGCCGCAAGCGAGCTCGCACTGAAAATCAACAGCCTCGAACAGGTCTTCAACAAGCAGGATTCCCTCTTTGACCCGCCCTACTCCACCTTCCAGCCGACCATGCACGAGGCGAACGTTTCGACGGTCAACATCATCCCCGGCGAAGACGTCTTCTACGCCGACTGCCGCATCAACCCCTGCTATACGCTCGACGAAGTCCGGGCCGAAGTCCGCAGCCGGGTCCATGCAATAGAAACGAAGTACGGCGTTACCGTAGAAGTGTCCGAAGTACAGGCAGAAAGCTCCCTGCCCACCCCGCAGGATGCCCCGGTCGTCCGGGACCTGACGGAAGCCCTCAAGGCGGTACACGGCATCAGCGCCCGCTGCGTCGGCATCGGCGGCGGCACCGTCGGCGCCTACCTGCGCAACAAGGGCTACAACTGCGTCGTCTGGTCAACCCT